>JANMWT010000387.1:0-1742 GCA_031394145.1 Alphaproteobacteria bacterium | reverse complement strand
CCCGCCCCTCGCCACGCAGCAAGCCATCGTGGCAGCGGAACGTGTCAATGAGATTGAGACACCGGAGTTGATTTAATTAGTGTCGAGCGCTATTCGGGGGGGCTGTGGTCTCCTTCATGGGTGGGTTTATCCAGGCGGCGGTTGGCAGCTTCGGCGGGTTGGGGAACTTGCCCTTGAAGCGGATGGGGTTGGCCTGGAAGGCCGCGCTGAGGGTATCAGCGCGTTCCTGGGTGAGCGCCGTGGCGCGGTCGTAGTGGACGGTCTCGGGGGTCATGTAGCCGATGCCTGAATGGCGGTGGACGGCGTTGTACCACGGGAAGAACGATTGGCAGTGGGCGCGAGCGTCTTCGAGGCAACCGAATCGCTCAGGGAAGTCGGGACGGTATTTCAAGGTCTTGAACTGCGCCTCGGAATACGGGTTGTCGTCCGAGACATGAGGCCGGCTATGGGTCTTGGTGATATCGAGGTCGACCAGCAAGGCCGCGACGGGTTTGGAGCGCATGCTGGAGCCGCGGTCGGCATGCAAGGTGAGCGTGCCAGGAGCGATATCGTGTTTGGCCACCGTCTCGGCGATCAATTGCTCGGCGAGCTCACTGGCTTCGCGTGGCGCGATCATCCAGCCGACGACGTAGCGGCTGAAGATATCGAGGATCACGTAAAGGTGGAAGCAAGTCCACTTCGCCGGGCCCCTGACCTTGGTGATATCCCAACTCCACACCTCGTTGGGTCGAGTGGCGAGCAGCTCGGGCTTGACGTAGCCGGGATGAACGGACTGACGGCGCCGCTCGCAAGATTGGCCGGAGGCTTCGAGCAGGCGGTACATGGTGCGCACCGAACCCAAATAGATACCTTCGTCCAGTAGGGTTGCGTAGACCGTGGCGGGGGCGGCGTCGGCGAAGCGCTCGCTGTACAAAGCATCGAGCACCGCCTGCCGCTCGGGATCGCTGAACGCCAAGGGCGGACGGGGTCGGGGCGCCGGCATCGGCCGGACCAGCGGCCCGCGCTGCCGGACCTGTTCGCGATAGACATTGGCGCGATTGACATTCATGGCGTTGCATGCAGCAACGAGTCCGAGGTCGGGGGCTAACACGCTAACGGCGTCCATCAAAATTCCCCTTCCGGGTCGTCCGCCGTCGGCAGGCCGAGCAAGGTACAGAGTTTTTTTTGAACGTCGATGATGAGGTGGGCCCGGGCGAGTTTGCGGCGCAGGCGATCAATATCCTTGTTCAGTTCCCCGATGCGCCGCGCTTCGACCAAAGCAGGATCGTTCTTGCGCCCGCGTTTCTTCGGAGCCAGAGCGGCGAGGTCGGCGGCCTCGCACTGCTTGCGCCAGGTGGTGAGATTCGAGGAGTAGATCCTCTCACGACGCAGCAGCGCGCCGATCTCGCCTGGCTGCCTGCAGCGATCCGCGGCGGCCAGGATGCGGCGTTTCTCGCCACCCGAGAAGCGTCGCCGTTTTGCCGTGGCGGCCACTTCCGCGTCGGGCGCAAGCGAACGCGCCGGCGGCGCGAGGGAGGACGCGTTTCCAGTCGCCCTACGGGCTCCTTCCAGCGCGTCCTTCCTCACAACAACTTCAAGACCTTTCATCGACGCTTTCATTTGTTCATTCATCATGGAAACCTACCTCTTCTACTCTAAATGCATGAAGGTAGGTGTCTCATGTCATATAGGCACAGGGGGGACCGATGACAAAGTGGTGGTTGATGGGAATCATCCACTCGCCGGCATGGCGCTCGACTTCC
>JANMWT010000372.1:0-15787 GCA_031394145.1 Alphaproteobacteria bacterium | reverse complement strand
GGCGGCGGCCTGACCGAGAACATCATCCGTGTCATCCCGGATGGCCTCGGCCTGGACATCGAGGCTTCTTCGATCGTACTGCCGCCGGTGTTCGACTGGCTGCAACGCGAGGGCGCAGTGCCGGCGCCGGAAATGTGGCGGACATTCAACTGCGGCGTCGGTTTCGTGCTGGTGGTCGCGGCCGGGCAGGTGTCCGCCGTGAGTGCCGACCTCGACCGCATGGGCCTGGCGCATCGCCCCATCGGCGCCGTGGTGAAAGCCGACGGCGCCGAGCGCGTGCACATCGGTTGACCGAAAGGAGCCAGGGTGAATTTCGCGCTGCAAGACCTGGCATAAATCATGCGAAATGCCCGCGAAACACACTCTGACCCCTTTTCGCGTGCCGTGCGAAATTTCACCCTGAGCCCTTTTCGCGTCGCCGTGCTCGCCTCCGGTCGCGGCAGCAATCTGCTTGCGCTGATCGATGCACAACGCAAGGGCGTATTGTCCTGCGAAATCGTCGGCGTGTTTTCCGACAAGCCCGATTGCGACGCGATTGCAAAGGCAATGCAATACGGCATTCCGGTCACGGCGCTGCGGCCCAAGGACTGTGCGTCTCGTGCAGCATTCGATCAGCAAATGTTCGCCGCGATCGCCGCCGTTCAGCCCGACCTCATCGTCTGTGCCGGATATATGCGCATCATTTCCGAATTTGCCGTGCAACAATTTGAAGGACGCATCATCAACATCCACCCCTCGCTGCTGCCGAAATATCCCGGCGTCGACACGCATGAAAAGGTGCTGGCGGCCGGCGACCCGGTGCACGGCTGCTCCGTGCATTTCGTCACGGCAGGCGTCGATGAGGGCCCGGTGATCGGCCGCGCCGAAGTCGATGTGAAGCCAGGCGACACGACAGAGACCCTGGCCGCCCGCGTCCTCAAGGCCGAGCATCTGCTTTATCCGCGCTGCGTCGCCGCCGTGGCGGCGGGCTGGGATGGGCTCAGCCAATTCGAACGCGTGGACGTTGAGGGCGATGTCGTGCGGCTGACCGTGCCGCGCTGACCGTGCCGCGCTGGCGCGCTACGGCAATTTCAGCGATGGCGGCGGGCTGACGCGCCCATCCGGCCGGGCGGCGGCCAGCATGCGCTTGAACGCCGGGCGATCCTCCACCCGCTTCTGCCAGTCGGCGATGTGGGGATAGAGAGCGGGGTCGGCCACGTTCATGCGGATGGCGTAGCTGATCGGAAACACCATCATGATGTCGGCCGCGGTGAACGCCTTGCCGCCGAAATAGGGATGCGTGGCGAGGAAATCGTCGGCGTAATGCAGCGACCGCTGGCCGTCGGTTTCCTTGCCGCCGCGTGGGGCGAGATTCGTCGTCGCGCGCGCCACGCGATAATCCGCCACGACATCGGCGGCCATCGTGCCTTCGGCGTAGTTCATGAACAGCAGATAGCTCTCGAAGTCGTCCGACTTCACGGGTGGCACGAGCTTACCATTGCCTTCGCGCGCCAGGATCGTCTGGATGATTGCGCCAGATTCCATCAACGTGCGGCCGTTGTAAATCACCGTCGGCGCGACCGCCATTCCCGGATTGACCTTGCGGATGTCCTCGAACGATCCGGCCACATCGCCGCGCCGATAGTGAAGTTCGTAGGGAAGTCCAAGTTCCTCGCACAACCAGACGATGCGCTCCGACCGCCGGCCTTCGGCGCCGTAGATGATGATATGCGCCGGCTTCGCCGCCTTGGCCTTCTCAGTCGCCGGCGCTGCGGCCGGGGCCTGAGCGAGCGCCGCGCTCTGTCCGAGCATGGTCAGCGCAAGACATAACGTCGCGAGATGTTTCATGTGTCCGTCCCCTTATCCCCGACTTGCGCGGGTGTGTTGGTTCTAAACTTTCGAGAAATCCGGTGGGCGCTTTTCGCGGAACGCCGTGAAAGCTTCCTTCGCCTCCGCTGACTTCAGACGCTCGCCGAAGATTTTTCCCTCTTCATGCGACCGGGCAGTGAGCGCGAGCGCATTGCGCATCAGTTTCTTCGTGGCCATCACCGCGCCGACGGGTCGCTGCGCCAGCGCGGCAGCGGCCTTGCGCGCGGCCGGCATCACCTCAGCGGCGGGAAGCGCCATGTTGCCGAAGCCGAGATTGGCCGCCTGCTCGCCGGTCAGCGCCTCGCCGAGAGCGAACATAGCGAAAGCGCGGGCGTAACCGAGGCGCGCTGGTAGTGTGATCGATGAGGCGGCTTCCGGCGTCAGCCCGAGATTGACGAAGGGCACGGTCAGCTTCGCGTCCTTGGCGACAAAGACTAGGTCGCAGTGCAGCAGCATTGTCGTGCCGACGCCGACCGCGAGACCGGGAACGGCGGCGACGACCGGCTTCTCGAATGCGATGATCGTCTCGATGAACCGGCCAGACTGGCGCGGCTCATTGCCCGCGCTGGCGTTGGCGGCGGCGAAGTCCGCCAGGTCATTGCCGGAGGTGAAGGTCTCGCCGGTCGAACCGAGCAGCACGACGCGCACCGACTTGTCCTTCGCGGCTGCATCCAGCGCATCCGACGCCTTGGCGTACATCGCCTGGCTGAGCGCGTTCTTCTTGTCCGGGCGGTTCCACAGGATTTCGAGAACGCCATCGGCCTGGGTGACGGTTACGGTGTCAGTCATGTCGGCTCCTCGCATGTTTGCAATGCGTCAGGCCGGATGACGGCAACGTCAAGGTCGCGTCGGGGAAAGCGCCCCCGCCCTCAGCCGACGATTTCGCTCAAGGCGAAGAAGAAGTTGATCTCACGCTCGGCGCTGGTTTCAGAATCCGAACCGTGAACCGAGTTCTCGCCGATCGACTGGGCGTAGAGCTTCCGGACGGTGCCGTCGGCGGCCTTGGCCGGGTCGGTGGCGCCCATGACTTCACGGTGTTTGGCGACGGCGTTCTCGCCCTCGAGGACCTGCAGGACCACCGGTCCCGAGGTCATGAAATCAACCAGTTCACCGAAGAAGCCGCGCGCCTTGTGCTCGCCGTAGAAGCCCTCGGCCTGGGCGCGGGTGAGCCGCACGCGTTTCTGAGCGACGATGCGCAGTTCGGCCTTCTCGAAGACGGCGTTGACGGCGCCGGTGAGATTGCGGGCGGTGGCGTCCGGCTTGATGATCGAAAGCGTGCGTTGCACGGGCATGGGACGTCCTTACGCGGGGGCTATCAACAAATCGTGGGAGGCCCCTATAGCCTTGGCGGCGGCGGGTCTCAACAGGGCCGCCAAGATTATCTTCGCAGCTGCGGCAAGCCGAAAGCGAGGTCAGTCCGCAGGCGGATCGATCGGCTTTCTGGCCGGCGTCTTTTCGCTCCAGCCGCCGCCCTGTTCCTGCTGGAAGTATTTGGCGATCGCGCCGGCATCGCTCGCCGCCTTGTATTGCAGGCGGGCCTTGGCTCGGCTGGCTTCATCCCCGCCATCGAACACCACCATGCAGCGATCGAATTTCGAGCCGTCGGCGTCGAAGCCGTCGAGCAGCAGGGCGACCTTTGCGCCATTGGCGGGATCGGCCGTAGTCGAGAGCAAAATCGGCTGCTTGCGCGGGTCTGTCCGGCCCCGTCCGTGCGGCAGAAAACTGTCGTCCCGCCAGGTCCAGAGGGCGGTCTCGAGCCGGCCGATCGTCTCCTCGGTCCCGGCGATCACCACGCGCCAGTTGCGCTCCAGGCACTTTTCCAGGAGCGGGCCGATCGCCGCGTCGAGCGAGGTGTGCTCGATGTGGTAGAACCACCACTCCGCAGAGACGCCCAAGTTCAATCCTCGTAATTATCGGCGATCAGACGATCGAGGATGCGCACGCCCCACCCCGTCGCCCAGACCGGCTCCATCGGATTGTCATTGCCGGGTTTCCAGGCGACGCCGGCGATGTCGAGGTGGGCCCAGGCTCGGCCGTCATCGACAAAGCGCTGCAGGAATTGTGCAGCGGTGATCGAGCCGGCATTGCCGGCCCCGATGTTCTTCATGTCGGCGACATCGCTGTCGAGTTGCTTGTCATATCCCGGTCCGAGCGGCAGGCGCCAGATCGGGTCGCCTTCGGCCTTGCCGGCAGCGGTCAGCTTCTCGACGAGCTCGTCATTGTTCGAGAACACGCCGGCATGCTCATGGCCAAGTGAGGTGATGATGGCGCCGGTCAGCGTCGCCAGATCGATCATCACCTTCGGATTGAACTTCTTCTGCGCATACCAGAGGACATCGGCAAGAACGAGGCGGCCTTCCGCGTCGGTGTTGAGGATCTCAATCGTCTTGCCGGCGGCGGCCTTGACGATGTCGCCCGGGCGCTGGGCATTGCCATCCGGCATGTTCTCGACGAGGCCGACGAGGCCGACGACGTTGGCCTTCGCCTTGCGTTTGGCCAGCGCCAGCATGGCTCCGACGACTGCAGCTGAACCGCCCATGTCGCCCTTCATGTCCTGCATGCCGGCGCCCGCCTTCAGCGAGATGCCGCCAGTGTCAAAGGTGACGCCCTTGCCGATCAAGGCGATCGGGGCAGCCTTCTTGTCCTTGGCGCCTATCCACTTCAACACCACGAGCCGCGACTGGCGGATCGAGCCCTGACCAACGCCGAGCAATGAACCCATGCCGAGCTTGGTCATCGCCGGCACGTCGAGGACTTCGATTTCGAGGCCGACCTCGGCGAGCTTGGCGATGCGATCGGCGTAGCTTTCGGGGTGGAGGATGTTTGGCGGCTCCGAGACGAGATCACGCGCCAGTTCGATGCCTTCGGCGCGGGCGCCGAGCGGGGCGAAATCCGACCGGGCGCCGGCGGCAGAATCGGTCACCACCGAGACGCTTGCCAGCGTCGGTTTTTTCTCGGCCTTCAGGGTCAGCCGGTATTGATCGAAGCGATAGCCGGCAAGACGCGCTCCGAAGGCGAGGTTGGCCGCCGCCATGCGGTCCGGGGCGCCGACGATCGACAGCGCCTTGGCGCCCGAGGTCAGCAGCTTTTTCACCAGGCCGGCCGCCGCCTTCTGCCAGGTGATGTCGCTGAGCGACTTCTTCTTGCCGATGCCGACCAGGATCACCCGCGCCGAATCGCTCCATTCCGGCGCCAAAATCTCGAGAGACTGTCCGGCGCTTGCCTTGAATGAACTTGCGGTCATGGCGCGGCGAAACGCCGCTTCGGCGGGCTTGTCGACGCCCGCGGCGAATTCAACGCCCTTTTCGCCCTCGAAGGCAAAATAGGCGAGCGCGTCGCCGGCGGGTTCAGCGGTGAACTTGATCTGCATTGGGGAGGATTCCGACCTGCAAGATGGCTACATAATGTGATCGACGAAAGGTCCCGGCGCCGTTAGCACTGGCGCAACACCGGCTGCGCCGTTCCGGACGGGGGCCGTCACCAGGTTTCTGCATGTTGGGGTTTCAACGGTATCTCTTCCGGAACATGTTGCGGACCCTGCTGGCGATCGTCGGCGGTCTGGCTCTGATCGCACTGCTGACCAAGGGCCTCGATCAGATAGACCTGATCGTCGATAATCGCCAGTCGCTTCTGATTTACCTGTGGGTCTCGGTCCTGGGGGCGCCCCAGATCATTTCACTGCTGATGCCGATCGCGCTTTTCGTCGCGATAACCGGCGCTCTCAATATCGCCCACCGCGAGAACGAGATCGTCGTCGCCCAGGCCTCGGGCATGTCGAACTGGGGGGTCGCCTCACCGGTGATGCGGCTCGCGGTCCTGGCCGCCATCCTCCACCTCGCCCTCAATCTCTGGGTGCAGCCGGCCGCCTACCGGCAGATCCGCGACACGCTCTCGACTGCCTCGACCGACATCGCCTCTTCGTTGGTGCGCGAAGGCCAGTTCATGCACACCTCTGATGGCCTCACCACCTTCGCCCGGCAGGTGAACGGCTCACAGATGCGCGACCTTTTGATCGCCGACAGCCGCAATCCGGCGGAGGTCTCCACCTACATCGCCAAGTCCGGCTACATCGCGCAGATGGAAGGCACGCCGGCGATCGTGATGAAGGACGGCCATGTCGAGCAGCTCAACGCCAGCGGCACCCTCGACATGCTGAAGTTCGACCAGTCGACCTTTGACCTCGCCCCGTTCGTCAGCGACCAGAAATCGGTGATCCTCAAGGAATCCGATCGCTATCTGCCGGAATTATTCTATCCGGACATGACCAACTTCTACGACAACGCCAACACCAAGCGGCTTTTGGCCGAAGGACATTCGCGCATCGCCGCGCCGCTGCTCGACATCGCGATGGCGCTGATCGCCATCTACGCGGTCCTGGGCGGCGATTTCAATCGCCGCGGCTATTCCTCCCGGATCGGCGCCGCCACCGCTGCGGCGCTGACGTTGCGATTGCTGGCCTTCGCTGCGGCCTCAGCCGGCAGTGACGATCCAAAACTCAACACGCTGCAATATGGCCTGCCGATCGGCGCGATGCTGGTCGTCTCGATCCTGCACTTCATGAAGCCGGCGCGCGGCAAACGCATCTCCAGCAGCGGGCTGCGGCGACCGCCGCGCGGCCTCGAGAAAGGAGCCGCCTGATGGTCATCGCCGGCCGCATTCAGCGCTATATCTTTCGCGAAGCCCTCGCGAGCCTGCTGCTTGTGCTCAGCATTATTATGCTGGCGATCGTGCTGGTTGATGTCGTCGAGCAGATCCGCACGGTCGGCAGCCGAACCGAAATCGGCATCGGAACGGCGTTTTCGCTGACCCTGCTCGACATGCCGCGGCTGGTGCTCGAGACGCTGCCGTTCGCCATGCTTGTGGGTTCAATCTTGACCTTCTCTCGCCTGAGCCGGCGCAGTGAGATCCCGGCCATTCGCGCCGCCGGCGTTTCGGCCTGGCGCTTCCTTGGACCGGCCATCGCGTTGGCGCTGGTCACCGGCATCTTCATGGTGACCATTCTCGACCCCCTGGCGACCCGGTCCACCCTCGAATTCCAGAACAAGCGGGCAGCCCTCCTCGACACACATTCGGTCGCCACCGCCGCGACGGATGCGCGCGACGGGGTCTGGTTGAGCCAGGGGGGCGCGGATGCGGGCAAACAGACCAAGCCCGCCGACCAGGAAGGCCAGGCGATCATCAGCGCCAAGCGCATCGTCGGCCGCGCCGAGGCGCTCGAAGACGTTACGTTCTACTATTTCCGCCTCGGCGCCGGCGGTGAACGCGAATTCGCCTACCGGATCGACGCCAAGCGCGCCGTCCTGGTCCCGGGCTTCTGGCAGCTCGAAAGCGTGATCGAGAACCGCCCGGGCGGGGATGTGCGACGCGAGGACAAGCTTGCGCTGCCCACCAGCCTGAGGCCCGACACACTGCTGTCGCGGATTGCGTCCTCGAAGACCATCCCGTTCTGGGATCTGCCGCAGTTCATCCGGCAGACCCGCAGTGCGGGGCTTGAGGTCGACCAATATGTGCTGAAGCTTCACACCTTGCTGGCGTTGCCGGTGATGATGGTGGCGATGGCGCTGATCGGCGCCGTCTTCTGCCTGCGGCTGGCGCGTTCGGGCGGCCTGTCGCGCCTCATCGGGGCGGGGGCGGTGACCGGCTTCCTGCTCTATTTCGCAAACAAGATGGCGGCGAACCTCTCGGCCTCAGGGGCGACCTCGCCGGAAGCGGCCGCCTGGTGTCCTCCGCTGATCGCCCTGTTCGCGGTGCTGACCGTGATCGCCCATGCCGAGGACGGCTGAGCCGGGCGCTCTGAGCTTGACGCCCTGAGCTTGACGCCCTGATCTCGGCCCTCTGATCTCGGTCCTCTGGGTGAGGAGCGTTGACCCACGACCAGACGGCGCGGGCGACACACTCCGGCATGGTAATCTTGGCCCGTCCAAAAGCTGCCCGATATCAACTGCTTGTCGGGTCGCGAAAAGCCGCCGGCGCTCTGGACGCCCCGCCCGCCTTCCCGTATCGGTCTTGACGCTGGAGAGCGTGGCCCGTCGGCGAGGGAGTCCTGTTCGTGTTTCGCCAGACCTTCCTGCTCTCCGCCGCCATGGTCGCGCTGACAGCTGGCCTGTCGAGCCAGGCGCAGACCCCCGGCCCTGCGGCCGCCCCCGCCACGGCCCCGACACCGCCTGCAGCGCCCGCGCGCAAGCCGGACGTGATCGTTCACGCGGACCGGATTGATCAGGACAAAAGCCCGGACATCGTCACCGCCGATGGCAATGTTGAAGTGCGTATCGGCACGCGGATGCTGCTCGCTGACCGGGTGATCTACGATCGCGGCAAACAGACCCTGCGAGCGCAGGGCAATGTCCAGATCTCCGACGCCGCCGGCGCGACCGAGTTTGCCGACGAGATCGAGGTCGATCAGGATTTCACCAACGGCTTCGCCACCCGGTTTTCGACGCGCATGCCTGGCAAAGCCCCAGGCACCGCCACCGCCTCATCGGCGGTCCGCAGCGATTCGACACGCAATGCGCTGGAGCAGGTGATCTACACCAGCTGCCAGATCTGCGAAGAGGAAGGAACGGCGCCGACCTGGTCGCTGCGCGCGCGTCGCGCCGTGCAGAATCAGGACACGCAGATGATCACCTACCAGGACGCGGTCCTGGAGATCAAAGGCGTACCGGTTCTCTACCTGCCCTATTTTGCCCACCCCGACCCGTCTTCCGAACGCCGCTCGGGACTGCTGGTGCCTGACCTCGGTCTGTCGTCCAAACTCGGGGCCTTCTACGAGCAACCCTATTACTGGGCGATCTCTCCCTCGCAGGACCTCACCATCGGTCCGATGGTCGCCGAGCAGGTCAACCCGCTGCTCAAGCTGTCCTATCGAAAACGGTTCTTCTCCGGCTATCTCCAGCTCGATGGCAGCACGACCTACGAACAGGAGTTCACGTCCAAGGGCGACAAGTTCGGCGACAAGACCTGGCGCAGCCATCTTTATGGCGGCGGCCTGTTTGCCATCAACAAGGACTGGCGCTGGGGTTTTGGCGTCGAGCGCCAGACCGACGACCTTTATGATCGCCGCTATGACATCGAGGGTGAGAACGACCGCCACGGCCTGTTCACCAGCCAGCCGCGCCAGCTGATCAGCCAGCTCTTCGCCACCGGCCAGACCGAAGACTTCTATGGTGAGGTCGCGGCCGCTTCGGTTCAGGGGCTGCGCGCCAGCGACATCGACGCCCAGACGCCGACCATTGCGCCGACCCTGTTCGCCGAGAAGCTCTATGATCTTGGCGCCGCCGGATTGCTGGCGGCCGACTTCAGCGCCGTCGTGTTGAACCGCGGCCAGCCTCAGCTTCTGCCCAACGGCCAGATGACCAAGGACAGCGCGCGCGCCACAGCGTCGATCAATTGGGACGCCCAGTACATTGCCGGACCCGGCGTGGTCCTCGAGCCGTTCGTGCTCGGCCGCGGCGATGTCTATCGCATCGACGACGGCGTTCCGGTCGCGCCGGGCGCCTCATCCAAGCCCGCGACCATCACCCGCTTCCTCGGATTGGCCGGCGCGCAGGTCAGCATGCCGTTCGCCAGGCATGGCAAATCGATGGACCTGCTGATCGAACCGATCGCGATGGTGGGCTATGGCACCACGGCCGCCAACGATCCGCGCATCACCAACGAGGATAGCCTGTTGCTGGAATCGGATGACTCGAACCTGTTCAAGCCCAACTCGGTCTCCAACTATGATCTCTGGGAGGGCGGGGCCCGCGCCTCTGTCGGCCTGAGCGCGAAAGCCAGCTTCGGAAGTGGCGTTGACGTGACCGGCGTCGTCGGCCGCCGCTGGCGTGAAGAAGCCGACCCTGCCTTCAACCAGCTGAGCAACCTCTCGGGCAAGACGTCAGATTATGTCGGCTCGATGCGCGCCAATTTCGGCCCGACCTTGTCGACGGGCGTCCGCGTCCGTTATGACGATGACTTCAATTTCACGCGGATCGATCTCGACGCCACCGCCCATGTCTGGCGGGTCAACGGCACCGCACGGTATTTCCGAATCGCCAAGAACTCATCGGGCATTGAGGATCAGGGAATCATTCTCAACGGCGCGGTGAAGGTGACGAAGAACTGGTCTGCGATCGGGCTGCAATTCCGCAACATTACCGACAAGCGCGACCTCAAGCTCGCCCTGGGCGTCGCTTATGAGGATGATTGTTCGTATTTCACGGTCACTTACGAGCGGACAGGCGCGATCGACCGGTCCCTGGCGCCCAATTCGGGGATTCGCTTCACCTTCGCCCTCAAGGGCCTGGGCGGGATCAGCGAAAGGGGCCTGCATTAAGCTGATGCGCAGCCGCGACGTTGCGCCGTGTGCCGATGGCTCGCTATTTTGGGCCGGCCGCGGTTATAAGGCGGCGTACGGCCATGATTTCGCCCCGACCGGCCAACAGGGTGCCGGCGAGCCAAGGTGTAGGCATGAAGTTAACCATCGCGACCTGTCTTGCAGCCGCTCTGCTGTGCGGCCAAGCAGCGCTGTCTCAGGAGGCGGGCAAGCAGCCGCCGGCCGCTGGCGGCCCTGACCTTGTCACCAGCAAGGTGGCTTCGGCGCCAACCGGCACGGCGGCGGCGGCGGCGGCGACCAATGGCAAGTCCGGCGTCGACCATGGCCAGGCGGTTGAAGGCGTCGCGGTGCTGGTCAATGACGAAGTCATTTCCTATTCCGACGTCCGCAACCGGGCCCAGCTGATTCTGCTGAGCTTCGGCGGCAAGACTGACGACGACACGCTCAGGCAGGCCCAGCAGCGCGCCGTGGAGAGCCTGATCGAGGAGAAGATCCAGCTCAAGGAATTCCACAAGCTGTCGACCGAGCACGATATCGGCGATGATGAGATCGACGACCAGCTTGAAGGCATCGCCAAGCAGAACGGCGCCTCGAAGGAAAAATTCATTTCCGACATCGCCGCGCGCGGCATCAACCCGCAGACCTTGCGCGAGCAGATCAAGGCCGACATTGCCTGGCAGAACATTGTGCGCGGCCGCTTCCGTCAGCAGGTGCGGGTGTCCGACCTCAGGGTCGACGAGATGATGGCGCGAACCAAGGCCAGTCTCGACAAGCCGCAATACCGGCTCGCCGAGATTTTTCTCTACGCCCCTGATGCTGAATCGCGCACCAACGCCAAGCAGCGCGCCGCCACCTTGCAGGCGCAGATCGAAAAAGGCGCTTCCTTCGAGATGGTGGCGCAGCAATTTTCAGCCGCACCGTCCGCCTCGGCAGGCGGCGACCTCGGCTGGATCACCGATGCGGACATGCGCCCCGAAGTCGAAGCGTCGGTGCACAAAGCCAAGCCGCCCTCATTCCTGACGCCGATCGAGACTGACAATGGCGTCTATCTGATCGCCCTGCTCGGCAAGCGCGAACCCTTGAACCCGGACGAGGCCAAGCTCACGCTGAAACAGATCGTGGCGAAGGGCGATGACGCCGGCATCCGCCTCCTGCAGGCCAAGGCCAAGACCAAGACGTGCGCCGATGTCGCCAAGACGGTTGCTGCCGACAAGAGCCTTACCGCCGTCGATCTCAACGATGTCGCCCTGTCGGACCTGTCGGACACCGTCCGCGCAGCGCTGCAACCGGTCGCTGCCGGCGGCTCGACCGCGATCATCGACGTCACCAACGGCAAGGCGGTCCTGTTCGTCTGCCAACGCGCAGCGGGGGGAGCTGCGATGCCGACCCGTGATCAGGTCCGCAACAAGCTATTCGAGACCGAGATCACCATGATGGCCGACCGTTATCTGCGCGACCTCAAGCGTGAAGCGACGATCATCCGCCGCTAGCGGCGCCGACCCTACACATCCGGCCCTCTTCATGCTCTACCGGGCGCGATGTCTGACGCCCTTCCCCTTGCCGTGACCATGGGCGACCCCGCCGGGGTTGGTCCAGTGATTGCGCTGGGCGCCCATCAGGCCATGCAGGGCCAGCGCCCCTTCTATGTCATCGCCTCGAGCGAGGTCATGGCGCAGGCGGCTCGAACCTTTGCCGCATCCGGGAAGAGCGGCGGCGGCATTTTTTTGATCAAGGACCCCTCCGAAGCCGCGGCGGTCTTCGCTCAAGGCACGCTCCCGGTCCTGCCGATCGAAGGTCCAGCGCCCAAACCCGGGCATCCGGATCTCGCAACCGCGCCCGCCATCATCGCATCGATCCGGCTTGGGGTTGAGCACACCCGCGCCGGGAAGGCTGCCGCCCTGGTCACCAATCCGATCGCCAAGGCGCTGCTCTACAAGGCGGGCTTCCGCCACCCGGGCCACACCGAATACCTCGCTGAACTCGCCTCCGAAGGTGGCGAGGCGCTCCATCCAGTCATGATGCTGGTCGGCGGCGGCCTCCGCGTCGCGCTCGCAACCATCCATCGCCCTCTCGCCAGCGTACCCGGCGCGCTGAGCGTGGACTTGATCGCCAAGACCGGCCGCATCCTCAATGCCGCGCTGCGGCGCGACTTTGGCCTTGCCGCCCCCCGCATCGGCCTTTGCGGTCTCAACCCGCATGCCGGCGAGGACGGCGCAATGGGTCGAGAAGAAATCGAGATCATCAATCCTGCCGCAGAACAGCTGCGCGCCGAGGGCGTCGACATCTCCAACGCCCGCCCAGGCGACACCGTCTTCTACGAGGCCCTGCACGGTCGCTTCGATGCGGTCGTGGCGATGTATCATGACCAGGGACTGATCCCGGTGAAGACGCTCGACATCTGGGGCGGCGTCAACGTCACACTGGGTCTGCCCTTCATCCGCACCTCGCCGGACCATGGCACCGCCTACGACGCGGCCGCCAGTGGCGAGGCCAGGCCGGACAGCCTGATTGCGGCGCTGCGCCTCGCCGACCAGATGGCGCTCGCCCGGGCCGCATCGACATGAGCCGTCCGCGCTCGGGCGAGATCCCACCCCTCGCAGCCAAGAAGTCGCTCGGCCAGCATTTCCTGTTCGACCGCGACCTGCTTGCCCGCATCGCCCGCGCGGGCGGCCCCGTCGACGGCAAGACAGTGATCGAGATTGGCCCCGGCCCTGGCGGGCTCACCCGCGCTCTTCTGGATCAGGGCCCGGCCCGCCTGATCGTGGTCGAGATGGACGGCCGCTTCGCAGCAGAGCTCAAGGCCTGGCCCGAGGCCACATCCGGCCGGATGGTCGTCCACCACGCCGACGCGCGCAGCATCGATGAGGCGGAGCTGGTGAAGGCGGCCGGCGGGACGCTGCCGGCGATGATTGTCGCAAACCTGCCCTACAATGTCGGAACGCCGCTGCTCATCGACTGGCTCAAGGCGGGCCCTCAAGGCCAGTCATGGCGCGGCGCCATGGTGTTGATGTTCCAGAGGGAAGTCGCCCAGCGCATCTGCGCTTCGCCGGACGATGAGCATTATGGCCGCCTTGCCGTGCTGGCGCACGGCGCCTGCCGCTGCCACATCGCCATGGTGTTGCCGCCGGGCGCCTTCCGGCCGCCGCCGAAGGTCGATTCGGCCGTGGTGGTGCTCGAGCCCCTCGCGCCGGCAGACGCCTTCGCCGATCTTGACGCGCTAGAGAAGGTCGCAGCCTCCGCTTTCGGCCAGCGCCGCAAGATGCTGCGCGCCGCGCTCAAGACGCTTGGCGGGATTGCGCCCGATGTGCTGCTCGCCCGCGCCGGCATCGATGGATCCCGCCGCGCCGAGACGCTGACCCAGGCAGAGTTCCGGAAGCTCGCGGAAGCGTGGCGCCAGGCAATCGCCTGACCTGCGTTCCCAACCGATCGCATCAGTGTTTTGGGCGGCATGGGATCGGTGTCTCACAAGGATAAGTCTCGCCTGCGAGCGGGATCAAGACGCCGCCGACCTCGCAGGCCTCGCAGGCCCGTTGGGCGCCTGCATCAAACGCGAACCCGTGCAGGGTCTGGCCCATCGGGCCCATCGAGCCCATCGAGCCCAGGGCCTGACGGATTATGCTCTGCACAGCCGCGACGATCGAGGCGACCTCAGCCGCCTTCGCCTTCCGAGCCCAGAGCGGTGTCGCGACCCGCATTCATGCCGCGCAGAATCCCCGGCATGGCGTAGTTGCCCTCATGGCAGGCGTATTCGAACACACGCTCCTTGGACGCGCGCAAGGTCATCTCGCCCTTCCAGACCTGAGCGTAATTCACCGGATCGTCGACCTCGAACTGGTAATAGATCTCAACCGGCGAGACACGCCGGAAGCGCTCGATCACCTTGCCCGTGTCGCTCAAAGGAACCCGTCCGCGCGCCTGCTGGGGATGCAGGTTATGGGTCACCACCACCAGCGTATCGCCCTCCCAGCGGCCGACCTCGTCTCCGAACCAGGGCTTTATCGCGTCGGGACGGGCTGCAACCTTCTGGCCCGGCTTTTCCAGCGTGATGATGCGGGCGTCGTGGTTCATCTCGATGTCGAGCATGACGTTGGTCGGCGTCTGCACGATCTGGATGTTGTTGTTGTACATGGCGCTCTGCAGCGGCGGTCCGCCCTGATTGCCAAACGAGATCAGGCAACGTTCGCCAAAGCCGCGCGCTTCAGGTCCGGTATTGTTCATCTGCGCCTGGCGATCGACACGGAAGCTCGCAGCGCCTCGACCGCCCTTGTTATAGGGGATCTGCCCGTTGGCCGGATCGGTGATGTAGGACGAGCGCCACTCGCCATTGACCTTGGTGTATTCCGAGCCTGGGTCGATCCAGAAGCCGTTGTAGCCGCGATCGACGTTCTTGTCGGTGAACACGCCGGCGTTGGGGTCGGTGCGTTTGAGGTTGTCGTCGGCATAGGCATTGTAGCCCGCCTTGTTGGTGATGTCGCGAATGCGCTGATCCGGGATCACCAGCGTATCGATGTTGACGCCGGCGCGGCCCTGGACGCCGCGCGTCATGGTGGTGAGAGAGGCGCTCGACCAGACGCCTTGCAGATCAGGATGGCCGTCAGCGGTGCGCGGTGGTTTGTAGGTGGGATCCCAGGCCTTGAGGTCCTTGAAGAATGGCAAGGGCGAAACGTAGGACGTCGCCCCGGCGATGGTCTTGGGTCCGGTGATCGCTTCCTTGGGGTCAGCGAAGTTGACCCCCGACGTGGGGCCGATCGCCTGGGCAAGTGCGGTGCCCGCGATCAGCGCAGATGCAATTCCGAGCGCCAGGATCGAGGCGCCGCGTTTCATGGTTCGCATTCTTCCCTCCATTGCCGGCCTCCATTGCCGGCGTGGATCTCTTGTTCAATCCGCTTCCGACCCAACTGCATCATGCCGCAAGGGCGGGCATTTTTGAAGACAGGATCGGGCCGGCGCCGGCGCCGGCTCTCGCACGGCTTCGTGATCGCTCGCCAGACCCTTCACCAGAGACCTCAGCGGAGGTGGCGTGATCAGCAACAGCCGCCGCTTATCCTGCCCGCACGTCCGGCCCGGACCTCGCCGATCGCGGACACGCCGCTCCGGCGTTCGGGATATGCCTAGCCGGCAGGGCGGCCGATCACCTAAGTGATCTGGTTCAGCACCTTGCGCAGCGTATCGACGATCTGGTCGATTTGGCTCACCTCGATGATCAGCGGCGGTGAAAGAGCGATGATATCGCCGGTGACGCGGATCAACAGACCGTCGTCAAAACAGGCTCGGTAGGTTTCAAGCGCTCGGTAGGTCGGCGCGCCGCGCCGCGGCTCAAGTTCGATGCCGCCAATCAGCCCCAGATTCCGAATGTCGATCACATGACGCGCATCCCGCAGCGAATGGAGGGCGTCTTGCCAGTAAGGCGCCAGCTTGGCTGCGCGCTCGAACAAGCCCTCTTCGCGGAATGTATCCAGCGTCGCGAGGCCAGCGGCGCAGGCGAGAGGGTGGCCGCTCGTCGTATAGCCGTGGAAGAGTTCGATCGGCGTCTCCGATGCCGCAAGGATGGTGTCGTAGATCTCCCGGCTAGCGGCCACCGCGCCCATCGGAACCGCAGCATTGGTGATCGCCTTGGCCATGGTGATG
>JANMWT010000314.1:0-2166 GCA_031394145.1 Alphaproteobacteria bacterium | reverse complement strand
GTATGCAGACCGCCCTGATGCGATGGCGGTTCAAGTAATCCAAGTAACCCTATCTATGTCAGCCCCCAAATTAATATAAAATCTGATACTTGGATTGTAATCTCGGATGTGGCTCGCTTTATGCCTCGTACAGACTATCATATAGCGGTTCGAGATATGGATCGAGCGAAAGATGAGGCATTTTTTACTGCAAATGCGAATTTCTTTATTTCATCCCGTTTCAAATTGTTCATTCAGTACTGTCCGCGCCTCTGGGCTCGATCCGAGTCCTATGGCAATGTCCGATCGCCGCCAATCCCGGCTCTAGCGGTCGTTGTCACGTCCTGCCTAGCCACTCCGCATCCGGCGACAAGGAAATCGCCTGATGTAGTGACATATCATGTTTAATTGACATTTCTAGCATGATATGGCATGCAAAGATCATGTCACGCGCCTCAAGAGCTGCCAGCGGCCTGCCGCCCCAGAGCCAGCGCGCAATCGCGCAGCTGGGCAAGGACATTTCCATTGCCCGCCGCCGCCGCAAGCTGCCGCAGCGGTTGATGGCCGAACGCATGCTTGTTTCGGTGCAGACGCTCCAGCGTCTTGAGGCCGGTGATTCAACCGTAGGCCTGGCCGTTCTGGCCAGCGCGCTCCATGTTTTCGGCATGACGCAGCGCCTGGCCGAGCTTGTTGCGCCCGAGAGCGACCGCGCCGGTATCAGCGAAGACCTCGCCCGGCTGCCCAAGACAACGCATGCCGTCAGCAGCGACGAGCTGGATTTCTGATCGGCCATGGCAACGGTGCGCACCTATGTCTTTGTCTACCTCCCGGATGGTCCTGTTCCGGCTGGGTTGCTGACGATGATCGACGAGCCGCGCAACCAGTTCGCGACCTTCGCCTACGGGCACCGCTTTCTCACGCGCCCTGATCGTGTTCCCGTCGATCCTGTGGCACTGCCTCTGCACGATCCCGGAACCGACCGCACCTTCCAGACCGAAGAGGGCTTTGCCGTCTTCGGGGGGATCCGCGATGCGGCTCCCGATGGCTGGGGCCAGTACCTGATGTACAAGGCCATGGGCGACCGTACCCCTAACGCCATCGATATGATCCTCGCATCGGGCGACTACAGGGTCGGTGCACTTGCGTTCGGGCCGACGCCCGAGGGGCCGCAGCGGATAACGCCGTGGGGCGATGGCGATGCGCCGGGCGAGCACTTCACCCTGGAGGAGTTGTCCGAAGCCGCCGAGCGCGCGCAGCACGTCGATCAGCTCGACGAGAACCTGCGCCGGTTGCTGACCGCCGGTTCGTCGCTCGGCGGTGCGCGTCCGAAGGCAGCGACCGAGATCGACGGCCAGCCATGGATCGCCAAGTTCCAGGCGCACAATGACAGTTTCCCCGAATGCCGGGTCGAGCTTGCAACCATGCGCCTGGCCGCGACTTGCGGCCTCGACGTACCCGCGCTGGACTTCAAACGCGTTCTCGAACGGGACATCTATCTGATCGAGAGGTTCGACCGGGTGTCCCAAAGCAACCGTCTGGAGCGGCGGCCCTTCGCATCCGGTCTGACCATGCTGGGCGCGCATGAAAGCGAAGTAAGCCGCTACAGTTATGCAGACCTCGCCGCTGTCCTTCGCCAGCATGGCACCGAGGTCCGCCGCGACCTGCACGAGCTGTTCCGGCGCATGGTGTTCAACATCCTGGTCACCAACGACGACGAACACCTGCGCAACCACGGCTTCCTGTTCGACGGCAAGGGCTGGCGGCTGTCTCCGCTCTATGATGTCGTGCCCAAGCCGCAGGTCGGCCTTGAGCGGCGTCTCGTGCTCGGCGTCGGCCCTCAAGGGAGGGACGCGACGATCGCCAACGCGCTTGCGGGAGCCGCCGGTTTCGATCTCGGCCCTGATCAGGCTAGGGCCATCGCCCAGGATATGCGGGAACGGGTGGCCGGAGGCTGGGCGGAGCACTTCGCGCAAGCCGGGGTGAGTGCCGCCGACCAAGGACGCTTCGCCACGTGCTTCCGCCTCGCTAGCGACGACCTCTGATCCAGGCGTCATCGTCGGGTCCCGGTTCGATCGCATCCGACAATCATGCTATTGAGGCCAATGGCCGTCTTCCGCACAGCAATCGCTGTCAACGCCGGTCGGATTCCAGGCCAGCGTGGCGGAGTAAAAGCAGGCCAGTGATGAT
>JANMWT010000259.1:0-17400 GCA_031394145.1 Alphaproteobacteria bacterium | reverse complement strand
TGGTTGGGGGGGGCGGAGACCGGATGGCGGACCAACCTGAAGCAATCGTCGACCCGCGGCTGGCCGCGTTTCTCAACCCGGAAACCCGCACCGACCACATCGTCGATATCCTGATCGAGGAACGTTGCCCAAGCTTTGTGCATCATTTGAGCTGGCCGGCGGTCAAGCCGATCATCTACGCCATGCTGGATTACAAGAAGGCGGTGCGGTGGGCCGACGAACTTAAACCTCTCACCTCGGGTCAGGCGTGCTTTGCCTATCTCGACACGGCGCTCGGTCTCGACGTGAAAGTCCTCGGCGGGGAGAGAATTCCGCGCCGCGGGCGATCGGTCGTGATTTCGAACCATCCAACCGGGCTGGCCGACGGGTCAGCCGTTCTGGCGGCGCTCCAGCCGGTTCGCCAGGACATCGAAATCCTCGCCAACGCCGACGCCTGTCGCGTCAACCGGCATTTTGCCGACATGATCATCCCGGTCGAGTGGGTCGCCGACAAGCGCACGCCGGCCAAGACGCGTGAGACGCTGCGCCGCGCCGCCGCCGCGTTCGCCGCCGAGCGCATGCTGGTGATCTTCCCGTCTGGACGGCTTGCGCACCATGTCGAGGGCCGCCTCGTCGACAAGGACTGGTTCCCGACCGCCGTCTCGCTCGCGCGCAAGAACAAAGCGCCGGTCACACCCCTGCACATGCGAGCGAAGAACTCCTGGCTCTTCTACACACTGGTCAAGGTCAACGGCGAACTCCGGGACATCACGTTGTTCCACGAGCTGATGAACAAGCAGGGCGACCGGTTCGAACTCACCTTCGGCCCGCAGATCCCCTGGGAGCACATGATGGGCGACGCCCAGGCGATCACCGACCAGTTGCGCAACTATGTCGAGAACATCCTTCCAGGTGATCCCGAACGCCCGTTCGAGCCAGCCGGCGCCACCGGGATACCGGTTCAGAGGCCGACGCTGGCATAGAGGCCGACGCCCGCTCAGCGCCCGACGCCCGCCCAGCGACGCTCCGCAGGACACCGCGATCATCACCCGCCGATCCCGGACTTCGCCCTTAACCGGCGGGTCAACCAGCGCGCCGGGGTCAGGACGGCTGGTTCGGCAAGGCGCCTTTGCTGGAGCGGTTGCCGACGCCATACCAGTCGAGGTTGCGCGTCATCCACATCGTCGCCGCGATGGCGAGGAAGCTGGCAATCGAGCCAACCAGGAGGGCGTAGTCATCCGTGCGCAGGAGCACGTAGATCAGCCCATAAAGCGTCGCGAAGACGCCGAGCGCCTTGATCGCCGCTGCCCGCGAGCCGAAGACCGAGCCGGCATAGAGCGAGAGCGCCAGCACGGTTGCGACGGCCGCGATGGTAAAGCCGCCATTGAAGCCGAACTGTTCGGAGACCGACAGCAGAAGCATGTAGAAGACCGACTGCGCCAGACCGACCAGAACATACTGGGCGGGGTGGGCGCGGGCCCCGCTGGTCACCTCAAACAGGAAGTAGGTGAGGAAGACCAGTCCGATGAACATCGGCGCATATTTGAGGGCGCGCTGGACCGCCTGATAGGGATTGGCGGGATCAAGCAGGGTCGCGCCCGGGCTCGTCGAGGTCACGGTGTCGAAGGACAGATCGACGCCGGCGCCCGCCGCCCCGCGCGCCAGGAAGGGAATGCGCCATGTCGCGCTAAAGCCGGTCTTGCTCACCTGGCGTGTGTCGGGCGAGGCGCCGCCATCGAAGCTGGGTGCGGCCCAGTCTCCGGCAAGATCGATGGTTGTGTCCTTGGCGAAGGCGGCGAACGCCACCCGCTCGGCGCCCGAGATCCGCAGGTGTGCGGCCGCCTCAAACGGCTTGTCATGCGTCTCGGCCAGCCAGGGTACCGGGCCGCCGACCAGGCGCTGGCCGCCATTGCGCGGACCGAGGCCCGGATTGCCGCTGAACGCCGCCTCGCTGGGCGCAAGCTCGATGACATGGCCGTTGAGGTTAAGGCTTGCCTCCTTGGCGCCGCGGAGGTCGGTGAGGCCAAGATAGGCGCGCGCGTCGGCCCAGCGGATGCGGGCGCCGGCAGGCGCTGCGGCGGCAAGATGCGAGGCGTCGAAACGCGCCACGAAGGACGCGTCGGCGGTATAGACCGGCACTACGTGCAGGCCGCGCTTGAGTTTCTCGGTGACGAGGTTGGCCTTCACGGTTCCGGTTTCGGGATAGAGGACCAGATCCTGGGTGAGGGTGGTGGTGACCGGCGCTGCGGACGGCGTCGTCGTGGTGACGTCATGGTCGAACGGCACGATGATCGCAGGTCCCATCAGCGTCTGCGGTCCGCCGCGCATCTGGGCGACCTCGGCGACGGCGGCGGCGGCGTCGTTCGAGCGGGCATAGACGAGCGCCCAGACGAAGCCAGCCGGGATCGCCATCAGAAGCGCGAGGCCACAGACCAGAATGAGTTTCAGTCCAAACGATCGTTGCGGCACGAAGCGCCCAAGATCGAGGCCGCCGCCTCCAGATGAGCCTCCGGATGGCGCCGGCGGGCGGGTAGGCGTGTCCGTGTCCGACATGTGGTGTCCCCTTGGTTCAACCCTGGATTCTGGCCTGGATTCTGGCCTGGGTCCTGATCTGGGTCCTGATCTGGGTCCTGGCCCGTATTCTGTCCTGTATTCTGTCCTGTATTCTGTCCTGCATTCTGTCCTGATTGTAAGCGAGGCCCTGGCTTGAGCCAGGCGCGCGGCGGATTTGCGAACCGCTCCAAGGCGTTCGTGCGGCGATTGCGGCGAAAGCTGCGCGAAGCCGAGGGCTGATTTCCCCGCCCTTCCTGCGCGACTCGACCCGTGCTTAAGCTCAAGCGGGCCAATTCAGGTCGGCCGACGAGCGGTTTTGCGGGGACATCTCCCATGCGTGATTTCGTGCGGGTCTATGGGCCGCTGCTGCTCATCGTGGTCGTCGGCATCATCGTCGCGTTGATGTTCGTCGACCCGGCGCCGCCCAAGACCGTAACCATCGCCGGCGGCGCCGAGGGCGGCGCCTATGCGGTTGCGGCCCAGCACTATGCGCTCGCGCTCAAGGCTCAGCACATCGACGCTAAAGTCCTTTCCACCGCCGGGTCGGTCGAGAACCTCTCTGATCTCAAGTCCGGCAAGGCCGATATCGCGATCATTCAAACCGGTCTTGCCGCCCAGCTCGGCAGCGATGGCGTGCGCACGCTGGGCGCGGTGTTCTACGAGCCGCTGTGGGTTTTCTATCGTGCGAGCCTGCCGGTCGGCGATCTCAAGGACCTGAGCGGCCACAAGGTGGCGGTCGGCGCTGATGGTTCGGGGGCCCGGGTGCTGGCCCAGTTGCTGCTGGCCGAGACCGGCCTCAAGCCGAGCGATTACGCGCCCGTCTCGCTTGGCGGAGCGGAGGCGGCGGCGGCGCTGAAGAAGGGCGATGTCGACGCCGTCATGGTCGTCGCTGGCGCAACCGCCGACTGGGTCCACGAATTGGTCGGAGATCCGGGGATCAAGCTTCTTTCGATGCATCGGGCCGGCGCCCTGTCGCGCCGTCATCCTTATCTTGACCAGGTGACCCTGTTTGAAGGCGTGCTCGATCTTGACCGCGGCCTGCCCGAGCACGACGTCGCGCTGATCTCGCCGGTCGCCCAGCTTTCGGTGCGCGAAGGCCTGCACCCGGCGATCCAGTCGCTGCTGATCGAGGCGGCGATGGCTGAAGCGAGTGGCGGCTCCTACCTGTCCCCGCCCGGCGTTTTCCCCAACCCCAAGCTCGTCGACATCCCGATCTCGTCCGAGGCGGCGCGCTATTACAAGAACGGACCGTCGATCCTGCGACGCTTCTTCCCGTTCAGCGTCGCCAACTTCCTCGAGCGCGCCTGGGTGCTGGCGATCCCGCTGATCACTCTGCTGATCCCGCTGGTTCGCGCAGCGCCGCCGCTTTATCGCTGGCGCGTTCGACGCAAGATCTATGTCTGGTATTCCGAACTGCGCGCGCTTGAGGCGGAGGGACGGGCGGCGACGACCCCGGAGCAGCGTTACGAGGCGCGGTCCAAGCTTGCCGACATGCAGGCGCAGACGGGTATGGTGCAGGTGCCGCTCAGTTATACCGATGACCTCTATCGCTTGCGCGGCCATATCCGCTTCGTGGCAGAGCTGATCGACAGGTTGTCGGCGCAAGACAAATATGCCCGGGTCTGAACCTCCTCCTCGCTATCATGTCCGCTTCTTCATTGAAGCGGGCGTCCATGCCTGCCTGTGGGCGCAGGATGAGGCCACCAAGGCGGCGTTCGGCTACACCGTCTACCTCGACCGCCTGGTGCTGCCCGACGAGCTGAGCGCGGATCTCACCAGGCTGATGGTCGATTTCGACCATGCCCTGGCGGCGCACGATCCGGGCGGAGAAGTCGACACTGGCCCGATGGTGTTCGGTTACGAGAACGATGCGCCTTTCCGCGAGCGCGTCGTGGCGCTGGTCGCTCGCCTGCGCGAGGCGCTCGGGCCGGACTTCCGAATCGAGACGGATTTTGAATCCTAGATCTGGCCGCTCAAGCTCTGGTCGCTCAAGCTCTGGTCGCCTTAGATCTCGCCGCCCTGAGAGGAAAATCCACGCCCGATTGATGATGACCCCCTTCCACGGCGGGTTGATCGCAGCGGGTCGATTCAGTCTTCTGCCTGGCCGTTTGAAGCGGCGGCTGGTTTTCGGCTTCGAGGTCGAGGAGGTTAGCGACGGCTCATCGATGAGATGACCATGCCGGCGAGGAGCGCGACCCCGACCGAGGCCAGGGGATGGCTGCGCACCTTGTCTTTGAGAAGGTCGCGGTAGGCTTCGGCGGTGGTTGCAGCCTCACCGGCCATGGCCTCGGCCTTGCCGGCCTGGCGCCCGGCCTCCGCGCCGGCGACTTCGCCTGCTTTCTCGACCAGCGCCGCGAGGTCGGCGCGCACGGTCTTCATGTCATCCTTCAGCGCCTGGATTTCAGAATTGAGGCCGAAGGCGTTCTTGAGACCCAGCGCCGGGCCGGCGTCGAGGTCGAGGGGACCGCTCGTGTCGGGCATCGGAAATCATCCTTCCTGATCATCGGGTGGCGTGCGCCTTGGCCGGCGTCGGGGTTCATCTCTGACGTCAAACGGCTGACCTTGGTTTAGGTTGCCGCGCTTGGGTTGCCGCGCTTGGGGTTGCCGCACTCGGATTGCCGGGCCTGCAGGCGGGGATGGTCGGGCTGGTTTTACGCGCTCACGCGGGGCCGCTGCATCAGTAACAAGATTTTTAGCGCGGGGCCTGGCGAAGCGTCGTATCCACGGCGCTCCGTTTGCCCCTGGTTCCTTGCCTGCCGCCATGACGCTCTATCGCAACGTCGCCTCGCTGATCCTGGCGGTCTCGCTGCTGCAGGCGGCGGCTGGCATCCTCAATGTGACGACGCCGCTGGCGCTGGATTTCATGGGCGCAAGCGCGCTCGGCGTCGGGCTGGTGTCGGCCTTGTTCTACACCGGCTTTATGTTGGGCTCGTGGTTTGCGCCGGATGTCGTGCGCACCATCGGCCACATCCGCGCCTACTCTGCCGGCGCGGCGATCTATGCTGCCGGCATTCTCGGCATGGCGCTGGTCTTCGACCCGGTCGGCTGGGCGCTGCTGCGGTGTCTCCAGGGCGCAGCCTCGGCGGTGATGTTCACCGCGGCGGAAAGCTGGATTGCCGATTCCACCCCGCGCGCCAGGCGCGGCGGCGTGATGGGCATGTATCAGCTGATCATCAAGGTCACGATGTCGCTTGGACCGCTCCTGGTCGCCGATCACGCGCCGGCCGATCTCAAACCCTATGTCTGGGCGGGCCTCTTGATGACCCTGGCGACGGTGCCGCTGTGCGCGACGCGCCGCTCACAACCGGTGCTGCCAGACAAGGCCGGCTTCTCGCTGCGCGCGATCCTCGACATCCCGCCGGCGGCTCTGGCCGGCGCCCTGGTCGCCGGCATCGCCAATCAGGGCGTGTTGAGCCAGCTGCCGCTCTTCGCCAAGGCGCTGCACCCGGTCAACGCCCAATCGGCGGCGACCTTCATTTCGATCGCGGCCTGGATGGGCGGCACGCTAACCCAGTGGCCGGCGGGGCTGTTGTCCGACCGGATCGACCGACGGATCGTGGTGGCGGGGTTGGGAGCGATGGCGCTGGGCGCTTCGGTTGCGCTCTATCTGACCAGCGGCCATGTCCCCTGGCCGATCACGCTGGCGCTGGCGGCGATCTGGGGCGCCGGGGCGCTCTCATTTTATTCGGTCTCGGCCGCGCACGCGATGGACCGCTCCGAGCCGGGCCAGATTGCGCAGGTGCTTTCCGGCATGCTCTTCACCTGGGCGGCCGGATCGGTGATCGGACCGATCATCGCAGGCGTCGTCGCCGACGCCCCGCTCGGCCAGCCCGGCGTCTTTCTGGTGATGGCCGCCGCTTACTTCGCCCTGATGGCCGCCAATCTCTGGCGGCTTCTCGTGTCGGAACGGCCAAGCAGGGCAAAACGCACCCCGTTTTCGCCGGTCGCCGGCCTCAGCGTTGTCGAAGGCGCGATGGTGGATCCGGCGAGCCCGCCCTCGACCGGCGATCGTCCGGGCCCGCAGACGATCTGACCAGCGGCCGCTGTCAAAAGCGGCCAAGCCGAAAAGCGGTCGAGCCGAAATGCGGCCAACTTGAAAAGCGGCCAACTTGAAAAGCGGCCAGGCTGAAAAGCGGCCAGGCTGAAAAGCGGCAAGACGCAGCGTTGCCTTGGGGCGCCGGTTGGGTTAAGCGCGAGCCTCGCGGGGCCGGAGGATCGGCCCTCCCGCCAGGGGCGAATCTCCATGAATATCCACGAATATCAGGCCAAGGCCGTTCTGAAGGAATTCGGAGCGCCGGTCGCTTCGGGCGTCCCCATTTTCTCGCTTCCCGAGGCGCGACAAGCCATCGACAGCCTGCCCGGACCGCTCTGGGTGGTGAAGTCGCAGATCCACGCCGGGGGTCGCGGCAAGGGCAAGTTCAAGGAGACAGACGCCGGCGAGAAGGGCGGGGTCCGCCTCGGCTTCTCGAAGGAGCAGGCGCTCGACCACGTCAAGGCGATGCTCGGCCACACTCTGGTGACCAACCAGACCGGACCCGCCGGCAAACAGGTCAACCGCCTCTACATCGAAGACGGCGCCGACATCGAAAAGGAACTCTACCTCTCGCTGCTGGTCGACCGCTCTTCCGGACGCGTTGCGTTCGTCGGCTCGACCGAGGGCGGCATGGACATCGAGGAGGTGGCGCACGCGACGCCCGAGAAGATCTTCACCCTCACCATCGATCCCACCACCGGCGTCACCGATGCCGACGGCGCCAAGGTCGCCGATGCGCTGAAGCTCAAGGACCAGGCCCGCACCGACATGATCGGGCTCTCGAAAATCCTCTATGCGGCGTTTACCGGCAAGGACATGTCGATGCTCGAGATCAACCCGCTCATCGTGATGAAGAACGGTCGGGTGCGGGTGCTCGACGCCAAAGTCTCCTTCGACAACAATGCGCTCTTCCGCCATCCCGATATCGTCGCCCTGCGCGATACGACCGAGGAGGACGAAAAAGAGATCGAGGCCGCCAAGTGGGACCTCGCCTACATCGCCCTCGACGGCACCATAGGCTGCATGGTCAACGGCGCGGGCCTTGCCATGGCGACCATGGACATCATCAAGCTTTATGGCGAAGCGCCGGCGAACTTCTGCGACGTCGGCGGCGGCGCCAACGCCGAGAAAGTGACGGCGGCCTTCAAGATCATCATGAAGGATCCCAAGGTGAAGGGCATCCTGGTCAATATCTTCGGCGGCATCATGAAGTGCGATGTCATCGCCGAGGGTGTGCTGGCGGCGGTGAAGGAAACCAATCTTTCGGTGCCGCTGGTCGTCCGCCTCGAGGGCACCAATGTCGAGCTGGGCAAGAAGATCATCAAGGATTCGGGCCTCAACGTGATTTCGGCCAACGACCTCGACGACGCGGCGCAGAAGATCGTCGCCGCCGTGAAAGGCAAAAACTGATGTCGATCCTCGTCAACCGGAACACCAAGGTTCTGACCCAGGGGATGACCGGCAAGACCGGCGCCTTCCACACCGAGCAGGGCATTGCCTACGGCACCCAGATGGTCGGCGGCGTCACGCCAGGCAAGGGCGGCCAGACATGGACAGGCACACTGCCGGACGGCTCGAAGGCCGAGCGGCCGTTGTTCAACACGGTCGCCGAGGCGAAAGCTGCGACCGGGGCCAACGCCACCGTCATCTATGTGCCGCCGGCTGGCTGCGCCGCGGCGATCCTCGAGGCGATCGAAGCCGAGATCCCGCTGATCGTGACCATCACCGAGGGCGTTCCGGTCCTCGACATGGTCAAGGTCAAGCAGCGGCTCTTGAATTCGAAATCCCGCCTCGTCGGCCCCAACTGCCCGGGCGTGATCACGCCGGGCGAGTGCAAGATCGGCATCATGCCCGGCCACATCCACAAACGCGGCTCGGTCGGCGTTGTTTCGCGCTCCGGCACGCTTACCTATGAGGCGGTGTTCCAGACCACCAATGAAGGGCTTGGCCAGTCCTCCTGCGTTGGCATCGGCGGAGACCCTGTGAAGGGCACGGATTTTATCGAGGTGCTCGAGATGTTCCTCAAGGATGATGAGACCCAGTCGATCGTCATGATCGGCGAGATCGGCGGCTCGGGCGAAGAAGACGCCGCTCAATTCCTCAAGGACGAGGCCAAGCGCGGTCGGAAGAAGCCGATGGTCGGCTTCATCGCGGGCCGGACGGCGCCCAAGGGGCGCACAATGGGCCACGCCGGCGCCATCGTTTCAGGCGGCAAGGGCGGGGCGGAAGACAAGATCGAGGCGATGCGCTCGGCCGGCATCGTGGTCAGCCCGAGCCCGGCGCGCCTTGGAACGACGATGACCGAGGTCTTGAAAGGCAGGTCCTGAAAGGCAGGGCCTGAAGCGGTCAAAACAGCGCGTAATCACTGCGAAATGAATCCTTCGCAAGGATGCGCTAACCGGTAAGCGTGTTAAACGGTCCCGCCCGAACTGGCCGGCTCGTCTGAGTCGGCGGCCCGGGGCTGGATTCCAAGACGATCCGGGCGGCTGGACGAAGCCCTTAGCGACAGGCGTCCGACCGTTCCATGGCAAGGACGGCGCATATGACGATCGAGGCAACCGCAGGCGAAGCGCGCAGCTCGGGCAACGAGGCGATGCTCGACACCGCGTTCCTCTCTGGCGCCAACGCCGTCTATATCGAGCATCTCCACGCCCAGTATGTCGAGGACCCGAATTCCGTCCCCGAAAGCTGGCGCGCCTTCTTCAAGGCGATCGCCGAACCTGCCGATGTGGCGCGCAAGGCGGCGCGTGGCCCCAAATGGAAAAACCCGGCCTGGCCGCGACCGGCGAATGGCGAGCTGGTCTCGGCGCTCGACGGCAATTGGGGTCAGAGCGAAGCTGGCCTGAAAGCCAAGATCGAAGCCAAAATCGAGGGCAAGGCGAAAGCCCTGGTCGCCGCCGGCGCTCCTGTGGTCGCGGCAAGCGACATCCAGCAGCAGGTGCAGGATTCGATCCGCGCGCTGATGATGATCCGCGCCTACCGCATCCGCGGACACCTTGCCGCCAACCTCGACCCACTTGGCCTCGAGAGCGGCCGTGAACCGCAACCGGAGCTTGATCCGGTCACCTACGGCTTTGGTCCCGAGGACATGGACCGCCGCATCTACATCGATCACGTGCTCGGTCTTGAATACGCAACCCCGCGCCAGATGGTCGACATCCTCAAGCGCACCTATTGCGGCACCTTCGCGGTCGAGTTCATGCACATCTCGAACCCGGAAGAGAAATCCTGGCTGCAATCGCGCATCGAGGGCGAGGACAAGGAAATCTCGTTCACGCCTGAGGGCAAGAAGGCAATCCTGCAGAAGCTGGCCGAAGGCGAGGCGTTCGAGCGCTTCTTGCACAAGCGCTATCCGGGCACCAAGCGCTTTGGCCTTGATGGCGGCGAGGCGCTGGTCCCGGCGATGGAGCAGATCATCAAGCGCGGCGGCTCGCTGGGGGTTGATGACATCATCATCGGCATGCCCCACCGCGGCCGCCTCAACGTGCTCGCAGCCGTGATGGGCAAGGCCTATCACAAGATCTTCTTCGAATTCGGCGGCGGCAACACGCAAGGCGGCGGCGAGTTCGGTTCAGGCGACGTCAAATATCACCTCGGCGCCTCCTCCGACCGCACCTTCGACAATCACACGGTTCACCTCTCGCTGACCGCCAACCCCTCGCACCTCGAGGCCGTCGATCCTGTGGTGCTCGGCAAGGCGCGGGCGAAGCAGTCCTTCGACATGCAGGAAGACAAGCGCGCGACCCGGGCCAAGGTGATGCCGCTCCTGCTGCATGGCGATGCAGCCTTCGCCGGCCAGGGGGTTGTCTCCGAATGCCTCGCGCTCTCGGGCCTCACCGGCTATCGCACCGGCGGGGCGATCCACTTTATCGTCAACAACCAGATCGGGTTCACCACGGCGCCAAGCTTCTCGCGCTCTTCGCCCTATCCATCCGACGTGGCGCTGCAGGTCCAGGCCCCGATCTTCCACGTCAATGGCGATGATCCCGAAGCGGTGGTCCATGCCGCGAAAGTGGCGACCGAGTACCGCCAGAAATTCTGCAAGGACGTGGTCATCGACATGTTCTGCTATCGTCGCTACGGCCACAATGAGGGCGACGATCCGACGATGACGCAACCGATCATGTATGCGCGCATCAAGGACCAGCCGACCACCCGTGAGCTCTATTCCAAACGGCTTGTCGAGGAAGGCGTGCTCGACCAGGCGGGCGTCGACAAGATCATCGCCGATCTTGATGCTTTCCTCGACGCCGAGTTTGAGAAGGGCAAGACCTACAAGCCCCAGGGCGCCGACTGGCTCGATGGCAAATGGTCCGGCCTCGGCCTGCCGCTCGACGATGAGCAGCGCGGGCAGACCGGCGTCGCGCTCGCCAAGCTCAGGGACATCGGGCTCAAGATCACCGAGGTCCCCAAGGGCTTCGACATCCACAAGACCGTCGCGCGCACCATCGCCAACCGTCGCCAGATGGCGGAAGCAGGCGCCAATCTCGACTGGGGCATGGCCGAACACATGGCCTTCGGCACGCTCGTCGATGAGGGCTTCCCGGTGCGCCTTTCGGGGCAGGATAGCGGTCGCGGCACCTTCACCCAGCGCCACAGCCACCTGATCAACCAGACGACCGAAGAGCGCTATACGCCGCTCAACAACATCTCCGAGGGCCAAGCCAACTACGAAGTCATCGATTCGCTGCTCTCGGAATATGCGGTGCTTGGCTATGAGTACGGTTATTCGTTGACGGCCCCCAACACGCTGGTGATGTGGGAGGCCCAGTTCGGCGACTTCGCCAACGGCGCCCAGATCATGTTCGACCAGTTCATTTCGGCGGGCGAACGCAAATGGCTGCGCATGTCCGGCCTCGTCTGTCTCCTGCCGCATGGCTATGAGGGGCAGGGGCCGGAGCACTCCTCAGCGCGGCTCGAGCGCTTCTTGCAGATGTGCGCTCAGGACAACATGCAGGTGGTCAACTGCACGACGCCGGCCAACTATTTCCACGCCCTGCGCCGCCAGATCCATCGCGACTTCCGCAAGCCCTTGATCGTGATGACGCCAAAATCCCTGCTCCGCCACAAGCGGGCCGTCTCGTTCTTCAGCGATATGGAAACCGGCTCCAGTTTCCACCGCGTCCTGCATGACGGCGCCGAGCGGCCAGAGTGCAAGGGCGAGGTGACGCTGAAGCCGGACGACAAGATCCGCCGCGTCGTGATGTGCTCGGGCAAGGTCTATTACGACCTCTTCGAGGAGCGTGAGAAACGCAAGGCGGACGACATTTACCTTTTGCGCATCGAACAGCTTTATCCGTTCCCGATCGCCTCCTTGCTGAAGGAGCTGAGCCGTTTCCCGCAGGCCGAGATGATCTGGTGCCAGGAGGAGCCGAAGAATATGGGCTCCTGGAGCTCGGTCGAATCGCAGATCGAGAAAACGCTCGAGCGGCTCGACACGGTTCACAAGCGGCCACGCTATGTCGGCCGTGCGGCCTCGGCGTCGACCGCCGCCGGCACCATGGCGCTGCACAATAAAGAACTGGCCGCCTTCCTTGAAGCGGCCTTCGAAGCCTAGCAGGATCGCGCGAACTCATGGCCGACATCACGGTCCCAGTGCTGGGCGAAAGCGTCACCGAGGCGACGGTCGGCCAATGGCTGAAGCAGCCAGGCGAGACGGTCGCCAAGGACGAGGCGCTGGTTGAGCTGGAGACCGACAAGGTCGCGGTCGAGGTCGCGGCCGCCGAGGCCGGCGTGCTTTCCGAAATCCTTGCGAAAGAAGGCGACACGGTCCAGATCGGATCGGTGCTGGGCCGGATCAGCGCGGGTCGCGCACGCGGTGCGCCGATGGCTGAGAGTGTGACGACGGCGGCGCCCCCGCCAGTGTCGCGTGAGACGCCGATGACCAAACCATCCGCGACGGCGATGCCCGCCGCGCCAGAAACGAGATCGGGACAGACCATGGACATCAAGGTGCCCGCGATGGGCGAAAGCGTCACCGAAGGAACGCTGGCCAACTGGCTGGTGAAGCTGGGCCAGCAGGTCGCCCAGGATGATCCGATCGCCGAGATCGAGACCGACAAGGTCGCCATCGAGGTGCCGGCGCCGGCCGCCGGGGTCATTTCCGAACAGCTGATCAAGGAAGGCGACACGGTTAAGATCGGCGCGATCATCGCGCGGATGAGCGTGGGCGCATCGGCCCCCGCGCCAGCCTCTGCTTCCGGCGCCAAGCCAGCCGCCTCGGCGTCCGCCCCGATCTCCGCTCCCAGCTCCGCGCCGGCGATCGCGGCCTCTGCCTTGGCTGCGAAATCGATCACCCAAGCTACCGAGAAAGCCACCGACAAGGTCGCCCCATCGGTCCAGCGCATCGCCACGGAAGCAGGCGTCAGCCCGTCCGAAGTCCCCGGCACCGGCCGCGGCGGACGCGCCACCAAGGCGGACGCCATCCGCTATGTCGCGGAAACGGCGCTCGCCCCCGCGCCGGCCTCAGTTCCTGCCTCAGGTCCAGCTGGAGCGAAGCCCGCGTCTCCTGCCGAAGCCCGAGCCCCCCGCAATCTGGGTCCGCGCGAAGAGCGCCAGAAGATGTCGCGCCTGCGCCAGACCATCGCGCGCCGCCTCAAGGAAGCCCAGAACTCCGCCGCCATGCTGACGACGTTCAACGACGTCGACATGGGCCACGTCATGGACCTCCGGAAGAAGTACAAGGACAGTTTCGAGAAGAAGCACGGCGTCAAGCTCGGCTTCATGGGCTTCTTCACCAAGGCCTGCGTTGCCGCCCTGAAGGAGATCCCGAACGTCAACGCCGAGATCGACGGGACCGACATCATCTACAAGAACTACTACAATATGGGCGTCGCCGTCGGCACCGACAAAGGCCTGGTCGTGCCGGTGGTGCGCGACGCCGACATGATGAGCCTCGCCGAGATCGAAGCCGAGATCGCCCGGCTTGGCGCGCTCGGCCGCGATGGCAAGCTGGCGATGGATGACCTCCAGGGCGGCACGTTCACGATTACCAATGGCGGGGTTTATGGCTCACTGATGTCGACGCCGATCCTCAACCCGCCGCAGTCGGGCGTGCTCGGCATGCACCGCATCGAGAACCGTCCGGTCGCCATCAACAACGAGGTGGTGATCCGGCCGATGATGTATCTGGCGCTGTCCTATGACCACCGGATCGTCGATGGCAAGGAGGCGGTGACCTTCCTGGTGCGGGTTAAAGAGGCGCTCGAGGATCCCGAACGCCTCCTGCTCGACATCTGACGCCGCGATGCGGCGGGTTGCCGGCCTCTTCCTGATCGCAACCTCGCTCTGGCTGATCTATTCGACCTGCCTCACGCGTCTGGGCGCCGATCCCTCGGCGATGCTCGCCGCGCTGCCGCAGGCGCCGGGAGATCCGCGGGCCCTGTTGCCGGCGGCCGGCGGCTTGCTTGGCGTGATCGGCGGACTGATCATTCTCTGTGGCGGACCGGGCGGAGCAGCGTCTGCGATGATCGGCGGGGTTCTCGCCGCGGGGTTTGCCTTCTATGCCGACCCGCCCATCCATGTCTCCGACATGCGGGTCTGGGAAAGCGATACGCTGGTCTCTCTCACGCTGCTGTTTCTCGCAGGCGCTGCAGCCGTCATGGCGCGCCATTGAAGGGATCAGGGACGCGGGGTTGGGCGGGGTCATCGAGAGGTTTTGCGAGAGGGTTTGCGAGAGGTTTTGCGAGAGGTTTTGCGTCTGGCTATTTTTGTGTCGCGCCTGCGCCTCTTGCCCTCCTGTGGCTCATGTTGACCTGCGACCGCTCCCCTCTATGGTCGCGCCCGAATTCGATCCGGCTTGAAAGTCTTGATCCATGAGCGAGAGCTATGACGTCGTCATCATCGGGGCAGGTCCCGGCGGCTATAACTGCGCGATCCGCTGCGGCCAGCTCGGTTTGAAGACGGCGATCATCGAGAAGAGCAAGACGCTCGGCGGCGCCTGCCTCAATGTCGGGTGCATCCCGTCCAAGGCGCTGCTGCACGCGTCCGAACTCTACGAAACGGCGGGAAAGGATTTTGCCAGCCTCGGCATCGAACTCAGCGGCCTGAAACTCAATCTCGACCAGATGCTGAAGCAGAAGGAAGAGGCGGTGACCGGGCTCACCAACGGGGTCGCCTTCCTGATGAAGAAGCACAAGATCACGGTCCTGACCGGAACCGGCCGCATCGAGGGACAAGGCAAGGTGGTGGTCAAGGGTGAGGGCGGCGAGCAGATCCTCCTGACCAAGAACATCGTCATCGCCACGGGCTCCGAGCCAACGCCGCTGCCGGGGGTTGAGATCGACGAGGAGCGGGTTGTGTCCTCGACCGGCGCGCTGTCGCTCAAGGCCGTGCCCAAAAAACTGATCCTGATCGGGGCAGGCGTCATCGGTCTGGAGCTCGGGTCGGTCTGGCGCCGCCTCGGGGCCGAAGTGACCGTGGTCGAGTATCTCGACCGCATTCTGCCTGGCGCCGACGGCGAGATCGCCAAGCAGGCCCAGCGCCTGTTCCAGAAGCAGGGGATGGACTTCAAGCTCGGCATGAAGGTCACCGCCGTCGACAAGCAGAAGGCGAGACTGAAGCTCACCATGGAGCCCGCCCAATCCAGACAAGGCGGCGCCAGCGCTGCTGAAACGCTGGACGCCGATGTCGTGCTGGTCGCCATCGGCCGCCGGCCGTTCAGCCAGGGCCTGGGCCTGGAGAGCGTCGGCGTCGTGCCCGACAAGCGCGGGGTGATCGCCAACGATCATTATCGCACCACGGCGCCTGGCGTCTGGGTGATCGGGGATACGACCTCCGGTCCGATGCTGGCGCACAAGGCCGAAGACGAAGCGGTCGCCTGCGCCGAGCTGATCGCCGGCAAGGCCGGCCATGTCGACTACGACATCGTTCCCGGTGTGGTTTACACCAAGCCGGAGATCGCCTGGGTCGGCAAAACCGAAGAAGAGCTCAAGGCGGCCGGCATCGCTTACAGAATCGGCAAATTCCCGTTCACGGCGAATTCACGCGCCCGCACCAATCACGAGACCGACGGTTTCGTCAAAATCCTGGCGGATGCGGCAACCGACCGCGTCCTCGGCGCCCATCTGATCGGGGTTGGCGTCGGTGAAATGATCGGCGAAATCTGCCTCGCCATGGAGTTCGGCGCTTCTTCAGAAGACATTGCCCGCACCTGCCATGCCCACCCGACCCTGACCGAGGCCATTCGTCAGGCGTCGATGGCAGTTGAAGGCTGGACCATGCAGATGTGACGCGGCAATCTCCGCCGCCCAGGTCGGGGGGGCCGAGGCGGGGGGCCGAGGCGGGGGGCAAGTGGAGGGATGGTTTGAGTACGGTCGCCAGTCTGACCGGAGAGCTCGCTTTGGCGCGCGAGGCGGTCGCCGGCCGCTTGCGCGGCGTCGACCCTGCCGATTTTCCCGCCCTGCGTCAGGCCTATGACGCGTTCGCCGAAAACGATCCGTTGCCGGAAGGCGTGGGCCAGTCGGTGATCAGCCTGGCCGGACTGAACTGCCTCGGCGTCCTGCCCCAGGGGGCGAGCGGCGATCATGTCCTTCTTTGGCTGCATGGCGGGGGCTATGTGCTTGGCTCACCCACCAGCCACCGCGGCCTGGTCAGCGCGATCGCCGCCGTCGCCAAATGCGCTGCCGTGATCCCCGATTATCGCCTGGCGCCGGAGCATCCCTGGCCCGCGGCGCAGGACGATTGCGTGGCAGCCTATAAGGCGGTGCTGGCCGAGGGCGTGCCGGCCGCGCAGATCATCCTTGCCGGCGATTCTGCTGGCGCAGCTCTGGCGCTCGCCACCGCGCTGCAACTCAAGGCGGAGGGCGTTGGCGCGCCTGCCGGTCTCATGCTGCTGAGCCCGTGGGTCGATATGGCGTGCAATGGCTGGAGCTATTCTGCGAAGGCGCAACGCGATCCATTCTTGACCCAGAGCGGCCTCAGGGTCCGCGCCGGCCAGTATCTCGGCGCCATCGCCGCCAATGACCGCCGCATCGATCTTCTCAGCGCTGACTTGCGCGGTCTGCCTCCGGTTTTCATCCAGACCGGCGAAGCCGAGATCGTGCTGTCGGATTCGACCACGCTTGCCGAACGGCTTGGCGCATCGGGGTCACCGGTGACGCTCGAAATCTGGCCCGACATGTTTCATGTCTTCCAGGCGCGCTATGCGATGCTGAACCAGGCGCGCCAGGCGATCGACCGCCTTGGGGTCTGGGTCGCCGCACATATCAAGGGCTCGCCGATCGCATAACCCTGCTAGCGAGCCGGTCACGGGGCCGGCGAGGCCGCCTCGGCCTTTTCCGGCGCGGTGACGGCGGCAAGGGCTGGCTTGGCTTTTGGCGCGCGCGCCAGCAGCCAGACCCCGGCGATGGTCAGGACCATGGCGGCGACATGCGCGGCGCCAAACGGCTCGTTGAGGAAGACCACTGCCGCCCAGGCCACCACCACCGGGCCAACTCCGCCGATGGCGCTCATCGGGCCGGGACCAATCCGGCCGATGGCGTCGGCGATCATGAAGCTCGGGATCACGGTGCAGACGGTGGCGAGGATGAAGCTCAGACCAAAGCCGGCTTCGCTGATCGGCGGCTGGGGATGGCCAACCGCCGCCTCGACGCCGGCCTGGGCGAGGAAGGCCAGCGACGCCGCGCTCATCGCAAACGAGGTGAACAACGCCGATCCCATGGAAGAGATCACCGCGCGCGAGAAGGTGACGTAGATCGCATAGAGGAAGGCGCCGGCGAAGATGATGCCCGCGCCCCAGATCACATTCCGGCCTTGATGGCCGATCTCCGAGCCAAAGAGGATGATCACCCCGGCATAGGCCAGCAGCAGCGCGATCACATGGCGGCCAGTGATCC
>JANMWT010000210.1:0-4090 GCA_031394145.1 Alphaproteobacteria bacterium | reverse complement strand
CGCGACGCCTCGGGCTGGCGGTCGCCATCTTCGCTTGTATCGCGTCGCCGTGTTTCGCGCAGTCGGTTTCCTTGCACAGGACGCCGGAAGGACGCCCCGATTTTCAAGGCAACTGGTCGAGCCGCTGGCTCACGCCGGTCGAGCGGCCGGCCGGCGTCACCGAGCTTGAGCTGGATGACGCGGAGGCGGCGAAACTTATGGCCGACATCCTGACCAGGGCGAACAAGAACAACCCCCTCGACCCCGAGCTTGCCGAACCGGACGGCTCTACGCTTGCGATCGTGCGCGGCAAGGCGCGGTCGTCCCTGATCGTGTCGCCTGATGACGGCAGGCTTCCCTACACCGACGCGGGACGCATTGCAGCGCGTGGATACATCACCGGCCTCGACGGGCCTGAACAGCGGATGACGACAGAACGCTGCATAGGCGGCGTGGGCTGGGCGCCGCTTCAGATCCGTAGCGCATCGATGATCCACCGTATCGTGCAGACGCCGACGTATATGGTGCTGCAGACTGAGGCCTACGACGACACGCGGATCATTTCGATCGGCGGCGCCTTTCGGCCGGATGTGATGCATCCCAACGGCGGGGAGTCTGTTGCGCGTTGGGAGGGTGACGTGTTGGAGGTTACAACACGGCATCTGAACCCCGAGTTCTCGACGCACGGTATCATCACCGTCACGAGCCCTGCCGCTGAAATCGTCGAACGGTTTGAACTTGTTTCCGCGGATGAGGTTGTCTACTGCTACACCATCACCGATCCGGCCTACTATTCGCGGCCTTGGACGGCTGAGTATTCACTCGTCCGGACGCGCGACCAGCTCTACGAATTCGCATGCCACGAGGGCAACTATTCTCTGGCGGGCATGCTGTCAGGCGCACGCCGTGAGCAGCACCTGGCCGAGAAGGCCGGGCAGTAGCCGGCCGGCGCCTCAAACCAGCATTGGCATTATTATTTTGAGAGCCGTCAGGTAAACCTGGGCAGCGTTTGTTGAGCTTTTTGACGCGGTCGCTCGCTCAAGCAACCGCTCGGCGCAGCGGTTTCTGGAGGCTCACGCAGCGGTCTACAACGCGTTCAAATTTCAACGTCATCTGCTGAGCCGCCTACGTTGCGCACGCTGCAGGCGCGGTCGGAATCTGTCTGGAGCGCAGTTCCATCCCGCGTTGGGCGCGCATCTCCTGGGCACGGTTGGCGAAGACATGGAGCTGGTGATGAAGCTTCATCGTTGGTTCCGCAACCATCGACGGCCCTATCGGATGGCTTTCATCGCCGAGCCAGTTTGCTGGACAGAGGTTCCTGAAACCTTAGCCGGGCTTGCGAGCCAGCGCCAACGTTGGCAGCGCGGCGCCCTCGAGACATTTTTCAAGCATGCGGACATGCTGACGACGCTGCGCTATGGCCGGATCGCAGGTCTGGGAATGACCCAGGTTCTGGTCACCGATGTGCTTGGACCGTTCGCCGAGCTGATGGGATACGTCATGATTCCAGTGCTCTGCGCTTGCGGCCTGCTGTCATGGTCCTACTTCGTCGCGTTTCTAGCCGTGAGCATTGGTTTTGGCCTCGCGATAAGCGTGGGCGGCCTGGCGCTTGAGGAGGCGCTCCTTTGGCGCGTCCCGCGTGGAAGGGATCTCCTGCTCTTGGTCGCCGTGGCAATCGTGGAGGTTTTTGGCTACCGGCAGCTCAGCAATCTCTGGCGCGTGCAGGGGACATGGCAGTTTCTCAGACGAAAAACGGGCTGGGGCACCATGCCAAGGAAGGGCTTCCAATATAAAGGGATCAGCCGCGAAGGCCCAGCGACGCCAGACTGAACCGCCCCGGTACTCCGGAGGCCATTCGGTTTGAGTCAGGCAGCGACGGCTTGGTTCTCCATCAGAGCATTGTGGTTCCCTATCGCGCGCGATGTGGTTCGGCGGAGATACGCTCCGCCAAGTTAAGCCCTTAAGCACTGAGCCGCTTCGCGAGGCAGACAGCTATCTTCGTGGAGAAGGACAGACACAGGGCGGCATGGCGCGCTAACTGAATTGACACGTCAGGGCTCGCGAGCAGTCGAAACGCTTTGGGCGCTACCCCCCAAGCCGCGATCTCCCAGCCGGCGACACGGATTTCCTCTCGTCGTTTTTTTTGCCGGTTGAGTCGTCTGAGCAGCGAAGGGATATGTCAGCAGGGTCTGCTTCGAAAGCGTCGAGAGCCCGATCTCTGCCAGTGAAGCGCACGCGGTGCGGACTTGTTTGTTTGGGTCGTCTGAGGAAAATGGACGGACCGAGCCGGTCGTCCAAATGCGGATCTCATCGTCGCCGCCAGTCGCCACCCATTCGCCGGTGGGAGAAAAAGCCGCCGAATGGACAATGCCGTCGTGGCCCACGAACTCCATCGAAGCGCCAGAACCGTCAAGCAGCCAGAGCTTAACCCTGCCGTCCGATAAGGCGGCTAACACTCGACTACCGTCCCCAGCCAACGCGATCGCCGATGCACGCCCGAGATCTTCGTTGAACGTGCTAATCACCGTCCCGTCGGTGTTTCGCACCTTGATAGAGCCATCAACCGAACCCGTGGCAACTCGATTGCCGTCCTGAGAGAATGAGATCGCTCGTATCGATGTGTCGCCAGACACAGGCAAAGCGGCGCCCTTTCGACGCGGGGCCCACTTCGTGGCCGGCTTCAACGGTGAGCCGATGAGAGCGGATCCTTCGGACAACCGAGCGACAGAAAGTATTGGACCGCCGGGGCTCCTGAATGAAGAAATCTCGCCGCCCGTCGTGCGCCACAACTTTGCCGCCTCATTCTGATAACCGACCAGTACGGTTGCGCCATCGGCGGCAAAGGCTGCGGCAGTGACCCCTCCCCGGTGGCCCTGGAAGCTAACCAGGGCGCTGCCTCCCGAGATCGGCCAAAGCGTCGTCAAGCCAACGGAGCTGCCGGTCAATACAGTGCGCCCGTCGGGGGAAAATGCGACCACTTGGATGGCGCCTTGTCCCGCCGCAAATGTTGCAACCGGCGCGCGGTCAGCAATTCGCCAAAGTTCAGCCCCGCCGCTGCTGAGCGCTGCGAGGACGCTCAAGCCATCCGGTGAAAATGTAACGGCGTTGACCGTCGCATTGGTGCGAATGATCCTCAGCAGACGATTATGTGCGTAGGCGTTCTTCAACGCGCTCCGGGCCCGCTCGAAACCTGTTTTCGGGTGGCTCAAGCGAACCTCCCACCGACCTTGCTCAGCCGGATCGCCGCCCAACGCCATCACCATCGCTTCTGCATATCTCTGGTGATTCATCAGCCCTTCGGCCTGGGCGGCCCAGATTTTCGATTTTTCTTTCGCCAGCACAACGGCGTTGTTCAATGCGGCATAACCGATGCCAGCTGCTCCGAGCAGGAACACTGGTCCACTCACTGCGAGAAGCATGATTAGTCGAGCGCGCCGGTCCGCTTTGGCGTTCGCTGCGCGAGCCCTCTCATCGGCCCTATCCTTTGCCTCAGTGGCCGCGGCCGCCCGCACATTTGCTGCTTCCGCATCGTTAAGGGCGGCTTCGCGCTCTGCCAGCTGAGCACGGGCCTCGGTTGCTCGTCGACGTTCGGCGGCGTCGCAGAGGTCGATATATTGTTTGACTTCAGTTGGTACTGTCGCCCCGAAAGGCGCTCGACTTGACCAAGCAAGAGCGTCCTCCAGCGCGCCGCCGCGTAAAAGTCGCGCGTCATCTTTGTGTGTGCTCCAGTCCATGACGTGCACAGAGAGACGAGTCTGTTCGTGCAGCCAGTCAAGATCGACGCGAAGCGCCCTTTCCAGCCTTTGCAATCCATCCACAAAGCCTGAGCCGGGAGCGCTGGGATCACGATAGCAGAGGATCCATTGGATCTCGGCTAACTGTGGCGGCAGTTTCAGATCCATTGGCAGGACATGCGGAGTGACAACCAACAAGCGTTTGCCCAGCTTGGAAGCCTCGGCCAGCTCCCAAGCGCAAGCGGGCGAGTCCGCCGATTTCTCAGTCAGAACAAAGACGACGGTGTCGCTCGACAGGATCAGCTCTCGAAGACTGGACCGCCAGTCCTCGCCTCCGTCAATGCCGTGGACGTCCAGGATTGGGTCGAACTTCCAGC
>JANMWT010000202.1:0-2000 GCA_031394145.1 Alphaproteobacteria bacterium | reverse complement strand
CTGGCGACACGGGGCGCGGTCGGCGCGGGCGGCAGGGGATCGGGAAATGAGCCCGGATAGTATTTCACCGTGCCGCGCACGCCGCCGCCAGCCAGCGGCATGTCGACCACGACGATGGCTTCGGCAAGTTCGCTCGCTGTGTATCTCTTGAGGATCTCCGGCCCACAGTCTTCGCCTGAGCCGCCGAACAGCACGCGGCCGGTCACAGCCTCCTTGCCGCGGGTTGAACCGCCGAAGGGATAATAGGCGACGACCTCGAGATGACGCGCGGGCGGGGCTGACGCCGCGGCGCGATTGCCAGGCGGGGTTGGCCTCAAGTCCTCGGAGACCGTGATCGAACAATCCTTGATATCGCATTCCCAGCTCGTCAGCCGGAACTGATCGCGCTCGATGGTGCAGCCCAGGCGGGCGAACTCGGTTGCGAGAAATTCCTCGAAGGCGCGGCATGGCGCCGTACCGGTTGCCCGGATCGGCCCGAAGGCGTGGAGCTGTTTGAGCCAACCATCGAGCGTCGCCGCTGAGGGGACGGCGTCGGCGACATGACCGGGGATCGGACTGGACGTGGTCTTAGCCGCCGCCTCGAAGCACAACGATAACCCGCCGACGGCGCCAAGCGCCGGCAACGCGACCCCGGCCCGGAGAAGATCACGACGCGACTGGCCTGCGCCCGCATCGATGCGTGACGTCATTGTCTTCCTCCCAATCGGGCGCACCAGGCGCCGCTGACTGTTTGTCTCGGCCGAAGCGTTCCGGGCGGTCGAGCGCGCGCCAGGAACCGATGGGCTGTGCCTCGACGACGTCTAGATCAATGCAGTTTGCCCTGCTGCGCCTGCTTCTGCTTTGCGGTGTGGGCCGCTTGTCTTTTGGCGTCGCCAAAGCTTTGCCAGAGAGCCATGTCCGCGAAATTGTCGACCATCGTCGCCGCCGTGCCGTTCTTGAAAAAAGTCGCAGAGGACGCATCGCCGACTGTGGTCGCAAGGCTGACGAACCCGGTTGGATCGAGCATGCCGATCACCATCTCCCCGATGGAGACGCCGGAGAAGGCGTTCCGTTCGGCCGTGACCTCTAGCTTGCCCGATGTTTTCGGCGGACCCCCCGCAGGATCGGTCAGCGTGACGCTGCCATCGGTATGGCTCGAATCGCCGATGAGCATCGCCGCGATCAGGTTCTTGAAGTGAACCTTGTCGATGTCGATCTTCAGGTCATAAGGTTTGCCGCCATCGCCATAGAACGCCGCCTCGCGAACGACCGTCAGGCGTAACGCCTCGGCAAACGCAGGTGGCGCTGCCTTGTCGTGGAGGACGACGTCGACGGATCCAATGTGGTTCGGTTCTTTTTCGGGCAGCATCGCTGCATGCGCACACCCGGCTAGCGCCAGCCCCGCCAACGCGCCGGCGAGGCGAACAAACTTTTCCCTGAGCATAATCAATCCCCCACCTGATGCAGATCGCCCCCGCTGCAAATCATACAGCCAAACGCCAGCCGCGCCAGCGGTCGCTTGCGGTCAGAACCAGGCAGGCACGCTCTCAGGCAGGCGGGCGCTGGGGAAAGTCAGCCGACCTTGCGCGCGAGCTCGGGAAACACCTTCGCAACCTTGGCCAGGAGATAGTCGCCATAGGTCCCGGTGAAGGCGTGGAGATTGGCGCGGTCCCAGCGTTGAGCGCTGTCGTCGCTGGTCTGTCGGGCGCGGTCTGGCAGGGGCAAGATCTTTGCGTCAAAGCCAGGATCGAAGAAGAAGGGAAAGGAGAGCCTGCCCCGGCCGCTGACATTGCGCACGCGATGCGGGGTCGAGCGATACCAACCGCCGGTCAAGCGATCGAGCATGTCGCCGAGATTGCAGACCAGCGCGCCTTCAATCGGTGGGGCGCTGATCCAGCCTTGCGGCGTCTTGACCTGCAACCCGCCAAGCTGATCCTGCGCGAGGAGCGTGAGCAGTCCATAATCGGTGTGCTCGCCAACGCCCCAGCCTTCCTCGCTCGCCGGCGATGGCGGATAGTGGA
>JANMWT010000177.1:0-26675 GCA_031394145.1 Alphaproteobacteria bacterium | reverse complement strand
CGTAAGCCCGGTTCGATTGGGCTGGTAGGACCGCGGCTGTCTGCTGATCGATCCAGCCACTGATGCCGGCGCTGACGACGCTGGCGATGTCCCCATCGGTTGGGCCGAAGCTTGCCTGGGTCAGCAGGCGCGAGGCTTCGGCCGAGGTTGGCTTGGCTGGAGGCGGGGGAGGCGCGGCGCCGCTTCCCCCTCCGCCGGAAGAGGATCCGCCGCCCCCGCCGCCGCACGCTGCGAGAAGCGCAAACATCGCCGCAACAAACATATGACGCATCGTCATCATCCCCGACACGAATCCAGCGCGGCGCGAAAGGCAAAGGTCACGTTCGACGCGCGCGAACCTGCGCGCGGCAAGTCAGGGCACGGCACTTCAGGACTTGGCGTTTGATTTGGATCGTTTGGCAAACCAGCTTCCGGGGAAACAGGCCGCCCGGCAGGCTCCGACACTATCGCGCTACACGCGCTCGCCACCCCACGGTCGAAGCGTAGTCCAACACCACGCTGGCGCCAATCGCAATCGACGCATTGGCGCATGGAAAGTTGGTCATGCGTTGGGAGCCTGGAAACCTCGCGCGAAGCCTAGACTCGCGCGAAGCCTAGATCGGCATCCGCATGATGTCCTGGTAGGCCTTGATCACCTCGTCGCGAACCGCGACCACGCTCTGCAGACTGGCTTCGGCTGCCGCTACGGCAGTGACCACATCGACCATGTCGCCCTTGCCCATCGTCGCTTTGGTGATGGCTTGCTCTGCGCCGGCGCCGGCATTCTGGATCGAGGACACCGCCGAGCTCAAGAGGTCGCCGAACCCAGCGCCCACGGCTCCGCCGGCGCCTTCAGGCTTGGTGTTGGCCAGCGTCTGTGCGGTCGACAGATAAGCCTTGGCGGCGGAAACTCCGAGATCGGACATCTAGTTTTCCTCTATGTCTTGAGCAGGCCGATCACGCCCATCATCATGGCGCGAGCGGATTCGACAACGTTGAGGTTGGCCTCATAAGCGCGCTGCGCATCGCGCAGGTCCGCCATCTCGACCAGCGCCGAGACGTTCGACATCTTCACATAGCCGCGCGCATCGGCGGCCGGGCTCGACGGATCGTATTTTTCCGGGAAGGCGGTCTTGGTGTCTTCGCGCTCACCGGTCACCTTGACCTTCTGGGTCCCCATCTGGGCGTCGTAGACAGCGCGGAACACCGGCGCCTTGCGACGATAAGGATCGCCTCCTGGCGTCGTCGAGGTGGTGTCGGCGTTGGCGAGGTTCTCGGCTGAAAGCCGGATGCGCACGGTTTGTGCGCGCAGGCCGCTTGCCGCCGCCGACATGGCGGACATGAGGTCGGACATGGTCGTCTCCTAGTCGGGCGATCAGCGCGATGGACTGCGCGTCGCCAGCCGCAGCAGGCCCAAACTCTTCTGGTAAAGGCCGAGCATGGTTTCGAATTCCATTCGGGTTTCGGCGACTTTCATCATCTGCTCTTCGACAACCACCTTGTTGCCGTCGAGCGTCGTCTCGGAATCGGGGGACTTGATCGTGTTGATCACGCCTGAGCCGGCGTGCGCGGCGGTCATGTGGCCGGGGTCGGACACCAGCATCTGGACCCGCCCGGGACCGGCCGCGGCCCCGCCGCCGGCGCGGCCGCTCATCCGGGCCAGGGTTTTGGAAAACGCCTCCTGATCGATGTCATTGGGCGTAAAACCCGGCGTCGAGACGTTGGCGACGTTTTCAGAGATGACTTTTTGACGCTCCCCCAACATTTGGAGGCGCGACTTCATCATCGCAAAAATGCTCATATTGGTGGGGTCGGCCATGCCGGCGAGCTCCTTCAGCTAGGCAAAATCGACCGCTTTGCTTAACCGGCGGTAAACCGCCCGCCGGCATTGTTAACCTGTCGTTTACCGACATCTTCGAAGGGTTAACGGAAATCCGGCCCGAATGGCCGGGGCAACCGGAAACCTTAACGCTCTTAACCGATGGACGTTTTCGACGCCCTCCGCGCAGCAGGCGCCCTGATCCTGGTTCTCGGGATCATTCTCGGCCTCGCCTGGCTGCTCCGCCGGTATGGCGGCTCGATCGGCCTTCGCGCCGGCGCGGCGGCGTCCGATCTGCGCATCCTCGAGTGGAAGACCGTCGACGTACGACGCAAGCTCGCCGTCATCCGCTGGGATGGGCGCGAGCATCTGTTGATGATCGGGCCGGCTGGCGATTGCCTGATCGCACAGCGCGAAGCGGTCGAGGCTACGGCGACAACGCCGGCGACCATGGCTGCGACGACGCGCACGGCGAGTGAAGAGACCAAACCATGATCCCTCGCCTGCTTCGTATGGCTCCTCTGATTGCGATCGTCATGATCGCGGCGCCCGCCGCGCTGCCGCAAACGGTCAGCGTCAATCTCGGCACCGGTCAGGGTCTTACCTCCGGCATCGTGCAGATGATCGCCGCCATCACGATCCTGTCGCTCGCTCCGTCCATCCTCGTGATGACGACGTCGTTCGTGCGCATCGTGGTTGTGCTGTCGTTACTGCGCACGGCGATCGGCCTGCAGAACGCTCCCCCCAACTCGGTGGTGATCTCGCTCTCGCTCTTTCTCACCGCTTTCGTCATGGCCCCAACCTTCACGCAGGCCTACAACGCTGGCGTCCAACCCTATATGGCAGGAACGATGCAACTGCAGGACGCGGCGCCGAAGGCGCTTGGCCCGGTGAAGGCGTTCATGGCCGTTCATGCCGAGGGCAAGGATGTCGCGCTGTTTGCCGGCATGGCGAAGATCACCAAACTCAAATCCGCGGCCGATGCGCCGTTTCAGGTTCTGGCGCCGGCTTTCATGATATCGGAGTTGAAGCGCGCCTTCGAAATCGGGTTCATGGTCTTCCTGCCATTCCTGGTGATCGACCTGGTTGTCTCATCGATCCTCATGGCGATGGGCATGATGATGCTGCCGCCGGTCACCATTTCATTGCCATTCAAGCTGATCTTCTTCGTGCTCATCGATGGCTGGCGAATGCTGTCCGGTTCGCTGGTCGAAAGCTTTATGGCTGGCCCGCCAACCTGACGGGCCGGCTTTGCGGCGCAAGCGCCCTCCTCGCGTCATCGATCGATTGCAGGATGGGTCGGAGGCGACATCGGCTCGCCGCCCAGATTGCATGGCGAAGCAGGTCTTGTGTGAGCGCCGCGGGGCAGCGCGATTTGGCCTGCTTGGACCGGGCGCAGCGCGGCGGCGGGGGTGGTTCAACCCGCCTTCTTCGCCGGCTTGGCGTCCGCTTCGGCAGCCTTGCCTTCAACGTCTTTGGCGCCCTTCTTGTCGGCGCCCTTCTTGCCGCCGCCATTCTTGGCGGCTTTTTCTTCGGCTGCCTTTTGCGCCGCCGCATCGGCCGCTGCTCTCGCAGCAGCGTCCTTCACCGCCTGCGCGCTGGCAGCCGCCTGCTTCGCCGCCTGATCCTTGGCGGCTTGAACTTTGGCAGCCTGGTTGGCGAGGAGCTTCCGATCGCCATCGAAGCGCGCCTTCATCGCGGTCGAGAACGCATCGACGCTCGGCGCATCGGCGAGCCGCTTCACCGCTTCGGTGAGGGCTAAGCCGCTGATATCCGTCTGCATGGTGATCAAGTCGAAACTTGCCCTGTCAGGCGATTTGTCGAACAGAACCAGATGTTTCCGGCGCATTTCGACCAGCAGCCCATCATCCTTGCCCATCCGGGCTGCGATCGCCGCCCGCAGCGCAATGGCGGCAAGATCGGCCGGCGTTTGATCGGGGCTCGACTGGCCCGGCGCCGGAAGCATCGAGAGAAATGTCTTGGCCGCCTCCGGCCATAGCCGCGAGCGCCAGTAGGCGTCCGCCAGCAATGACTTGGCTTCGACGCCATCGAGCGGCTGGACCAGTTCGATCGCATGATCGAAGCGACCGATATCGCGATAGGCCGCAGCTTCCAGCATCCGGCGTTCGAGCATCAAATCCTTGGGCAGGCCGGGCTGGCGCGAGCTATTGATGGCGGCGAGCGCTTTGTCCGGACGGCGATCCCAGAGATAGATCTTGGCGAGGTCGACCGCGACGGCCGACTGCCCCACTCCCCGCAACCGGTTGTCGACCTGGTGCTGCAGAAGATTGGCGGCCGGATCGAGCAAGTCGAACGCCACCAGCCGCTGGGCCAACTTCCGGATCATCTGGTCGCCATCCGCCCCAACCGGCGTCAGATCGGTGAATTCATAGAACAACGCCAGCGCCTGGATCGGATCGAGCCGGTCAACCTCGCCATTGAGGAACAGGCGGCGGAAATAATCCGAGAGTCGGATGCGCAGCTCGCGCGCTCCCGGTGCGGTCGGATCGCGCAGCGCAGTCGACTGGGCCAATTGCAGCGCGTCGCGGAAACGGCCGGTGTTCATGTACTGGTCGGCAAGGATGCCGACGGTCTGCATCTCGACGCCATCACCACGCCAGCGGAAGCGCAGGCTTTCGAGCTGACCCGCCGCCTCGTTTGCCGACATCTTGCCCGCCGCGGCGCCGATTTCGAGCCGCTTCAGCTCTGCGCGCACAGCAACCGGCTCGGGAGCAGTCCTCGCCAGGACATCGAACTGATCGTAGGCTTTGGTCGGGCCTTCGATGACGTTTGCAAGTTCGGCAATGACCAGCTTGCCGCGCGCGGCCTCTTCTCCCTTTCCCAGGCTCGCTGCCTCGTTGGCGAAGCGACGGGCGGTGTCGTAATCGTTGATGTTGAGCGCGGCTTCGGCGGCTGCGGCGGTAAATCGCGCCGCCCAGACGGGTGTGAAGGCGTGGATCTTGTCGGCGCCCTGGCGGAAGAAATCGGCGGCGCGCTCCCACTCCTCGCGTTGAACAGCGATCAGGCCTCGCCAAAGCGCGACCGAGGGTTGATTGCGGAGCACGCCGCTTGACAGGTCCTTGTCGGCCGCCTGCAGCCGGTGCGCCATGAAATTGGCGGCGCCGCGCATACCGAGGAATTCGGGATCCTGCTCGACTTCGGGGCGCGCGGCGGAGGCGATCCGCATCACACCTAGCGCCTCTTGCCCCATCTCCTGACCGACATAGAAGCGCGCCAGATCCACCATCGCGGCGGCGCCTTGCGGCGTCGCCACATCGAGATTCGCGGCGACAGCTTCGAGGCGCTCCCGGCGCTTGTACCAGTCGTCACCCTTCTTCGCGCCCCACGCTGCGAAATCGATATAGCCCGGATTGGCCGTCGCCACCGGGACCTTGGAAACGACGACCGGCGTTTCGGGAACGGACTGAGCGCGACCCTGCATCGAGACGATTACCTTCTCGGAGGCAAGCGTCACCACGGCATCGTCGGACTTGGGCACGATGGCGAGACCATGCGCGGTCGCCGGCAGACTGGCTTCGACGAAATCGCGCGGCGTCGGGGAGGCCGACGAGGGAGCATAAGACACCGCCACCGCGATCTGGTCGCCGATGACCGGGTCTTCGAACCAGATCAGGCCGACAGCCTGCGGCACCATGGTCTCGATCTGAGCGCGCCCTTCGCGCGATTTCGCCTGGCCAGGCTGGAGGAACCGGTTCGGGCGCGTGGCGGTCGGGGCAAGACGCACCGTCCAAACCGAATTGTTCGCCTCGGCCGAGACCGTGAGCCCCTTCGGCATTTCGATGCGCATCATCGTCGCATCCTTGCCACGCTGGGTGCGCACCTTGTAGCCGGTTGGCAGGGTTCCAGGATCGATTCTGAGATCGGCATTGGCGGCGAACACCGCCCACACTGCGTTGCCGCGGGAGAACACGGCTGCCGGTGCGGCCTGGGCGAAGGCAAGCTGGAACTCGACGCCGGTCGAAAGCGGTATGACCTTGACATCGACGACATGGTTGGGCGGGGCGGGATCCTTCCAGGTTGAGGACATGACCGTCTTGCGATCGGGTCCGCCAAGCGCTGCATCACGTGAAGCAATCTCGGCGGCGGCCACCGCCGCGGCGGCGTCCTTCGCCACGATTTCCGGATCGGCCATGACCGACTTTGGTGGGATCAGTCGGACCGGCGCTTCCTTCGGCGGTTTGACCACCGGCGGCGGCGCGGCGACAGCTTTCGCTTTGACGCCGGTAATTTCGCCGGCTTTGGGCAGGTTGGCTTTTGGCGGCGGCTCGGCCGCAGCTTTCACCTCAGGCGCCGGCGCCGACGCCGGCGGTGGTTCGGGGCGGGTGATGTCGAGCACGGCGACATCTCCCTCGTAGAAGTCCTTGATCGGCAGCTTGTCCTTGGCGGTCACCGTCACGAGATAGCCGCGCGGGGTGTTCTCGCCCTTGAAGTCGGCGACGTTATCGGGCGGCGAGATATGGAGATAGGCAAGGTCGGCCTTTGCCTGGCGCACGAACAGAAGCTTCAGCACGCCGTCGCCGCGGCTCACCACCTTGTAGCCAACCTTGCTCGGCCAGTAGAAGGCAATGCGCGAGGACAGTCCTGCCTGGCTGCCGCGCACCTCGAGGTCGGCAGTCGGCGCCGGCGGCGGAATTGCGGCGATGCGGGCCTTCTCCGCCTCCACTTTTTTCGTGGCGACCAGCGGTGAAACGATATCCGGCGGCGGCTTCTCGGCCGTCGGCGGCGTCAGGTCCACCGCCACCATGTCGAGTGACGTCGAGATGTGCAGCTTGGCCCCCTGCCTGAGACCGATGCGCGCCGTCGTGCCGTCTGGATCCATGCGGGTGAGCGCCGCCCAGCTCGGCAGGCCCTTCTTCAACGCCTCGAGATCGACGCTGACCTTCTGGTCGAACTTCAGGACCAGCACCTGACTGTTGACGCTGGCCGTGATCTTCGGTGCGGTGTCGTCGCCATCCGCCCATTTTGCGGTGATGCGCGCGTAGTCAGGCTTCTCCTGGAAGCTCAGCGCCACAACGCGATCCGCCCACGCCGGCGCTGCCGCGCCTAGCCCGAACATCCCCGCCAAGGTGAGGCCGACGCTGATCGACGTCGAAGGGCGGCAGCGTCTCATCCCTAGGTCTTCTTCAGCGCTTCGATGTTCGGCGGCAGTTGCGCGAGGTCGGCCAGCATCTTGGTAAGCTGTTGGGCGCGTTTGGTGTCCATCGCCTGCATGATCACCGCCAGCGTCGCCGGCTTCATGCTCTTGGCCAGATCAATCAGAACCTTTTCATCCATGCCGTTGAAGATGGTCGCCGCCTCCTTGGGCTTCATCGCCTCGAAGGTCTTGATCAGCGCACTCATACGCTCGTCCTTCTTGGCGTCCATCGACGCCAGAAGCTTCTGCATGTCGCCTTCAAGTGATTTGAGCTGGCTGATCTGGTCTTGCAGTCGGGTTTCGGCGGCGGCGGCCGTCTGCTCCCGCGTCTCGATGCCGGCCTCACGTTCGTCGAGCGCCTGGCGGCGGTCAGCCAGGCTGCGCAGCACGTTGATCTCCTGCGCCGAGATGCCCGACTCGGAGTAATCCGGCTTGACGGCGCAGGCGTCGGCGGACGTTGAGGGTGCGCTGGTCGCTCTCGCCGGCGGCGCGCCTTCGGCATTGGGGCCCGAGAGCGGTGCGATGCTGGCGCCCGCGGTCAGCGGCGTCTCTGCCGGCTGGGCCGCCGGTTTGGGCGGCGCCGACTGCTGGGCGACGGCCTGTGCAAGGTCGACCCCTTTGAAGGCAAGCGCCCCCATCGAGACCGCCATCACTGCCTGAAGAATGCGAACATGCGCCGTCATGGCTGCCTCCTCCTAAAGGACGCTGCGACGGCGGAGTGTAAAGTCGACCGTCTCGCGTGAAGCTGGCGCCGCGACGGCCGCCGCAGCCAGCGCGCGCGCTTCATCGATCCGTGCCTGCAGATCGCGGCCAGCCGCATCCGAAGAGGCGCGCAGTGCAGCGACGGCATTCTGTGCGTGGGTGACCGAATTGCTCAGCTCGCGAGCCGCCTGCAGCATGCCGTCGCGACCGGCGCGCAGGGTTTTCAAACTGCGGTCCAGCTTCCAGCAGTACCCGATCGCAATCAACAGTAGGAGCGCCACGGTGCCTTCGAGCGCCATCGAATAGATGTTCATCGTGCCTCCAATACGCGTTTCTTGGCCGCGTTGGTTATGGGCGCCTCGACCCGCATTGCGACCTTCTGGCCGATGCGTCCGACCTGCCCGTGGGTGAGGTGGATATCGCCGCACATCAGGTGCGCCTTGGAATCCGGCGTCGCGTTCATCACCAGCGTGTCACCGACTGCGAGGTTCATCATCTTGCCAAGCGGCGCCATGAACTCATCGAGCACAACCCGCAGCGTCGCCGGCGCCGACCAGAGCTCCGTCGCAAGGTGGCCTTCCCAGATATTGTCGCGTCCGAACTTCTCGCCCATGAAGTTCTGCAGCAGCATTTTCCGGATCGGCTCCAGTGTCGCATAGGGCAACAAGAGCTCGCAGCGGCCGCCGCGGTCTTCCATGTCAATGCGCAGCTTGACCAGGATGGCGGCATTGGCAGGTTGCGCAATCGCGGCAAAGCGCGGGTTGGTCTCGATGCGGTCGAGTTCGAAATCGACGGCGGTCAGCGGGTCGAACGCCTTGCGCGCATCGGTGAGGATCACCTCAACCAGCCGGGTCACGAGCACCCGCTCGATGGTGGTGTAGGGCCGGCCCTCGACGCGCATCGCAACCGTGCCGCGACGGCCGCCCAGCAGGACGTCGACGATCGAGTAGATCAGGCTGGAATCAACCGTGAGCAGGCCGAAATTGTCGAGTTGCTTGGCCTTGAACACAGCGAGAATGGCCGGCAACGGAATCGAGTTGAGATAGTCGCCAAATCGCATCGACTGGATCGCATCCAGCGACACCTCGACGTTATCGGAGGTGAAATTGCGCAAGGATGTGGTCATCAACCTGACCAGCCGGTCGAAGACGACTTCGAGCATCGGCAGGCGTTCGTAGGACACCAGCGCCGAGTTGATGAGCGCGCGGATGCCGTTCTTCTTGCCGTCGGCCTCCTCATCGAGCGAGAAGCCGAGCAGGCTGTCGATCTCGTCCTGATTGAGAATGCGCTCGGATCCGACGCCGCCGGCGGCGGCGGCGCCTGGCCCGGGGGCCTGTCCATCGCCCTGAGCGACGTCAGCTTCCCAGCCCGCGTCGTCGGCTGGTTTGTCGGACGCCACGCTGGCTTCCCATGCGGCAGCCATTTCCTCGTCTGTCGTCTCTTGCGCCACTTGACCCTACCCCTACTGCACCAGAATGCCTTCGATCAGCACCGCATCGATTTTGGCCGGCGCCATGACGGTGTTGAATCGCTTGAGCAGCTCGAGCCGCAGGCGATAAGAGCCGGCTGACCCGTTGAGATCCTCAATGCGCAGTTCGCGCAGGAATGACTGAAACTGGTCGACCACACGCGGCATCATCGCAGGCATGGTGTCGAACGAAGCTGGATCGCTGGCCTCGAGCACCAGTTCAAGCTCGAGGAGAAGCTGGCGATCGCCTTCGGCGGCGCCAGCCAGGTTCACGATCATCTTCGGCATGGTGTAATAGGAGGGCGCGCCGTCTTCGCCGACGGTGAGTGTGCCGAGCTTGATGCCATCCTTGGGCGCATCCGCCGCAGCCTTGTTCTCGCCTTCCTTTCCCTCCTTTTTCTTTTCGTCTTTCTTGTCGCCATTTTTCTTGGCCGCGGCTTTCTTGTCTCCGCCCTTGCCCGCCTCCTTGCCGCCCTCGGCCGCCGCGGGCTTTCCGCCCAGCAGCATCATCGCGGCGGCCCCGCCGCCGCCGAGCACCAACAGCGCCGGAAGAATGATGAACAAGACCAGCGTCTTGCCCGCCATTTTCTTCTTGGCGGGAGCTGCACCTGCCTCGCCCTCGCCCGCCGGTTTTTCGGCTTCCAGCTCCTCGACCTTGGGTTTCTTCTCTTTCTTGGCCATGGCCAGACGCGCGCCTTTGCTGCCGCCCCGCTCCGGCAGGAGCGACGCAGTCGGCAAATTCGTCCGGCTTTGGTTAAGGATTGCTTTCGATGGGCAAGACTTGCCGAGTCACTGGCAGGTTTACGCAGACCTGGAAGGGCGGATTAGCAATACCCCGTTAACCGCATCCACCCCACAATGGCCCCGCTTCCCTCACGCCTGCTGCAGAAGACGCGGGCGTCAGACTTGAGCTGCTTCCGCGCCAATAGGGCGCGGCGGGAGCGCCAGCGGCGATCCATGGACAATTCCTTTGCGGTCGGTCTTTCCGCGCAGCAGGTGCTGCACCAGCGGATGGACACCACAGCGAACAACCTCGCCAACATGACCACGACCGGCTTCAAGGCCGAGCACCTCGTCATGCGCAAACTCAGCGAACAGCCTGCCGCGGCCTCCGATCAGCCCAACACGATTGCCTTTGTCGACGCCTGGAAGCTGCAGCGCGACATGTCGACCGGCTCCCTCGAGCGGACCGGCAACCCGCTCGACGCCGCGATCGAGGGCGAGGGCTTCTTCACGGTGCAGACCCCTGACGGCGGCAAGGCCTATACGCGCGACGGGCGGTTCTCGATCGACGGATCAGGCAAGCTGATCACCCGTGACGGCATGACCGTGCTAGGTTCGGGTGGAGCGATCACCATCGATCCCAACGCCGGCGATGTCGCGATCAGCAAGGACGGCGCAGTCCAGCAGAACGGGCAGATCCTCGGCAAGCTCGACGTGGCGGCTTTCGACAGGCCCGGCGCGCTCGAAAAAATGGGCGGCAATCTCTGGAAGCCGGTAGGCCAGACCAGCCGCGCACCCGTCGGCACGCGCGTCGCCGGCGGCTTCGTCGAAGGGTCGAACGTCAATGCGGTTTCCGAACTGACCGAAATGATCGCCATCAGCCGGACCTACGAATCGGTCGGCCAGATGCTCTCCAATGCCGACCAGATGCGAGGGGGAGCGATCGACAAGCTCTCCCGCATCTCCTGAACCTAGGAAGGGATAACTCCCATGCGCGCTCTCAACACCGCCGCCACCGGCATGCAGGCCCAGCAGCTCAACGTCGAGGTTATCGCGAACAACATCGCGAACATGAACACGACCGGCTTCAAGCGCCAGCGCGCGGAATTCGAAGATCTGCTCTATCAGAGCGTCGAGAAAATGGGGGTCTCCTCCTCGGACGCCAACACCATCGTGCCGACCGGCGTGCAGGTTGGCGCCGGGGTGAAATCGGGATCGGTCTACCGAATCACCGAGCAGGGCAACATCACGCAGTCGGGTAATCCCTATGATCTCGCGGTGCAGGGCGATGGCTATTTCATCGTCCAGTTGCCCGATGGCCGCGACGCCTACACCCGCGCCGGAAATTTCTCGCTCAATGCCGATGGCCAGATCGTCACCGGCGAGGGCTATGTCGTGTCCCCCGGCATTTCGGTCCCGAGCGACGCCACGTCGGTGGCGATCAACCGCCAAGGCGTCGTCTCGGCGATCCCAGCCGACGGTTCGACGCCGCAAGACGTGGGCGCACTGGAACTTGCTCGCTTCGTCAACCCGCCGGGCCTGGACGCCATCGGCGACAACCTGTTCCTGGCGACCGCCGCCTCCGGCACGGCCACACGCGGCCAGCCTGGCGCGGTCGGCTTCGGCACGTTGCAGCAGGGCTATCTCGAAACCTCGAACGTCAACGCGGTAACCGAGATTTCCGATCTGATCACGGCGCAGCGCGCTTACGAGATGAACTCCAAGGTCATCACCACGACCGACGAGATGCTGCGCACCATGACCAACCTCCGTTGATAAAGACCCCTGACGCCGGACGCCGACCATGAAACGCCTCCTCTTTCTCGCCTGCCTCGCCCTCGCTCTCGCGCCGCTTGCGACCGCTCAGGTGATCGTGCGCGGCGACTGGGTGACGCTCGGCGACGTCGCGCCGGTGACAGGCGATGCCGGCAAAATTCTTCTGGCGCCCTCCCCAGCGCCAGGCCAGACGCTGAGCCTCGACCCCAAATTTCTCATCGAAGCGGCGCGGCGCTCCGACATTGTTCTCGCCATCCCGCTCGACAGGCCGATCCTGGTGAGCCGCGCAGGAACCGCCGCACCGCAAGCACGCCAGGCGCCGGTCGCCAAGTCGGCGCCGCTGGCGCCGCAGGCGCCGATCGCCGCTTCCGCCGGCCTCTCCGGCCCGCCGGTCGCAGGCTGGATCATCGTGCTTGTCCATGATGTTGCACGCGGCGCCAAGATTTCGGCCACCGATGTCGAATGGGCGGAGCCGCCCACCGGCATTCGTAGTCGCAGCACGCCGGATGAAATAGCAGGTGTGGTCGGCCAGGAAACGCGCCGCCTGCTCAAGGCTGGCCAACCGCTCCAGGCCGCCGACCTCAAATCGCCGACCGTGATTCGCAAGGGCGACCCGGTGCGGCTGATCTACGTCGCCGAGGGCCTGCGCCTTTCCGTCGACGGCCAGGCCCAGGGCGACGCTGCTGCAGGCGAATCTGTGCGTGTGCTCAACCGATTTTCCAAGCGCTCGATCGACGCGGTGGCAACCGCCGAAGGCGAAGCGCGCGTATCCCGATAGGAGAAGCCAATCATGTCCGATCCCAAACGACTTGTCGGTCTTGCGGCGATGGGCATCGCCCTCCTGGGCGGATGCGCCAGCGTCAACGACGCACTCGCTGCACCGAAGCTGTCGCCGATCTCCAATCCGGCGACGGTCGCCGGCGCCGAGAAGGTGTCGATGCCCCTGCCCGCGCCCAGGAGCGAACCGGCAGGCGCAAATTCGCTGTGGCGCTCGGGCGCCCGGTCCTTCTTCGGCGATCAGCGCGCGACCAAGATCGGCGATATCCTGACCGTCAACATCTCGATCGCGGATTCAGCGCAGGTCAACAACACCACGCAGCGCAGCCGCACCGGATCTGAAGACGCCAGCGTCGGCGCCCTCTTCGGCTTCGAGGACAAGATCAAGAAGGTCCTGCCTGGCACGCCTTCGCTCAGCCCCGGCCTAAACCTCAGCTCGAACACCACCTCGAAGGGCGCAGGCTCAGTCAACCGGGCGGAGACGGTGAAGCTCACGGTTGCAGCGGTGATCACCGACCGCCTGCCCAACGGCAATCTTGTCATTGGCGGCAGCCAGGAAGTGCTGGTCAACAACGAGATGCGCGAACTCCTGGTCTCCGGCGTGATCCGGCCGCAAGACATCGCCGCCGACAACACAATCGAGCACACCAAGATTGCCGAAGCGCGGATCTCCTATGGCGGCAAGGGCGACATCACGTCCTTGCAGCGCGCCCGCTATGGTCTGCGCGCGGTCGAGAAGGTGATGCCCTTCTAGCTTGTCGCTTCCGGCTTCCGGCTTCCGGTTTCCAGTTCGTCGCCGGGCAGACCATCGAGCTTGCCGCCGCGCAGCAGTTTGCGAACCCCCATCCACGCGCCGATCCCGCAGACAGCGGATGCGCCTGCAAGAAGTCCGATCACCAGGATCTGCCTGACCCAGCCGAAGCGCACCCAGCTCGCAAAATCCAGCCGGTGCAGCGCCAGGTGCCACCAGCGGAAACCACGATCGCCAGGATCAGCGGTCGCCACGATCTGACCCGACACCGGGTCGAGATAGAAGCGCGTCTGCTGCATCGCTGGCACGGTAACCCGCACCACCGGCAGGTCCGAGGCGGCGGCGCCCTTGTAGAAATAGGTGTCTTCCTTGGTCATCAGCTCGACCGCCGCAGGGCCCTTGTCTGAAGCAAGCAGCTCGCCGGCCCGCCGCCAGCCAATCGCGTCAAATGGCGCAGGCTGGGCATCCTCACTGAAGCGTTGGCGTGAGCCGTCGGCGGCGGTGCGGATGAAATAAAGATCGCCGGCGCTGGCGGACGAGGCAAGCTGCACGACCTGGCTGGCCGGATCGGCCGTGGACGCTGCCCGAAGCGCAGCGATCTGGCGCAAAAGCGAGACGCGGGTTTCGGGCCAGGACTTGTCGCCGTCAGAATAGCGGCTCGCTGCATCGCCCGCCTGCTCGCCGGTTTCAAGCCAGCCCCAGGGCTGCATCGAGGTGAAGCCCGAGAATGTCCAGGTCAGCACCAGCACGCCGAAGACCAGTCCGAGCCTGTGGTGCCAGCTTTTGACGCCGCGATAGGGCGAGGCGAGCTTGCCGGTCGAATGGCGTCGCCGCAGCTGGCGGATGCCGACGAAAAGTCCAAGTGTGGTCAGGAAACACCCTGCGAGCGAGGACCAGATGATCACCTGGGTCCAGAGCCTGGCGTCCTTCCGCAGCTCGGAAAAATAGAGCCAGTGCGGGATTGCCCCGAGCCAGCTCCAGACACGCTGGGAGGCGGTTGTGATCTGCTTCACTTCGCCTGAGGTCGAGGAGACGTAGAGCATCGTCTTCGCGCCGTCGTTCAGCCGCACCTGCCAGAGGGGCCGGTCGGGGTTGAAGCCGCCATAGACGGTGAACTCATCGCGCTCGGATGATCGCTTGATCGACGGCCTCGCCTGGATCCCATGGCGTTCGGCGTAGGTGGTTGCGACCGCGATAGCGCGCGCGGGGTCGATGGCTGCGATGCGCTCACCGCTCGCAATATCGAATGTCCCGCCGCCGCCGCCACCCTTTCCCCGCCAGCGGAGGCGAAGGACAGGAGTGGCGGCCAGCATCTCGACGCGAACCGAAACCAGCTTCGCGTCCTTCGGTATGGCGTCGTCCGGCGGCGCGCGCTCAACTGCCGGCAAGGCGATTCTGGCCAGGCCATCGCGCCTAAGATCATGGCCGTCGCCGGACGTCGCAGGGTAGGGAACGAAAAGCATCACAAAGCCGGATAGACACCAAACCAGCATCAGCAAGCCGAGCACGACGCCCATCCAGCGGTGCAGCCCGAAGAGGAAGCGGATCAGCCTGGCTTTCAAGTCGCGTCCCCTCCTCCGGCCACGTCCGGCAGGCTCGATGCCAGCAGAATCAGATGCCGACAGGATCAGATGCCGACCAGATCAGGGCCAGCACGATCGAGGGAATGTATACAAACCGTCAGGAAGCCAAAGCGCTTTTGCGCCGAGGCGACGCTTCAGGCGGCCGCGTTCTTGCGGGCCTTCTTCACCTTGTTGATCGCAAACTGGCGTTTCAGCCGCGACAGGTGGTCGATGAACAGCCTGCCCTGCAGGTGATCCATCTCGTGCTGGATGCAGACGGCGTACATGCCCTCCGCCCACTCGATGACTTCCTTCCCGGCATAGTCGAGATAGCGCAACTTGACCTTCGCCGGACGCTCGACCGTGTCATAGAAGTCAGGCACCGACAGGCAGCCTTCTTCATAGGGCTGCGTTTCTGAAACCGTCTCGAGAACTTCCGGGTTGACGAAATAGCGCGGCGCGCGCGGACCGTCCTCGGGTGAGATGTCCATCACGATGACACGCACGGGAACGCCAACCTGGACAGCGGCCAGGCCGATGCCGGGCGCCGCGTACATCGTCTGCAGCATGTCGTCCATCAGCGCACGCGTCTCGTTGGTGACGCCGTCGAGACGCTTCGAGACCTGTTTGAGGACAGGGTCTGGGACCGTGAGGATGGTACGGATAGCCATGATCGCTAGCTATGGATGACGCTTCTAAACGTCAAGTGAAACAGGGCTTTTGGGGCAAAATGTGACGGCTCAAGGCCCGCCTGTCAGGCCTCAGGCCTCGGCCTTGCGTCGCCCCGGGACGGCCGGCGCTCCAGCGGGTTTCATCACCTCATCGCCGAGGCCGTCGAGCAGGGTCATCTGGCGTGGAGCAACCTCGATCCGGCCGGGCTCCTTGATCAGCTTCTGCGGGTCCGCGAAGGAGAGCTCCTCGAACTTGCGCGCCGCCGGCAGCACCCGGGTCTCCAATGAGCCGACCATCTTGTTGTAAGCGTTGATCGCCCCGCCGAGGCTGTCGCCGACGCCATCCATGTGCGAGCACATGCTGACCAGCCGCTCATAGAGGTCGCGGCCCAGCTTGGCGGCCTGTTCGGCGTTCTTGGCCATCTGCTCCTGACGCCAGCCATAGGCGACCGACTTGGCCAGCGCGATCAGCGTCGAGGGCGTGACAATGATGACATTGTTGCGCGAGGCGTAGTCGAAAATATCGCGATCATGCTCAAGCACGGCGGCATAGAAATTCTCACCCGGAATGAACATGGCGACGAAGTCGACCCGATCAGACACTTCCTTCCAGTATTCCTTACGCGACAGGCTGGCGACGTGCGCCCTCACCCGCGCCGCGTGAGCGACCAGGCGTTCGATGCGACGGGCGGGGTCGGTCTCGGTCGAGGCGGCGAGATAATCGTCCAGCGACACCTTGGAATCGATCACCAACTCGCGACCGCCGGGCATGCGGATGATCACGTCCGGGCGCTGCCGGCCCTTTTCGGTATTGGTGGAGGTCTGTTCGGTAAAATCGGCATAGGGCGAGAGACCCGCCATCTCAAGAACGTTGCGCAGCGTCTCCTCGCCCCAGCGACCGCCATGGCGCGTCGTCGACAAGGCGCCGGCTAGCCGGGTTGTCGCTTGCTGGGTTTCCTGCATGCTCGAACCCATGGCGCGGATCTGCTCGTCGAGCTTGGCCCGGTCCTCCGACCGCACCTTCTCGATCTCGGCGACTTTTTCGCGAAACTGGCCGAAGCTTTCCTGGATCGGCTGCAGCATCTTGCCGAGCTCGCCCTGCGCGCCTTCCTTGTGCTTCTTAAGCGTCTCGTCGGCGATCTCGACGAACTGCTTCTGCGACTTCAGCAGCGCCTCTTCCGCGAGTTGGCGGAAACGCGTTTCGCCTTCGGTCTGGAGTTTTTCGATCTGCGCTTTTTCTCGCGCGAAGGATTTTTCTCGCTCGGTGATCTCGGCGGTCTGCGCCGCCACCAGCTTCTCGGCGGTCTCGGCACGCAGACGCAACTGGTCCCGCTCCAGACGCAAGGCGTCGGCCTCGCGGCCGCGCTCATCGCGTTCGGCCGTCAGCCGCACGAGATCGGGCTCACCCTGCTTGCTGCGCCACAGGGCAAAGCCGAGGGCGGCCAGCGCCAGGATCAGCAAGAAGATGTCGAGTGGCGTCAGGGTCATGCGGGCGACCATAAGTTCTATGTTTGTTCCGGGCAAGCCGGGATGGCTGACGCTAGGCCGATTCCTGCTGGGCTCGCATCTCGCCGGGAAGGCCGGGAAACGGGCCTTCGCCGGCGACAAAATGGTCGGCCGCCGGTGCGCCAGCGCCGGTGCGAATGCGCAAGATCACGTCATTGCTCTGCCGGATCGCCATCATCTCGGTCGGCGACAACCCCATCAGCTGCGCCGCCAGCGCGCGATTGATGAAGCCGTGCGCCACGACGGCGATGCGCCGATGTGCGACGCCGGCCGCTGCGGCGAAGAAGCTTTCCGCCCGAACGCCGAGATCGATGAAATTCTCCCCGCCTGGCGAGCGCACGGCGAAGCGATCGGCATCCCAGGCCGCGAAGTCAGCCGGCCAGCGTGTCGCGATGTCGGCATAAAGAAAGCCGGACCACTCGCCGGACGACCATTCCTTCAGCCGATCGTCGAATACCGGCGCCAGCGGCAGATGCGGTGCGATCTCGGCCAGCGTCTGGCGCACGCGAAGCAAGGGCGAGGCGTAGACATGATCGACACCAAGGCGGGCTAACGCCTCGCCCGAGCGCGCCGCCTGCATGTGGCCGAGCGGATTGAGGCGCGATTCGAACTGGCCCTGCATCCGCCCTTCGGCGTTCCACACCGTCTCGCCGTGGCGGACCAGATACCAGGTGCGATCGATCATCACGTCAGCGGCGCGAGGCCATCGCAGCAGCAATGGTGCCGTCATCGAGATGGTCGAGTTCGCCGCCGACCGGGACGCCATGGGCAAGGCGCGTCACCTTCACCGGCAGATGCGCGAGGCGGTCGGTGATGTAATGAGCGGTGGTCTGACCATCGACCGTGGCGTTGAGCGCGAGGATAATCTCCTTCACGTCGGGCAACGCGGCGCGAGCGACCAGCGTCGAGATGTTGAGATCGTCTGGCCCGACGCCGTCCAGCGCCGACAGCGCGCCGCCGACGACATGGTAGGCGCCGCGAAACACGCCCGAGCGCTCCATCGCCCAGAGATCGCCCACCTCCTCCACTGCACAGATCACAGAATGATCGCGGCCTGAGGCGGCGCAGATCGAACACGGGTTCACCGTGTCGAAATTTCCGCAGACCTCGCAGGCCGTCACCTTGCTGGCGGCGTCCGATAAGGCGGCGGCAAGCGGCGCCAGCAGCTGGTCCGGCTTCTTCAGGAGATGCAGCGCCGCGCGCCGGGCCGAGCGCGGGCCAAAACCCGGCAGCTTCGACAACAAGTCGATCAGGCGCAGGATTTCGGGGCCGGCCGAGCGATTCACCATGAGGCAATCATCGCATGCTTCCGTTGGCCCGCAGCCACTGGGCGAAGTCGCCCGAGGGGATCTGCGGCGCGCCATTGAGTTCGGTCGCATAGATATAGACCCAAGCGTTGAGCTTCACCCCCGAGGTCAGCCGCGCGACCCGCCTTGCCCGGACATATTCACGCCCCTCATAGGAATCGAGCGCGGTAAACAAAGCGGCGCGGTTGCGGATCCGCCAGACGTCGCCGACCACCCGCTCGGTCCGGCTGTGGCCAGGGTTGAAGCCCGGATACCAGGAGACCGCATAAAGCCGACCCTGCATGCTGGCCTCGCCGAGACGGCGGGCATGCGCAAAGAGCACGTCGCTGGCGGCGCGCGCGTCGTCCTTGATCGCGGCGCGCAACGAGCCATAGACAAACAGATGATCGGGCGCCGCGGTGGCGGCGGCTGCCCGCGTCACTGGAATCCATCCGCGCCGGCTTGCGCTCGACGGTCACCGGTCTTCATGGCGCGCCGGCAGGCCAGAGCGAGTTCATGATAGTCGCCGGCGAGGATGTAGGTGCGCAGGAAATCGACCCGCACCAGCCGGTTGATGAAGTTGGCGAACATCCAGTCGATGTCGCGCCGCGCCACCAGTCCGCGCCGGGTTAGGCCAGAGACGAATTCAAAGAAGTTGAGCAGGTCGATGAGGTGGCCCTCGAGTTCTCCGGGCACGCCGCCGGCTGCAAGTTCGGTCCTCAGCATCGCGAATTCGGGCGCCTCGGGATGATGGATGACGAAGCGGATCTTTCGGTAACGGTCGGATTCGAAAAACATTCGGTAGAGTTCGCGCACCTGCTCTGTCTGGCGCAGTCGCTCGGACCGCAGATAGCGGAACAGGCCAAAGACGCCGGCCGCCAGAAACGCCAGAAAGCTGAACGCGGTCGCCCAGTCGCGGGCGAGCTGCGACCAGATGAGCCAGCTTGCGTCGGGTCCCGTCATTCACGACTCCCTAAAGCGGCGCCTTGCTCGCACGGCGAGGCGCCCTTGCCTAGGTGACGCGCCACCGCAGCCGGGAAAGGCCGCGAAGGGGGCCGAAGGACGCTTTGAGACGGCGCGCCGCGGCTAAGACGCTGCGCAGCCTCGCGGCTTGACCGTGCGCAGGGTCGAGGCGGGAAATTGCGCCAGCTTGCTGGCCGGCCGCGCCGGGCGCTGGACGAGGTCGCCGCCGCAGTTCGGGCAGAGGCCGTGAAGCGTTGCATTCGAGCAAGCTGCACAAAACGTGCACTCGAACGTGCAGATCCGCGCGTCCTGCCCGGTGGGGGACAGGTCAACGCCGCAGCATTCGCAATTGGGACGCATCTCGAGCATGGCCGGAGGCTAGGCGAGGCGGAAAGCGCTCTAGTCGTCGCGGACGGTGCGCTCTTTGCGCTCGTGGCGTTCCTGCGCTTCGAGGCTGAGCGTGGCGGTCGGGCGGGCTTCGAGGCGCTTGATGCCGATGGGCTCGCCGCTTTCCTCGCAATAACCGTATTCGCCCTGCTCGATTCGGCGGATCGCCTGATCGATCTTGTTGATCAGCTTGCGCTGGCGGTCGCGGGTCCGCAGTTCAAGCGCCCGGTCGGCTTCAGACGATGCACGATCGACCAGATCCGGGATCGGAGCGACATTTTCTTGCATGCCGGAAATCGTTTCGCGATTGCCGAGAAGGATTTCCGCCTTCCAGGCTTCGAGCTTCTCCTTGAAGTACTTCAACTGACGCTTGCCCATGTAGGGCTCGCTCTCACTTGGCTTGTAGGTGGAGACTTTCGTAGCGGCCATTCGATCGCTCCCTGCCGCGGACATGGCGCCCGCGCCTCAAAACGCGCGGGGTCATATATCCGAGTCACTACCTCGCGTCCACGACCTTCATCCTCGGGGAGCGCCAGCGGTTTTCCTGAAAAATTCAGGCCTTTAGCGCCGTAAAACGCTTGAGGTGTCTGGAAAGTTTCAACCCGCACGCATTGCCCGCACGCATTGCCCGCACGCATTGCTGCGGCGCGGCATTCCTGCCGGGGCGCCTGACACGCGATATGGGAAATCATTGTCGCCTTGCCCAGTTGCACCGGCCAAATTCAGGCGGCGGTCGCCCGCTCGAGCTTGGCGGCTTCGACGGCGGCCCGGACCTCGGCCCAGTTCAGCGTCTCGTCCAGGTCCGGATCGCCGGAGGGGTCGCGATTGTCGGCGATCGCGCGATTGAGCAGGCCAAGATGACCCTGGGTGGGGCCTTCGCCGAGCAAGGCCAGCTGAAGGCGGTCCAGAGCGTCCAGGATCCGCCGACCCTTGCGCAGGGCTCTGGCGCGGGCTTCGGGTCCACCGACGCCCTGCAGCGCCATCAGCGCACTGACCCCGGAAACGCCGGCTGCGCCGCTGAGCCCGGAGACGCTGGTTCTCGCGGCGACGCTTTCAGGGCCGATGTCGATGCGGAAGCCGTCGGCGGCGGCTTTCGCCCCGCCCGACTTGCCTGCCCCGGACGCAGAGGAGGTGGAGGTGACCTTCATCGCGTCCCAGACTTCGCCGCGCTGGTTAATGGCGGCTTAAGAAACGCTACGTCCCGACACGCGAAGTTAAAGCTTTGTTTCGGATTGCGGGACGAAACTGTCCTCGAAACGCTGCGGCCAGAATGGTCGGACATGGTCGTCCTGTCCTCCCTCCCATTCCCCGGGCTCACATGCGCGTACTCGTCCGTCTTGCCGCCGCCCTCGTCCTGGCCGCCGCCACTTGTCTGAGCCTGGCGGCGCCCGCGCTCGCCAATTCGCGGATCAAGGACATCATCGACATCGAAGGCGTGCGCGAGAACCAGCTCCTCGGCTATGGCGTCGTGGTTGGCGTCAATGGCACCGGCGATTCACTCCGCAACTGTGCGTTCACCCGCCAGAGCCTGGAAGCGATGATGGAGCGCATGGGCGTCAACACGCGCAACTCGACGCTCAACACCAAGAACATCGCCGCTGTCATGGTGACCGCCAACCTCCCTGCCTTCGGCACCAATGGCGGGCGCATCGACGTGACCATCTCCGCGATGTGCGATTCCGGCAGTCTCGAAGGCGGCACGCTCATCGCCACCCCGCTCCAGGGCGCAGACGGCGAGGTCTACGCCGTCGCCCAGGGCTCGGTCGCCGTCGGCGCGTTCACCGCCAGCGCCAGCTCCGGCTCGTCACTGACCCGCAACATCCCGACCGGAGGCCGTATCCCAAACGGCGCGGTGATCGAGCGCGAACTGAAATTCGACCTTGCCAGCCAGACCCAGGTCCGGCTCTCGCTGCGCAACCCCGACTTCACCACCGCGGCCCGGGTTGCCGGCGCCATCAACAGTTTCGTCGGCAGCGACTGTGCGCGTGCGACCGATTCCTCGACTATTCGACTCAGCAAGCCCGACGCCTTTCACGACATGGCGGCGCTGATCTCGCAGATCGAACTCCTCCAGATAGAACCCGACCAGCCGGCGCGCATCATCATCAACGAGACCACCGGCGTGATTGTGATGGGCGATAATGTGCGCGTATCCAAGGTCGCGATTGCGCAGGGCAACCTGACCATCCAGGTCGACGAGCAACCCTCGGTGAGCCAGCCCAATCCGTTGGCCGCAGGCCAGACGGTGGTTGTCCCCCAATCAAAGATCACGGCGATCGAGGACAAGGCCAAGCTGGCCCTGGTCGGAGGCGGCGGCGTGCCCCTGCGCGAGCTGGTCAACGGGCTCAATGCGCTGGGCGTCAGTCCCCGCGATCTGATCGCGATCCTGCAGGCGCTCAAGGCGTCCGGCGCGCTGCAGGCCGAAATCGAGCTGATGTGATGGCGGATCTTTCCCTCACTCCGCCTCCGGTCGATGTCTCGGCGACGCGGCGCAAGGATCCCGCCGCCAGTATCGCCGGCGTGCATACCCGCGCCGAGGCTGAGCGGGTCGCGGGTGAGTTTGAGCACATGTTCGTCGCCCAGATGCTGCAGCCGATGTTTGCTGGCATCTCGACCGAGGCGCCATTCGGCGGCGGCCAGGGCGAAGAGATGTTCAAGCCGATGCTGATCGATGAGTACGCCAAGGCGGTCTCCTCGCGCGGCGGCGTCGGCGTCAAGGACGCGGTGCTCAAGGAAATCCTCAAGCTTCAGGGACTGGAATGAGCGCGCCCTCGTCTGCCTCCTCATCCCTCGCGGCCGAGCGCGCCGACCAGCTGCTGGCGATCGCGACACGCCTCATCGTCCTGGTTCGCGCCGAGGTCGCGGCGCTGAAAGCGCGCAAGCTCGACGGCGGTTCGGCCGATTTTGCAGAGAAGGAGCGCCTCGCGCACGCCTGGCGGCTCGAGGTTAACCAGGTCCGCGCAACCCCTTCCCTGCTCGCTGGCGCTAGCCGCGAGCAGAAGACGGCGCTGCGTGACATCTCCCACGAGCTTGAAATCGTGCTGGAGGCCCATACCCAGGCGCTGGAGGCGATGAAGACGGTGACCGAAGGCCTGGTGCGCGCCATCGCCGATGAGGTTGCGGCGACACGTCGCGCCCCGGCCGCCTATGGTCGATCTGGCGCCCTCCAGGGCGCACGGCCCGACGCCGCCTCAGGCATCGCGCTCAACGCCAAGGCCTGAGCCACAACACGCGGCGAGCATTCCCGCCCTATACTCTGACAGACTCGTCAAGTCGAAATTCCGTCGAATGCCGAGGATTATTTTCTCGACAGAGGCGCCAAAGACACTTGATCTATTCGCCCATGCGCTGAAAACAGATGGACGGGCGGCTTCGGGGGCGCCCACAAGCGTCACGTCGCTCGTGTGTTGTTTAGAGTTTGAAGCGGAAGCCGGTGATGAACCGACGTCTGAAGCGCGGTACGCCCTTCGCCGCCTATGCGGCCTTAATCTTCAACGCAGCCCTGTGTGTGGCGCCGTTCATCGGTGCGCGTGCGGTGTCGATCGCCTATGGCGATGACCGACCGCAATACGAAGCCTCGCCCGCGGCGCTCGCTGCGACCCTTCAGGCGATGGACGCACGTTTCACTCACCTCGCGACCGCCGGCGACGGATCGCCTCGCGAGGTCTGGGCGCAGTATGTCCGTGAGGAGCTTGAAGCGGGCGACACGGCCGGCGTTCGCGGCTTTCTGCTGGCCGCCCCGGCGATGCTGAAAGGCGCGGATGGCGATTCGCTGAAGGCGCGGCTTGCGGTCGCCAATGGCGGCGGCGAACAGACGCTGGTTGACGCAGCGCTGACCTACCTGCCCGAGGACGTCCAAGAAACCTACGAGAAACACAACGTCCCGCCGATCGCGTCGGTGTTCCAGAACGCGGCGGCGCCGCCGCCAACTGCCGCAACCCCGGAAGATGAACTCGCGCAGTCCGAGGCGACCCGCACCTTCAGGGTCCTCGGCGACATGCGCGATCTTGCCCGCACTGCGGCGAGCTGGGTGCACGAAGCGAAGATCGACGAATTTGCGTTTACCCTGGCTGGCGTCGGCCTCACCGTCGCCGACGCGGAATCGCGCGAGGGCGCCTCGCTTGCCCTGTCGGCGCGCCGGGCGCAGCGGCTCGATCCGAAGTTCGAGGCCTATCTCCAGCGCAAGCTCTATGCGGCGGTGTCCCCGGCGCGGATCAAGCACGCGCTGAGCGGCGAATTCCAGGGCGAGTTTGGTTATGTCGCCAACACGCCGGTGATCGAACGTGTCTTCAAGACCAGCGTCGACAGCGCCGCGCTCGACAGCCTCGAAGCCGACCTGAAAGTGATCCGCGACATCTCGCACGAGACATCACCGCTTTCGACGGTCGCCCTGCTCTCTCAGGTGAAAGACGGCGGCGACCTGCGGCGGGCGCTGCTGGTGGCCCGCGCGGGCCATGATCGCGCGGTCGCGCTTGCCCGTTATGATGGCCAGAATTTTCTCGACACCGCGCGCATCGTCGTCAACTGGAGCAACGCGCTGCGCCTGCGAATGCTCGGCTTGATTGCCTGCCTCGCCCTGCTCGGCGTTATCTCGCTCAACGTCGCGTGGCGCTCTTTCCGCCGCAACGTCTCCCGCCGCCGCAGTGCAGTCTATGCACTTGATGAAGTGCCGGGCCTGACCTGATCGGCCCCCGCGCTAGAGACCGAACGCGCCCTTGAGCCCGTCGACAATCAACTGAACCGCCAGCGCCGACAGGATGACGCCGAAGATCCGCGCGATCGCGCCGGCGATGTTCTCACCCATGACCTTCATCAACGGCCCTGAGGCAAGGAAGATCAGCGCGGTCAGCACCAGGTTGAGACCGATCGCGGCGACGACGATGCCGATGCCGACCGGATCGCTGCCGGCGCTCTGCATCGACAGCATGGCGGTCGCAATCGAGCCGGGTCCGGCGATCATCGGGATGCCGATTGGAAACACCGAGATGTCGTCGAGCTGGCCGCTTCCCACGCTGTCGGCAAGCACCGCATCTGCGCGCGTCTTCTGGCGCTCCTGACGTTTCTCGAACACCATCTCGATCGCGATCAGGAACAACAAGACCCCGCCGCCTGCCCGGAAGGCATTGAGGGAAATGCCCATGTGCTTGAGCAACCACGGCCCGAACAGCGCGAAGAGATAGAGGATGACGGCGGCGACGACCGCCGACTTGACCGCCATGGCGCGCGCATAGCCTGCGCCCTTGCCAACCGTCAGGGACGCGAAGATCGGCGCCACCGCCACAGCATCGATCACCACGAAGAAGGTGACGAAGGTGGTGATCGCCAGTTCGACCTGCGCTGGACCGATCATGCCCACGCGCTCTTCGCCGGAACGGCCCGCTGCCGGCTGTCAGCCAGCATTGCGACCGGTTTCATGGACGGAACAGAGCGAGCAGCGTTTGCGGTGCGTTGTTGGCGATGCTGATCGCCTGCGCGCTCAGCGTTTGCTTGACCTGCAGCGCCTTGATCAGCGCACTATCGCCGACCATGTCGGCATCGACCAGGCTGCCGACGCCATCGGTCAGCGCATCCGAAAGCTTCGAAACGAAGCCGATCTGGGCGTCGATGCGCTTGGCCTCGAGACCCATCTCCGTAAGCTGGCTGCCGATGTTGGTGATCGAGGTGTTGATCGCGTCGTAGACATGCTGGGCGGCATCGATGCTCGAGAGGTCGTCGGTCGCGCTGACGGTGAGAACTGTTCCGCCCGGCAGGAAGTCCCGGCCCTTGAGCGACAGGCTCTGGGTCGCGTCGGAATCGGCGAGGAAGCTGACGCCGTTGGGCTTGGAGCCATTGAGGACGTTGGTGTTGTCGAAGGACGCGTTCTGAATGAAATTGACCAGGGTTGCGCGCTGCTGGAGGAACTGCAAATTATACGCTTGGCGCTGTGAGGGCGAGAGGTCGGCAGCCATCGCTGAGGCCGCGGCGCCCTTCATGTCGACCAACAGCTTCGAGACCTGTCCGGCGGCGGCGATCGAGATATCGGAGACCGACTGGGCCCGACCGAGACTGAGACTGACGGCTTTGAGCGAGGTGATCTCGCCATTCATCCCCGCCGCGCCCTGATACGCGACCGGGTCGTCGCCGGCGGTCGCCACTTTCAGACCCGAACTGGTCCTTCCCGTCGCGGCGGCGAGGTCGCTGTTGGCTGACTGCAGCGCGCTCAGCGCGGCAAGCACGCCCAGGGAATTGTTTATGCTGTCGACCATGCCCGTCTCCAGGACAATCCGCTGGTGAACGAATCGTCAATCACGGGCCAGTCTTCGTTAGTGATCGTTAACGAAAGGTTTCAATCGCCGGGTTGAGGCCGGATCCGGGTTGCGACCGGCGGACCCAGCGGCGTTGGGTCCGGCCGATCGGCCAGCCCCCTCCGTCGGCGCCCGGACTCGCGCCACGGCGCGACCCGGGAGCCGGCGGGGACTCTACAAACCTGAGGGCCTAGCCGTTACGGAACAGCGACAGGATGATCTGCGGCGACTGGTTAGCGATCGACAGGGCCTGAGCGCCCAGCTGCTGCTTGACCTGAAGCGACTGGAGCTTGGCGCTTTCCTTGGCAAGGTCGGCGTCGACAAGGCTGGAGACGCCCTTCTCCACCGTATCCGAGAGGCTGGAAAGGAAGCTGCTCTGGATGTCGAGGGCTTTGGACTGCGAGCCCAGCGTGGCGAGGTTGGAGTTGAGTACCGTCATCGCCGTGTCGAGAGCCGCAGCCGCCTGGGTGGCGCCGGTCGTGTTGTTGCCGCCGATGTCGAGCGCCAGCAGGGAGTTGAGCGGGCCGGTGCCTCCGACCCTGAGGTCGAACCCGATGATCGTCGCCGTCGAGCTGGGACGGGCATCGGCCTGGTCGGTCGCGGCAACCGAGGTCGCAGCGGCGTTGCCGTTGACGAAGGTCGAGATGCGCGCCGTGCCCGAGAGGTCCGCTGCGGTGTTGATGTCGACGCTGAACGCGGCGGTGGCGATGGCGGCCGTGGCCTGGTAGCTCATGACGCCGGTCGCATCGTTGTAGGACGCGGTGATCCGACCGCCCGTCGCGGCGTTGATGCCATCGATGAACTGCTGGACCGTGGTCGCTGCGGTGACCTGCACCGCGTACTTGTTGGCGCCTTGGGTCAGGACA
>JANMWT010000167.1:0-7401 GCA_031394145.1 Alphaproteobacteria bacterium | reverse complement strand
CTCAAGGACGTGCCCGACGTGCTGGAGCATCTCGCCGACGTCGAGATGCATTCGATCCAGACCTCGGGTAATTGCATTCGCAACATCACGTCAGACCATCTCGCCGGCGCCAATTCTGACGAGATCGAAGATCCGCGACCGTGGTGCGAAATTATTCGCCAGTGGTCGACTTTCCATCCGGAATTTTCGCACCTTCCGCGCAAGTTCAAGATCGCAGTGACTGCCGCCAGTCATGACCGCGCCGCCGTGCGCGTGCACGACATCGGGCTGCACATGAAACGTAATGGCGCGGGCGAGATCGGTTTCGAGGTGCTCGTGGGCGGCGGACTCGGCCGCACCCCTTACCTCGGCGTCACTATCCGCGACTGGGTAAGCAAGCAAGACCTTCTCAGCTATCTCGAAGCCAACATGCGCGTCTACAACCGCTACGGACGGCGCGACAACAAGTACAAGGCGCGGATCAAGATCCTCGTCAATGAACTTGGCCCCGACGAGTATCGCCGTCAGGTCGACGTCGAGTTCGCCAATCAGAACGCTTGGGAAAAGGTCATCCTCCCGGAAGATGAAGTTGAGCGCATCACCGCCTATTTTGCACCGCCGAAATTCGCGAGCCTTCCGGCGCGCTCGGACACCTTCGAGAAAGCCAAACGGCTCGACCACGGTTTTGCCCGCTGGGTGAAGAACAATATCCGCGAGCACAAGATCGCAGGCTATGCATCGGTTCATATCTCGCTGAAGCCGCAGGGCGCGCCTCCGGGCGACTGCACGTCAGCACAGATGCATGCCATCGCCGAGATCGCCGAACGCTATGGCATGGACGATGTTCGCGTCGCTCACGAGCAGGATCTGGTGTTGGCGCATGTGAAGCTCGATGACGTGCCGGCGGTCTACGCCGCGATGAAGGCGGTGGGTGTTGCATCCTCAAACGCCGGTCTTGGGTCGGACCTGATCTGCTGTCCTGGTCTCGACTACTGCAACTTGTCCAATGCCCGCTCGATCTCGGTCGCCAACGAAATCCAGGCAATCTTTGCCGACCCCGATTACGAGGACGATGTCGGCGTGCTGCACGTCAACATTTCGGGCTGCATCAACGCCTGTGGCCACCACCATGTCGGTCATATTGGCGTGCTGGGCGTCGACAAGAAGGGCGAGGAATTCTACCAGATTCTGCTTGGCGGCCGCGCCGACGAAAAGGCGGCGATCGCCGATATTCAGGGCCCCGGGCTCCGTCATGAAGATGTTGCGCCCGCCATCCGGAGGATGATCGAGGCTTACCTCCAATTGCGCACGTCGAAGACCGAGAAGTTCATCGACGTGATCGCCCGCGTCGGTCAGGCCCCGTTCAAGGAGGCGCTCTATGCCTCTGCTTAGGCATGGCAAGCTTGCCGACGGGGTGCGCCTCTTCCTGGAGGATGGCTCGCCGCTGCCAGCCGCCGGCGAATTCATCGTCTCGGCGCAGCGTTTTGCCGCAGAGAAAGATGCGTTGCTGGCGCGCAACGCGCCGATCGCCGTTCGCCTCGGGCCGAGTGACGATCCGATGACGCTGGCCGATCATCTCGACCGCATCAGCCTTATCGAAGTTGTCTTTCCAAAATACACCGACGGTCGCGGCTATTCGATCGCCGAGCTGCTGCGCCGCCGGCTTGGCTATAGAGGTGAATTGCGGGCGGTGGGCCAGGTATTGCGCGACCAGCTCAATCTGATGGTCCGCACCGGGTTCGATGCAATGATTCTTGATCCCGCAGCCTTGGGCGAGGCCGACCCCGAGGCCATCTTCCAGCATGCTGTGGGCTTCTTTTCGGACGTCTACCAGGCCTCGGCGGACGGCCGCGAGACGGCGTTCGCGAAGCGTCAGAAGGCCAACCGCCCGGCCAAAAACGAGAAAGTCGGCTGACCCATGACCGGCCAGAGTAAGACGATCGAAACCCCAGACGCGCGGGTCGCGCGGCTCAATGCCGAGCTTCGCGGCGCCTCGGCGCAAGACGTCATCCGTGCGGCGGTGCGCGAGTTTGGACGCAGCATCACGTATGTATCCTCCTTCGGTGCGGAGAGTGCAGCGATGCTCGGGTTGATCGCCGAAGTGGATCCGGGCATGCCGATCGTCTTCATCGACACGGGCATGCACTTCCAGCAGACCCTGCAATACCGCGACACGGTGCGAGATTTCCTCAAGCTCTCGGACATCCGCACGGTTCATCCGGTCAAGGAAGAAGTGAAGGCGATCGATCCCAAGGGCGTGCTCAACAAGACCGATCCCGACGCCTGCTGCGAGGTGCGCAAAGTGCGCCCTCTGGAGCCGGCGCTAGAGGGCTTCACGGCCTGGATCACCGGCCGCAAGCGCTTCCATGGCGGCGGACGCGCGAGCCTGCCGGTGGTCGAGTTTTCCGAAGGCCGCTTCAAAATCAACCCGCTGGCCGACTGGACCCATGAACATGTCGAGGCCTATTTTGGCGAGCGGCGCCTGCCGCGCCATCCCTTGGTCGCCGAGGGCTATCCTTCGATCGGCTGCTGGCCCTGCACGGTGCGGCCGGAAGACCCAAACGACATCCGTTCAGGTCGCTGGGTCGGTCGTGAAAAGACCGAGTGCGGCTTGCATCTCGAGCGCAAGGATCGGCCGCGGGTCTTCTGATTTCCCGAGCGGAACCGGGTCTCTACTTTCCTGCCGCTGACGGGTCGATTTTGCTGCCGTCTTCATGGTAAACCCTTAGTTATCGAGGGGACAGCGCGCGGCGTCAGCGCGCATCTCCAGCTTGGGCCCGGCTTCCGGGAAGAGAGTGTGGCATGCCAATAACGATCTGGTGGGCGCTTCCGGGGTTTGTCGGGCTGATCGGCGTCCTGCTGCTGTTCAGCGGACTTGGCCGTTTGTTCAAGCTGCAATTGGTCGGCGGCGGTTTCAGGTTCTTGTTTGGCGGCGTGGTGCTTGGCGCGGCTGCGGTGGTCGCCCTGGTTGGCCTCAACCTGCAGACCTATGCGCGACTGACCCACGAGCAACTTGCCGCCGAAGTCACCCTCAAGCAGACCGGACCTGACGCCTTCACCGCGAGCGTCGCGAGGGCGGACGCCAAGGGCGTCCTGCAGGCGGCCAAGGACTATCCGCTGACCGGCGACACCTTCCGCATGGAAGCAGACGTCATCACCTTCCAGCCCTGGGCGAACATTGTCGGCGCCGATGCACTCTACCGCTTCAACCGCATCCAGGGCCGGTATGACAGCGAGTCGAAGGAGACCGCGACGCCGCCCAAGCCCTGGTCGATGCGTGATACCGTCGGGATCGACATCTTCAGCCTGCCGCTGGGCAAGGCCAATCCCCTGAAGCACATCGACGCGCAATTCCTCAACGGCTTCGCCGTGCCGATGGCCGACGGCGCCATCTACGAAGTGAGCATGTCGCAAAAAGGCCTGATCCCGCGCCCGAAGAATGCGGCGGCGACGGCGGCAATCGAGGCGCATCGCGAGCGGATGGCGAACCTGCCGGCCGAACCCGGTCCGCCGCCGACGAATCTGAGCGCCCCCGGTCCGGTCCAGCTCGCGCCCGCGCCCGTGCCGACGACGCCAACCGCTCAAACGCCAACCGCTCCGGCGCCAGCTGCTCCGACGCCGCACTAGCTAGCGGTTCAGCGCCCGCCTTCGAGGTCTGCGATTGTCCACTCGGCGAAGGCTGAAAGGTCGCCGCCGGTGAACAAGAAGCCGGCGATGCCGGCCGCCTTGGCCGCCTCGAGGTCGGCTTCCTTGTCGCCGATCAGGAAGGACCGCTCGCGCATCACCGGAAAGTCGGTCATCGCCTGGATCAGCATGCCGGGACGCGGCTTGCGATCATAGCTGTCGCGCCGATAGTGCTCGAGCCGGCCTTCGGCGTGGAACGGGCAGTGATAGATGCGGTCGATGTGCGCGCCGCGCCTGGCCAGCTCAGCGTTCATCCAGTCGTGCAGCGCCTGCATCTCGTCTTCGGAGTAATAACCGAAGGCGACGCCGGACTGGTTGGTGACAACGAATACCCACCAGCCGCGCGCATTGAAGGCGGCGATGGTTTCAGCAGCACCCTCGATCCATTCGAAGTCGGCGACCCGGCTGACATAGTTCTTGTCGACATTGATGACGCCGTCGCGGTCGAGGAACAGCGCCGGTCGGGCCTGTTTCCCATCGCCTGTCGTCGCCATCTTAGACCTCCTGCGGCCGGCACCATCGCGGCGGCGCGGCCATTGATCAAGATAGCAGGATCAAGGCGTTGCGGCTGCGGCCTGCTCGCCGGCGGTGATCGGGGCCTGCTCGGGATCCGGCGGCGGTCCGCCCGTCTCGGCGACTTTGGGCACCGTCCTGAGGCCGATGATCAGCGGGATCAGGGACAATGTGGCGATGATCGCCGCAAGAACGAACGAGGCGCCCGCGAAGTGCACCGGCGCTTCAGAGTGAGTGAAGTAGAAGAAGGTCTGCGTCATCACCAGGGGCGAGGCCATGTTGGTCAGCGCCTGGACGCTGGCCATTGCCCCTTGCATCTCCCCTTGGGCATTGCGCGCGACCCGGGCGGACATGATCTGGTTCATCGCCGGGCCCAGCACGCCGCCCAGCGAAGCAAAGGGTAGGATCGCCAGCATCATCCAGCCCTTGAACGCAAAGGCGTAGCCGATGAAGGCAAGGATCGAGACGGTGAAGCCGAAGATGACGGTGCGCGTCGCACCGAAGCGCTTGATCATCCGCCCCACCAGCAATCCCTGCACGATCGCCGAACCGACGCCGACGCCGGCCAATGCCAGGCCGATCATGTCCTGTCCCCAGCCGTAACGGACGGCGCCATAGTAATTGAAGGTCGAGGGATAGACCCAGTGCGCAAACTGGTAGAGCCCGAGCGCCACCATGAACCAGGCGAGGTGCGGCAGCTTGGAAAAGTGCTTGAAGGCGCCAATCGCGTTGGCGCGCTTCCAATCGAACTTGCGGCGGTTTTCCGGCGCAAGCGATTCCGGGAGAACGAAGAGGCCGTAGAGGAAGTTGATGGCGCAGAGCGCCGCCGATGCGAAGAAGGGTGCACGCGGCCCGAGATGCTCGCCGAGGAAGCCGCCAAGCGCCGGCCCGAGAATAAAGCCGAGACCGAAGGCGGCCCCCAGCATGCCGTAGGCCTGCGCCCGTTCCTGGGGCTCGGTCACATCGGCGATGTAGGCCGAGGCCGTCGACTGCGTCGCCGCCGAGGCGCCGGAGAGCAGGCGGCCGATGAACAGCACCCAGATCGTCTGTGCAAAGCCCATGATCAGGAAGTCGAGGCAGAGCGTGCCCAGCGACGCGAGCAGGACCGGCCGGCGCCCAAAGCGGTCCGACAGGCTGCCGAGGATGGGTGAGGCGAAGAAGTTCATCACGGCGAAGACCGTGGTGATGTAGCCGCCCCAGGGCGTCACGTCGGCCACCGGCAGGCCGGTGAGGCCCGACAGCAGCGACGGCATCGACGGCATGATGACGCCGAAGCCCATCATGTCGATGGCCACGGTGACGATGATGAACATGAAAGCGTTCTTGCCGTGCCGGGTTGGGCCGGAAACTGCTTTGGAAGGTTCGGCCATCAGTCGGCTCCGATCGGACGGGGCGAAGCTAGCGCGGATACGCTGGCGTGGGGATCGGCGTCAATCATGGGGGCGAGGCGTCCGAACCAAGCCGGACGCCCAGCGCCGCGAGTTGTTCGCGCCAGTTTGCCCCCTGGCGCTTGAGGAAGATCGGAAGGGGATGGCGGTGACGGGCGACATGCCCCTCGGGCACGCTGTCCCAGCCGCGATGCTCGACGGTGATGCGGGTTTCCTCGGCGCTGGCGTCGACCGGCTCGAAGCGGACCTCGACTTCGGTGGCGTGGTCCGGCCCGAAGGTGGCCTGACGCCAGCCGACCACGAGGCGTTTGCCCGGCGCCCAGACGTTCACCTCGCCAACCTCGAACACCTTGCCGCTGGCGAGGCGCTCGACCAGGCGTCCGCGGGTGTCATCGGTTGGCGGTTCGAACGCCATGACGCCGGGGCTGCGCGGCGTCAGCTTGAAGAAGCCTTCATGAACCCACCAATCACCGATCTCCTCGGTGAAGGCGGCGAAGGTGCGCTGCGGGGAAGCTGCGACGCGCAGCGAGACGACAACGCGCGAGGTCATCGTTTCTTCTCGACATGGCGCTTGAAGGCGGCGAGTTGATCGCTCCATCCGGCCTCAGCCCGGGCGAGCCACACTTTCAACTCGTCGAGCCGGCCGGCATTGAGCGCGTAGATGCGTACGCGCTGGTCGAATTCAGGATGCGTGTCGCTGACCAGCCCGCTGTCCTTCAGCGCCTTGAGGTGGCGGCTCATCGCCGGAGCGGGCAGGTCGAGCAGGCGGGCCAGGTCGCTCGCCTTGCGCGCGCCTTCGCCCAGCAGCTCAACCGCGCGGCGCCGATAAGGATCGGCCAGCGCGGCGAGCACGGCATCGATGGTTGCGGTCTTCGCGCTCATCCTGACGGGTGTAGTTTGAGGAGAGACTTTGGCGCGACATTGCGCCAGGCAGTCCACAGCGCACTGCGCGCCGTCGCAGCGTCGGCCTTCGACACGAAAAGCTGTGTCCAACCCTTGGCGCCCCAGCCGCCCGGCACGGGGCCGAATATCTCCGGCTCCGCGTCGCACAGCATCTGCTGCTGGTCCGGAGTAAATTTGAGCACCGCCGCGCCGTTCGCGCGCTCACCGGGCGAAGCGAAGATCTTGCCGCGTACGCGAATGTCGGCCTGGCCGAAGTGCGAGGCCTCGGTCGCTTCTGGCAACGACAGCGCTAGGTTGAGGAAGGCGGCGGGCGTCATCTCATTTTGTCCGCGTCCGCGTGCCGCCGATCTTGTCCCACTCGGCCGGGCTCATCGCCTGCACGGTCTGGCCGAAGGTCCAGATGTGACCTTCGGGGTCGCGGGCGCGATAGGTGCGGTCGCCATAGAACTGGTCTTCCGGTCGCGCGATGATCTCGGCGCCGGCCTTTTCGGCGCGGGCGCAATGGGCGTCGATGTCCTCGTCCATATGGATGTGTACGGTCTGAGTGCACTTTCCTCCGATCGAGATGGGGCTTTTGGTGTCCACGTTCCATTCCGAGCCGATCATCACCAGTCCGTCGCCAAAGCGCATCTCGCTGTGCAGCGGATTGCCGTTCTCGTCCTCGATGATGAACTCGATCTCGAAGCCGAACGCCTTGCCCAGCCAAGCCACCGCCGCGCGCGGGTCCTGATAAGACAGGGCGGGAATCATCGGCGGACGATTGCCAGGGCCTGCCATGAGAAGACGCTTTCTTTTGTTTTTATATCAAGCAATCATTCTAGCATTACAGTTGCGCTCTTGTTTTGATGTGAGCGCGCTGAGCGGTGGCCTGGTGGGCTCTACGCCATCGTGACCATGCGATGACGTGGGTGGCTTTGATCCGCTTTCGAGCAAT
>JANMWT010000165.1:0-4916 GCA_031394145.1 Alphaproteobacteria bacterium | reverse complement strand
GGTCCTGATCGATGCGGCGGCTGAACTGGGCGAATGGGCGGCGGAGCAGCCCGCCGGCGCCCGTGTGCCAAGGCAATTGGGTCAGCACGAATTCAGGATTGGCGGGCGACTTGGGGAGCGCGCCATCATCACCTTCTCGCTTTACCGCCTGCAGAGTGTCCTCGATCATTACCGCGGGTTAATCGGGAAAGACCGGGAGGCCGCCGACCAGCTCCTCCAGGCGACGGGTGGGCAGGCCATCGGCGCCATGACTTTGCCGCGCCGGCTTGGTCGACGGGAGTTCAGGCTTGTGCTCGGGTGATATGGGCTCGGCTGATAGATGTCAGGGCGGTGCAGCAAGGGCTGCTTTCGCTTTTGGCTGCATGCTAATGTGGGTGAGACGCCGACCGCGAGTCGGCCGCTCGGACGGAGCAGGGGCCTGAATTGACGATGGGATCTTCGGATCTTAGCCACCTAGGCGTTCGGCCGGCTGCTTTCGCCGGAGCGCTGCTCCTTTGCCTCGCGTTGGCCGCTTGCGGCGGACCTAAAAAAGACAAGCTGACATCAACCAGCCCCAGTCAAACGCCCACGACGAGCGCGGCCGAACGCTCGCCCGGCGGTCCTGCGGACGGTTCAGGACCCAATCTCACAGGCGGCGCCTCAAGCGTGTCGGGCGCGACGTCACCTGCTTCGAGCGCCGGGTTGGCGATCAAGCCCGACACGTCCAGCTGGGTGCTTCAGCCGCCGTTCTACGCTGCAGGCGATGAACCATTCTGGCGGCTTGAACTCGCCGACGGCTGGTTTCTTTTCCAGCGCTCCGGGCTTGCGCAGATCGAAGCGCAGATCCCCTCGCCGAAACGGGAAAAAGGGGCCGACCTCTTTGTCGCTGCGCCGCTCACGGTGAAGATCAAGCGCGAGGCCTGCGAAACTGACGGCGGCGGCAAGGGCGATGCAAGCGCTGTCGTGACCTTTGACGGCGTCGATTATGAAGGCTGCGCCTTTGCCGGCGCCGAAGCTGCCGCTTCGCCTGAAGCGGCGGCGGTCGCTGACGCTGTCGGCACCGTTGACGCCTGCCTCGCCAAGCTTGGAGAGCCGGCGCTGGTCACCGGCGTTTATCCGCGCGAAGGCGGCCGGACGGCTGTGGCGTTGCGGGAAAAGAATGGCAGTCAGTTTGAATGCGCGGCGGAGCCGGGCGGCAAGGAAATCGCGTTCCTCGATCCGATCGAGCAGGGCGCTGCTGCGCCCTATATGACCGCGATGCGTTTCGTTCGCCAGGGAACCGCCGCGCCCGCATGCCCCGATGCGAAGGAAGTTCGCAACGGCGATGTGGTGCTCGGGCGCATGCTGACGCCGAAGTGCAAGTTCTAGACTTACGTTGAGGGCTGAACCCTCCGCGATCGCTGGGCTTAAATCCCAGGCTTAAATCCCAGGCCTAAATCCAGGGTTTATAGGCATCGGGCGGGGTCGGCGCAGCAATTGGCCGTGGCGGCGCAATCAGCGCTTCTTCGAGCGCAACGTGCGCCAGAGCGATTTGCGCGATCTGCTCAGGTTGTGGCTCGATGGGCCGGGCTTCGAGTGGTTGCAGGTTCGCCGTGGGCGTCCCGATCATCACAAGACCGCTCGCCGTGATCTTGCCGAGCGAGGCGATCGGTCTTGCTTCGGGGGTTGAGCGATGGTGAGTTCGCCCGGCCATCGCAAACGAACGTGTCCGGCCAAACGTCTCCGACGAGCGTTTAATCGGCTCGACATGGGCCTCGACCGCGTGGGTCGCAGGATCTGTTGTCTCGAGTTTCGCTCGCGTCTCTGGTCTGGCTTGCGGCTCGGGCGGCGCGGCTGGGGCCTCAGGCGCGGTTGTGGTCGCGCCGACAGAGGTCGCGGCCCCCTCGCTCGCTTTCTCGGGCGGCGCCGGATCCGAACCGGTCGCCATGTCAGCGACGGCTGCGGCCATGGCGGCGTCGCTTTCCGGCCCGCCTGCGATCGCGGGTGTCTGCTCATCGACAGCTTCATTGGTGCGGAGCGGGTCCGGCTCGCGGAGCGGATCCGGACGGGCCGCTGCAGCGGGCGGCGCTGAGAGGGATGAGAGGATGCGCGAAATCGCGTGATCAGTGCCGCGCGCCAGGCGTTGCGCCTGGCCCGCCATGGTCGAGACGTGATCTGCAAACGATCCTTGCCCGTCCGGCCAGGGGGCGGCGGCAAGGCTCTCAGCATCGACCCGTTCGAGCTCGTTTCCTTCTGCATTTAACACGCGAAGCCGAGCCGGATGGCTCGCAACTTCAACAGCGTAGCCTTCGGTTTCGAACACGGCCGCGCCATTGCCGCCTTCGCGCCACTGGAGTTCGCCCTGGGCGGTCAGTTCGCAGAGCTTGATGATCAGTTTCTGGGTTGAGCCGTGAAGCATCGCTTGTCCTTCGATGCGCTTGGCAATGAGCCCGAGCGGACACTTGGCCGTGCGCCGAACAACCCTAAACCTGTCTGGCCAGTCGACGAAAGGCCGGAGACGGGATTCTTCGCGCGAGGAGAGCGCGCAAGACTTCAGTTTCCTTCGTCTCGCACTCCCAGATCGTCGCTGTACGCCAGCCAGCCGCTTTCAACGCCGTGATGGCTGCGGCGTCGCGCGCGCCATTGCGGGCGATTTTCGCCGTCCAGTACGCGGCGTTGGCGGCAGGCATGCGCGCACCGCGCGGGCAATCATGACCGTGCCAAAAACAGCCGTGCACAAACAGCGCAACGCCGTGCTTTGGAAAGACCAGGTCGGGCTTGCCCGGCAGATCATCGCGCCTCAGCCGAAAGCGCAGGCCGAGCGCATGCGCCGCCCGGCGCACCCTCAGCTCCGGTCCGGTATCGCGCGCCTTCACTGCGCGCATGACGGCGGAGCGTTGTTCCGGGCTATAGACATCGACCATGGGCCAAGACTAGCGGATCAGGCGGCCGCGTCGATCGCCTCGCGGCCCACCAGGGGCGACAAAAGATGGCGGCCGAGCCAGCGGACGACGGGCACCGACACGCCATCGCCGAGGACTTTAAGCGCGGCGGTTTCATTGTCTGGCAACTGATAGCCTTCGTCACAGCCCATCAATCGCGCAGCCTCGACCGCCAGAAGCGGGCGCAAACGCGCCTGGCCGTTTTCGGTGATCACCAGAAGCTGCTTCGACGAGCCGCCCGCTGGCGTGCGAAGGCAGCCGGCGATGCCGTCGTAACGGATCTCGGCGCGCTGCACCTTGACGCCACTCTCGATCCGGATGCGTCGGAATACGGCGCCGGCGCGCCATGACGGGTCGGCGAGCGCCGCCTCGAGACGCGCGCGATGCAGCGGCGCCATCTGAACAAGAAGCGCCTCGAACTGGTCGTCTGACCGCCAGACCTTGGCAGGCGGCTCGCGCTCGAGGACAGCGGCAAGATCAACATTGCGGGTCGGCGGATGCGGCAGGCGCCACCACACCCAGGCCATGCGCGTGTCGTGGGGCAGGGTTGCGACCGCGTCGCGCAAGCTGGCCGGATGAAAGGAGGGATCGAGCGTGTCGGCGACCAGCGCATCCGGGATCTTGCCCTTGTGGGCGATGATGAACAGTCTCGAGCGAGACTGCGGGGAGAACAGCGCCGCGTCGACCATCATCGCGCCGACGCGATAGCCTGCCTCCGCGAGGTGCTGGATCAGCGACGCAAAATCGCGCCCACCGTGTGAAGAAAGCAGCCCGGGCACATTCTCGAGCGCCAGCGTTCGCGGGGCCCGGCCATATCCCGCAAGCGCCTCGATGATGTTCCAAAATCCCCAAAACGCGCCCGAGCGCGGGGCATTGAGCCCGCGGCGCGCGCCCGCCAGCGACAGGTCCTGACAGGGGAAGGACGCCCAGGCGAGCTGCGCAGCGGGAAGCTCGGAAGCGTCGAGATTCCACACGTCTCCCTCTGAGACCGGCTCGCCGACAAAGTTGCGCCGATAGGCAGCGCATTTCATGGCATCGAAATCATTGGCGAAGACGCAATCGAATGCTCCGCCCAGCCCTTGTCGCGCCATGCCGCCGCCAGCGAAGAACTCAAGGAAGGTCGGGCGCGTCTTTGCCATCTTCCAAGCTTGGCGTGATTCGGCCCTCGCCGCGGGCCTTTGGACCTGGGTTCTCCACAGAACCGGCGGAACCAATCCATCATCCGTGGGTTTCGAGGAGATGAGCGCACTGTTTACCCGGTTTGCGAATGCGACGGCGCGATGCGCCGGCAATCCGCTCACCTTCATCGCCTGCCTGCTGTTGGTTGCGCTGTGGGCGGCAAGTGGACCGCTGTTCGGATTTTCAGACACATGGCAGCTGGTCATCAACACCTCGACGACGATCATCACCTTTCTGATGGTGTTCCTGATTCAGAACACTCAGAACCGCGACAGCAGCGCGATTCAGGCCAAGCTGGACGAGCTGATCCGGGCCGGGGTCGATGCATCCAACCAGTTCATTGGCATCGAGCATCTCACCGACAAGGAACTGAAGGTCATCCTCGATGAGGTCGAGTTGTACGCGGAGAAGCTGCACGCGACGCGCCGCCAGCGCCGGCGCGAGGATGACCTTACAGTCTCGCAGCGCGACGCCAACGCCGCAGTCCTGCCGAGATCTCCCCCGGTTCACGCTGACTAGACGTTTGCCCCCCACTGCTGGCCTGTGGAGGGAGCAGAGTTAGGCAAGGGCAAGACCGCAAGCGCCCTCGTCTTGTTTTGCTCCGCTGCAACGAGACGCCTGGGGTAAAATCGCGCCCTCAGGCAATGACCGAGGCGGCCGCCAGGCTGATGTTTGGCGATCCGCCAGCGACGCACCCCCGCTGCGCGACGCACCCCCGCTGCGCGACGCACCCCCGCTGCGCGACGCACCCCCGCTGCGCGACGCACCCCCGCTGCGTGACGCACCCCCGCTGCGCGACGCACCCCCGCTGCGCGACGCACCCCCGCTGCGCGACGC
>JANMWT010000154.1:0-8074 GCA_031394145.1 Alphaproteobacteria bacterium | reverse complement strand
CGGCAGCCAATCGAGCTGCGCGGCGGCGGCGCTGATGTCGAGTTGGTCGATGGCGTCAATGACGAGGATGATGCGTTTTTGAGGGCGCGCGCGGAGGATGAGATCGCCGAAGCGGCGCTTGAGGCCTAGAAGAGTTGCCGGTAGCTGGCTTTCATCTCCCATCAAGTCGTTCAGCTTCTCCATCGGATCGCGGTCGTCAGGGTCATCGGCTTCCCGGGGCCTCGCGAGAGGCTGCAGCAATTTACAATAATAAGTGAGCAGTGACGTAAGGCTCGTGGAAGCCTGGCTCGCACCGACGAAATAGGGCGAGATAAGCGCGTCCGGCCATTCCTGCCGCGCCTCCAAAATGAATTTGGCGAGAATGGCGCTTTTTCCGCCGCCAGACTCCCCGAATACCAAACAAGACACGGGCTGCGCGCCGCGGGCGTACGCCCGCAACGCATCGAGTTCGCGCGTCCGCCCGACGAATGCGCGCGCGCGCGTCTCTAAGAAGCGCTCGTGGAGGTCGGGGTCGTCTCCGCCACTCTCAATGACGTCTGCCTCGCCGCCGCCGAACTGGAATTCCTCCCCGAGCGCCGACCAGAGGTAATCGAAAACCGCTTGACCGAATTCCTCGAGCGTGCCGAGGCGCCCCTCCGCGCCGCCCTGCCACTGTGCGGGATAGTTCTCGACAACGCCGTAGCCGGCCGTTCGAATCCGCTCCTTCAGTATTTTGAGTTTTTCGCGCTCGGTAGGATCCGTGCTGACATAGTCGCCGCGGCGCTCGGGCGGAATCGTCGAAACGGCGTCGGGGTCGCGGAAGAAGAAGCACGAGCGCGATTGGGCCGCCGCATTAGCGAAGGCGCCGTGGACAATCTCAAGTTCGGTAACGCTGCGGTCCGCAAAATCGACAAGCCCGCGTTCCTCGAACACCGCGCGCGGCGCTTGGAGACAGGCACCGTAGCGTTCCCCGAGCAAAGCGATGAAGAATGGCCGGCACTCATCGATCGATTTGAGACAAAGGTCGAGCGTTTCGGTGTTTTCTGCTTGCTCCCTGGTGATCCCCCAGCGGAGATCGATGTCTTCCAGGTAGATGCGCCGCGGCTCGACAAGCTGACGCAATTTTGGAAACACGACACGCACGAGATGGTCTCGCTCGGCGTGCATATCCCTGAAGGTCGAGGAGATAAAGACACGCGCCGTGCGCCATGACTGTCCCATGATTAGACCCCGCCGCAGTGACGGCTAATTTGCGGATGGCATTCGCTAAGTCAACTGATGCTCGGCACGTCTGCCGGCTTCCGCAATCTGACGTTCCGTACTTTCCGCATGGCCGATGGCGCGAATGGTTGATCGATGCCTTGCAAGGGTCTCGAATGACAGTTCTCGGCGATGTCCCGCCGGATCGGCGCGGCGGCTCGAACGGAATTTGTTGAGCAACCGTGCCTTTCGTCACACCGAGCCGGCCGGGCCGGAGGTGGCCCTGATGCGAAGTTCGCAATTTCAGCTAGCCGCGGGCATAGCCGTCATTAGCGTGCCAAATTCACCAGTGATTGCGGACGCCGATTTGTTGGCCGTGCGTCTGTTCCAGCAACCAGGCCGCGGCGGCCGCGAGCCCGGCGAGCAGCAGCGCGCCGATCGCAGGCAGGGGCGAGGATTTACGACGTGCGGGTGGCTGCGGAGCGGGTAGGGCGTTTGCGAGCCGGGGGCCTGCTTGGGCGCCGTCCTTGGCGCCCGCTCGCACTAGCGCCGCAACAACGGCGCGGTGTTTTCCGGAGCGCGCGAACACCAAAGGCGTGTTGCCCATTAGGGTCGGTCGGTTGACATCCAAGCCCGCGGCCACCAGTGCCCGCACAATATCCAGACGTCCGCTCTGCGCGCTGAGATGCAGCGCCGTGACGCCCTTCTGTGCCGCGACATGGTGGACGTTGGCGCCGTGGCCAATTAGCAGACGGAAGATGTTCAGGTGGCCGCGGCTGGCCGCAAACAACAGCGCGGTGAACCCGCTTCGCTCCTCGGCGTCCACGCGGGCGCCGTTGGCGAGTAGAAATTTCACGACCTTTTCGTGGCCCTTATCGGCGGCGATCCGCAGCGCTGAGACGCCGTGGTCTTCGGTGTTCACGTCGGCACCGGCTTCGGTTAAGAGTTTGAGCAAGTCAAGCGCGCCTTGATGGGCCGCCACGACGATTGGCGCGTGGTCCGCGATCAGCGTGTCCGGGGGGGAGGCCGGCTCGCAATAGCGCGCGTACGGCACCCAAATCCTTGTTTGCGATGGCGCGGGCGAATTCCGCTTCCTGCGGACCCATGCGATCAAGCGCCACCTGCATTTCCGCTAACGAACCGGCATAAACGCCACCGTATACGAACAATTCGCCGACGCTTTTATCCGAGCCGTACACATCTGAATCGAGAAATCCCGGTAGCCAGTAGGGCTCGTGAAAGCCGCGGGCGATGGTTTTTTGGTCGGCGACGAACGGCGTGGGGCTAAATTCAAGTGGGCCGTCTCTAGGCTGCAATTCGTGCCAAGCGCCGGAGAATTTTTCTTCGATCAAAGCATTGAGGGCCGCATTGGCCTGTTCGACACCACCATATTTTTGGATGAAGGCGTCGTGGATCGTTTGCTGGTCGCGGGCGCTTGAGGAGCGTGCGTTTTCAAGGCCTTTGAAGGATCGGTAAAGACCGTTCACTGACAGGATTTTATCGTTGCGAAACCCCGGGCAGACGCGGAGGTCCAATCCGGTGCCGGCTTGTTGGGCGCAATAAAGCTCCCACAGACACCAAGCGCGATTGTAGATAGGCATTGGCGTCGCGCACACCGACACGTGCCCAATCGCTTCCATGATGCGCAGCATGTCGCGCGAGATATCGTCGAACACATGCTGATTGTAGCAGATGAAATCGATCCAGACGTATTTGTCGCCCAGTGCTTTGAGTGCGTCGAGCGTGCCGATGCGCTGACGCGATGGGCCGACCAAGAGCGCGTTCCAGGCGTGCGAAACGAAGGTGTCCGGCGGGCCGCGAAATTCTTCCGGCACCAGCGCATACAGCGGCACCTTGGTCTCCTCGGTGACAGGCTTGACGGATCTCGTCACGAAGCCGTGGGCATTGAGATACACGACGTTGGGTATTGTGGGGACGCGCATGTCGGGCATGTCGTGGCGCCCGTAGAGCCCCGCCTTATTATGTCCCTCGGCACGCTCGGCCTCGACGATAGCCCTCGCCCTTGGCTCGTTGAAACGCTCCTGAACGCCGGCGACGAGCTCAAATAGCCAGGTGGCGCTGATCCCGCGGCGTTCTAGCGGGACGTCATCCTCACGCCACGGCGGCGCTTTACCCGGATGGATCAGGTGCACGACCATGCCAACCCCTCAATGACGGCATTGCCCGCGTCGCTCTCAACCGCAAATGCTTCTTACGTTCGCTCTCCTAATAGCGATGATTTCCATGTCGGGGAATGACCACCTTCGGCGTACGCCGTGAAAGGGCAGCGCTTCCCAGCGGGTGGAAGCCCCACCCGGCGAATGCTCCAGCCGGAAGCGCAGCCTGATTGCGATGACGAACGGCTGTCTCTGGCGAGGTCCTGCCGCGTGGGCGCGGCGGCCGCGAAGGGAAGGCCTGGAGCGGCCTCGCCGTAGGTAACATTGTGGCGGGCCGGTCGAAGCTGGCCCATTTGCGACATTCGCAGCTTTGCCTACGTGACTGGCGCCTCAGGGTGCGAAGGCGGCGCGCACGGCATGTGCGTACGCGAAAGCAAAGTTGCGCCAAGGGGCAGTCCCCCATGCCAGAGCCATCAACGCTTGCGCGCTCAACATCAGGAGGAGGCCCCACAAGGTCGCGGGATGCACACGCTTCGCCGATACCATGTCGTATGTGATCAGCGGGGCGATGAGGAACACGTTTATCCAGACGACAGAGGCCCAGATGCTTCCAAGCCCCATCTCCGGGAGCCATTCGACGCGTTCGATGGGCGCCAGAAGGGCGACAAAAGTTGCAATCAGGATTAGGCGCTTATGCCAGGGCGGACGCCGGCGTTCACGAAGCGCCCACAGCAGAAGTGCGATGAACGTCATGTAGACGTAAATGCCTTGCAGGAGCTCATCGTAGTCGGCCAACTCTGTCGGCAGAGGATGTGCAACCAGCTTGCGCACTTCGACGAAGACCATGGATGCCCACGCCGCGACCCCGAGCGCAATGGCGTAAGGCCCGACCCTGCGGTGCAGGGCAACGCGGCCCGTGGCGCCGAGCCACGCCTGGAGGACGAAGGCCGCGACCCATGCCTCCATCAGTGCTGCATGTATGTGCAGCACCGATGCAATCGGAAATTTGCCGGTCGAAAAACGCGCATACTCCGGGACAAAGGCTACCGCCGTGATCGCCAAAGCGAACAGGGCGAAGCCCACGAAGAAGAAGCGTGATCTGGGGACTTTCGGACGTTGCCCGGCCGCCAGCTCGACTTGGATCGTGCCCATTTTGCTGAGCCCCGCCAATCCGCGCGATAGAGAACCCCCGCCGCTCCTCGGATCAACCCGTCTACACCGCGAACACTTCTCGGCCAACTGCAGCCGCACCGTTCCAGGGTGCAGGCGGCGCGCTCGCTTCCTTCGTCGGCGCTTAGTCCTGAGCGACCGGTTTCGGCGAGATCTTCGGCCTGTCGCGCAGGCCGGCCAGTCAGGCTGCATGGCCCAATGCGGACCTTCGGCGAAGCTTAGTTCGGCGTCGCGTCCCAGGCCTTGCGGAAGGCGGCAATCAACACCGCGGCCGTAGGCGATGTTATGTCCAGCATGGCCGAAAGACGTTGATCGAAGCCCTCCGCGGACACTTTGGGCAACGCCACCCTGAGCCGGCGGATAGCCTCGCCGGCGTCGTCGGCCCGGCCAGCAAGACTGCACAGCCCCGCCCGTGCGAGAAGCACGCCGCCACGGCCCGGATCCATCGCGAAAGCATGGTCGGTCGCTTCGACGGCGGGCTCAAGCCGACCCAACTGATAGTAAGCGACGGCGCGGTAAGTGTGCGCGATCGGCGCGCCAAAGTCGTCCGGGCTGAGCTTTTGGTTCATGTCCAGGTTGGCGATGGCCTCGCGGTTCGACCCCAGTGTCACCTGTGCGAAGCCAAGGGCGCCATAAGCCACGCCATGATTGAGGTTCGCCTGCACCGCGCGCTGGGCATGGCGCAGTGCCTCACGAGGCATTCCGTTCCCGAGCAGGGCGAAGGACGCGAAGGCCAGCACATTCGGATCCTTTGGCGAAAGCTCGACCGCACGCTCGGCATTACGCAGGAGGTCCACCTTCAAGGCCGGATCGCCGCTCGCGCGAAGGAGCAAGCCCTGTCCCATCGCCAGAAGGGCGTACGCTGGGCCGTAGTCCGGCGCGATAGCCAGCGCGCGCTGGGCTTCGGCAACGCCGCGGGCGATTTCGTCCGGACGGGTCCTCCCGATCAGCACCCATGCCCTCTGGCAGGCTTCATAGGCGGTGATGTCGCCTGGCTTCTTCAGCACCCGCTCCATTTCCAGGTTCTGCACCGCGACGCCCAGATGCCCCGCCACCTCGGTGACGAGATCTTCCTGCAGGGCGGCGAGTTCGCTCAGCGGCCGGTCGAATTTCTGTGTCCATAGGATCGCGCCGGTTTCGGCCTCGACCAGCTGCACTGTCACGCGCAGGTTGGCGCCCACCCGCCGCACATTGCCTTCAAGCAGGTAGCGCGCGCCAAGGTCGCGGCCGACTTCGCGGAGGTCCGCCGGCCTGCCCGCCCATCGCCGCGTCGCGCTGGAGGCCAGCACGCGGATGTCCGCCGAAAGCGAAATCGCCGAGATAATGTCCTCGACCATGCCGAACGCCAGCGCATCATCCTCCGCGACGCCCGACCGGTTGGTGAACGGCATCACCGCCAGCGAGGGCCGCTCGCCGCGCTCGCCTTTTGGTACATGCAGCGCGGCTACCGCGACAGGCTGCGGCGCAACCGGCGCGTCCTTCGCCACGAACCGCTTCACATCGGCGAGGAACGCAACCCACCCGCGATCGCTGTTATCGCCCTGCCAGTGGGACAGCTCCGCTGTCTGCGTGAGTTCAAACATGATCGGCCGCTCGCACGCCTCGATCATGCAGGGGGCGAGGGTTTTGTTGCGGTCCGCCAGCGTGGCTTCTGCTCGAACCCAGCGGGACTCCACTGATTTCTTCGACCACAGAACAACAACGGCCTTGGCCTCGCGCAGGGCCTTCTCGGTGACCTGGTCATAGGCTTCGCCAGCCTTCAGACCGACATCCCACCACACCTCAAAGCCGTGCCCACTGAACGCCTCGGCGAACAGCTTCGCGCGGGCCTGGTCCTCGCGGTTGTACGAGAGAAAGATATCCGGCACGCCCGACCCCGCTGGTGTGGTCGGCAGGGTTACAGGACTGGCCTCAGAAGGTCGACTCTTGCCTTGGATATCGCAGGTTACGAACGACCAGGATCGGCGAAGGCCGACAATCTCCGTCCCAACCCGGTCGTTGGAAGGCGGATAGCGTGGCGGTGGTGTTTTCGCAGCGCCAAACGTATTTAACCCTGAGGCTGTCACCCGGAGCGAAGCTGTCATGAGCGCCATCCAACGTATCCTTCCGCTGGTCTTGCTTGTCGTCTTCGCCGTCCCGGTGTGCGCGCAAATTAGTCCGGCGCCTGTCGCCCAGTCTCCTGAGGCCGGCTTTTCGATAACCAAGCCGGATGAGCCTCATTGGCAAAATGTCCCTGGCGGCCGGGGCGTCAAACTCGCCAATATCTATGGGGACCCGTCGAAGCCGGGGATCTACGTGGTGAGGGTCTGGTTTCCACCGCACGTGATGGACCTGCCGCATTTCCATTCAGAAGACCGGCACGTCACGGTGATCAAAGGAACCTGGTGCGCTGGAACGGGCGCGGTCTTCGACCCATCGAAGGCGACGCGGCTCAAGGCGGGCAGCTACATGTTCCACCCCGCCAAGGCGGTTCATTGGGACGGCGCGGCGACAGACGAGGACGCAATCGTGCAGATCATCGGGCTCGGGCCGGTTGCGACCACCCAAACTCATGGGCCGGGTTCCGATTGGGTTGAAGCCAAATAATCTGTGTGAGCCAAAAGAGCTTTCGCCCGCGGTCGCAGCCTGATCGCAACAGGAATCACTGGCCGTCACTGGCCGTCATTGGCGGTGGGCGGTGGGCGGTGGGCGTTGGGCGGTGGGCGCTGGCGGTCGGGTGTGGCAAGGCGATCGACGTGGTCCAGCCCGAAGCCGACATTCGCCGAGCGTGGGTCATCACAAGTTGATGGCAGCTAGACGTGCCGCCCCTCGAAGTCTCCGCGTTCGAAGGCTTCGCGCAGCTTGAATTTCTGTATCTTCCCGGATCCTGTTAGCGGCCAATCGTCCACCCAGATCCAGAAGGCGGGTGTCTTCTGTGGCGCGAGCCTCTCACGGATGAACTCTTTCAGGACCGCGCCGCCCGGCTTTTCCGCTCCGGCGCCGCGTAGGAAACAGACCACCTGTTCCCCCCATTTGTCGTCGGCGACGCCGACGACGGCAACTTCAATGACCGCTGGGTGTTCGAGCATCGCGTTCTCGATCTCAACCGGAAAAAGATTCTCGCCACCCCGGATGATCATCTCCTTCACGCGGCCAGTGATCTTCACGTAGCCGCGCGTATCCATTCTCCCAAGGTCGCCCGTGTGCAGCCATCCATCTTTGTCGACGGCGGCGGCGGTTGCCTGGGAATTGTCGTTGTATCCAGTCATGACATTGTAGCCGCGACAGCAGATTTCCCCCTGTTCGCCGATGGCCGCGACAGCATTTGTTCGGGGGTCCCGGATCGAGACCTCCACCTGTGCGGCTGGTTGGCCAATCGTCTCGGTGAGGTCTTCGAGAGAGTCTCTCGTACCAGGTCTGAGTGATCACGGGCGAGGTCTCGGTCTGCCCGTAGACAATCTGGATCGGAGCGCCGAGCACGGCTTTCGCCTTCTTGCACAGTTCGGGGGCGACCATGGCGCCTCCCGACATGATGCGCTTTACCGACGAGACGTCGCGGTTCGATTTCTGAACTTCATCGATCAGTGCGACCAGCATGGTCGGAACACCGAGGATGAAGCCAGTCTTCT
>JANMWT010000125.1:0-3429 GCA_031394145.1 Alphaproteobacteria bacterium | reverse complement strand
TGTATCGATCGGGCCGTGGGCGAGACCCGACGGGCACTGCTCGATCCCTTCGGCCGACCCTTCCGGCTCGAGATCGAACGCTGGAGCGAGCGGAGCCGGGCGCATCTCGACGAGGTCTGGTGGGGCCGCGCCAAGGCGCGCGCGCCAGGCGCAAAGGGCTGGTTCGTTGATCTCGGGTCCGAGCCGGATGGGGTGATCGAAGCCACAAAGTCGGCCGCGATCATCGAGGGCGGACTGATCCCGGTGCGCATCAAGTCGGAAGCCCGCGCCGACAAGGGCCCGGCGTTGAGCCTTGCCGATATGTCCGCTGCAACGCCGCGACCCGATCGGCCCGGCCTCCATGCGCCGGCCCCAACCGATCCGTTCAAGACCGGCGTCGAGATCATCGCGACGATCGAAGGGGCGCCGGCGCGCAAGGAGATCGACGCCGCCATCGCGGAAGTCCTGCACCCCGAGGCACCGATACCCGACGGCGGCGATCTTGCCATCGAGCGCACCCGCGCGCTGACCGCCATCGACGTCGATGCGGGCGCGCGGACGGGCGGGCAGGGCGAGGCTTTTGCACGCGACCTCAATCTTGCTGCGGCCGACGAAGCGGCGCGGCAGCTTGGCTTGCGCGGGATTGGCGGGCTGGTGGTGGTCGACTTCCTGTCGATGGCCGCTCGCAAGGATCGAGCGGCTGTGACCGATGCTTTCCGCAAGGCGCTGGCGTCCTGGCTCGGTCGGGCGAGCGAGGTTGCCGAGATTTCCGCGCTGGGCCTTTGCGAGGCGTCCCTGGCGCGGCGCCTGCGACCCGTGTTTGATGCGCTTCGCGCGACGCCAGCGGCCGAGCGCGAAGGTCTGGACGTCATTCGGGGGCTTGAAAGCGAGGGCTGGGCGGCGCGTGGCGCGCGGCTTCGGGCGCTGGTCTCGGCCCCGGCGGCGCGCTGGCTGGAGGCGGACCGCATTGGCTGGAAGCCGGCGCTGGCTGAGCGTATCGGCGCGCGCTGGGCGATTGAGGTCGACGACCGCACGGTGGGCCAACCTCAGATCTGGAGTGTTCGATGAGCGAGCCGGCCTGTCCGATATGCGCCAAGCCGGCGGTCGAGCGGTACAAGCCATTTTGCTCGAAGCGCTGCGCCGACGTTGACCTCTCGCGCTGGCTCAAGGGGAGCTACGCCATTCCCGGCGAGCCGGCCGAAAACGAGGACGACACACTCCGTCAGAGCCCTGAAAATGGGTCGGATTTGGACGACTAGGCTGGTCCCGAACCGGCCTCGGATGACCCCATGGACACCCGCAGACGGTTTCGCTAGACATCCCGCCTTCGCACGGCCCGCGCCGGCGCGCCCAGGTAGCTCAGTTGGTAGAGCAGTAGATTGAAGATCTACGTGTCGGCGGTTCGATTCCGTCCCTGGGCACCATTCTCCTCCCCCAGTCTTCTCCACCAGAACCAGATCTTCTCCTGGCCTTCGAAGCACACCTGTTCGGCGCTCGCCGAGTCAAGGTCCGGGGCGCGGGCGTCAAAAAAAAGCCAGAACGCCTCAAGCGACCGGCATGCTCGAATGCAATTCACGCCAAGCTGGCGTTTTTCTCGACGCCGGGTCTAATTCGCCAATGTGACCGAACCCTAGGGCGACGGATGTCGATGACAGACGAGGCCAAACAACCGCGATGTGACGAGTGCGGCAGCGACTTCATCGCCGAGCAGTCGGCGATGCCGGGGTTGTGCGCCGCGTGCGCCCATCGGCTGTATGGCTACCCAGCCTGCGAGCACCTGTTCAAGGACGGTCGCTGTACGCTCTGTGGTTGGGACGGCTCGGTCTCGGATTTTCTTTCCGGTTAGGGACGGCGAATATAGGTTTGGCGACTGAGGGCCATCAAGTCACGCCGCCTCAATGAGACGATCACCGCGGTGGCTGGCCCAGGCGCGCGTGTGGCGACGACACAAGTCTACGATTTGATCTGCTTCGTCCGCCATCGTCAGTTGAACGCAAACACCGCGCAAAGCATGACCAAGAGCATGCTTGCCCCGGCGACGCGGCCGCCGATGAACATCAGCGAAGTCGCGCCTTCATCCCCACGTCGAAAGCGAGCTCCGGCCCAGTCGTGCAGACCCACACCGATGGCCGCGACCACGACCAAGGCCATTTGGGCCCAAAACCACGAATTGAAACCGCCGACGCCGCCAAACTTCAACCAGACCATCAGGGGGCCGGTGATCAGCAACACAAGAAGCCCGAAGGAGCCGAGGCGGCTGAAGAATACCTCAAGCGGCCACAATTGACCCCTCTCGCTTGTCGGCATCGCGATCAACTTCGGGCCGACTTGAGACAACGCAATGCCGCCGCCAACCGCCATCGCGACGCCGAAGAAATGAAGCAAGAGAAGCAGGGTTGGCGACAATCGGCATGGCGAGCCTCCAACGCCGGTTGTCGCGTCGCATGGCATGACCGGTTCACTGACCAGCCTGCTTACGTTGATCAAGTCAAGCGCATCGATCGAAGGGGGTAAGCGAGCAGCGCTTGCGATCAGTTGGACGGGCGCGAGTTCGCCATCTTCGGCCGTCGGTTGCGGGCAGGACGTTTGGTCAGCGAACGCCGGCCAACAGGCTCCCCTCCAAGCTGCGCTCGCCTCAGGCTTTGCGATTGCAAGACTGAGGGGCTGCGCGTCGTCACCGGCCTTCGGACAGCAGCTTCTCGTAAGTGGCTCTCGTCGCTTCTCCGAGCGAAACGCGCGGCTGGGTGGAGCAATACTGCCTGACCGCCAAGAATACGCTCGCTCTCCCGATGGTCGATCCAGCTTTGGCGCCGCTCAGATAGTTCTTCCCGATGAATACGCCTGCGACCCAGTTCTCCGCCTGCTGTGTCGCATCGGTGCTCGAAAACGTCTCGGCGCAACTAGCCTTTCCTCCGGCGGAGGAAAATGGGTCCGATGGCTGGCTCGACGGCGATTGCGCAATTGCGTCGGAGCCGACCGCAAAGGCAGTCGCCGCACTGAAGGCGAGCCAAGCCGTTCGGCGCGCACAGATCGGATACAGGCTGTGGGCCAACTTCGTCTGGATTGCCATACCTCTTCTCCTGTTCAGCAAATACTGCCTACCACAACAAGGATCACTTTCGACGAAACTCAAGCCCGATAGGCAGATTGGCGAGGAACGGCGGTTGTTGAGCGCGCCCCGCCGGTCGTCATGATCGAGCCTAAAGGCGTGCTTGGGCCCAGAGGCGATACCCACCGAGGGCCAGGACGGGCGCCATGGCTTGTGCGCCGTTTCACTCACCGTTACGCCGGGTCTCCTTGCGCAGCACCTGCAGTTGATGCGCATTGACGGCAGCACGCATGGGAATTGTACGATGACGCAGGCGCAGTTGGGCTACCCGCTGGATGGTCTGAAGGTGCTGGACTTCTCTCGCGTCCTTGCGGGCCCGTTCGCGAGCCGGATGCTGTGTG
>JANMWT010000087.1:0-3076 GCA_031394145.1 Alphaproteobacteria bacterium | reverse complement strand
GTCATCGACTTTGCCTCGCTTGGTAACCAGAAGCGCAACCTGCAAAGCGTCGCCGATAGCGCCGCTCTCGCCGCGGCGCGCGAGATGATGATCACCAAAGCGACCGATCGGCGGGTTCAGTCGATCACCGACAGCTATGTTGCGGCCAACTACAAGGGTGCGGGCGCAAAGGACACGGCGAAGGTGGTGGAAAAAGGCCGCGCCGTGCAGGTGACGCTGTCGGCTGATCCGAAAGTCTTTTTCCCTGGCCCGATCGGCGCCAACGCCGGGCGGATGACCGTCCATGCCACCGCGGAAATCGTTGGCGGCGGCAATGTCTGCATGGTCGGCCTCAACCAGAATGCGTCCTCGACGCTCAACATGGCGAACGCCTCGCGTCTCACCGCAACCAATTGCGCGGTCTATTCCAACTCCAGGAGCGCAAGCTCCCTCACCCTGCACAACATGGCGCGGATCAAGGCAAACCTGATCTGCGTCGCGGGCGGCGTCGACGGGCCATCCTCGGCGGCGACGCCCAAGCCGCTGGAGGACTGCCCCCCGATCGACGATCCGCTCCGCGATCATGTCGATCCAAAATATGGCCTTCTCGCCTGCGATCACCTCGCCACCGTGGTGCCGCTGCTGGTGACCGTCCACCTCAAGCCGGGCGTCTATTGCGGCGGGATTACCGTGGCGGGTGGAACGGCGATCCTCGACCCCGGCGTCTACGTCATCAATAATGGCCTCTTGGCTGTGACGCTGAACGGCAAGCTTGAGGGGGCGAATGTCGGCTTCTACCTCACCGGCGCCCTGGCCACGATCCGGTTCACCCCGGACACCACCATCGACCTGACGGCGCCCCAGAGCGGGCAGCTTGCCGGCATTCTGTTCTTCGAGAACCGCGACACGATCTTTGCGACCTACCATCACATCCAGTCGAACAACGCTCGCCACCTCGTGGGAACGATGTATTTCCCGAACTCGAAGCTTCTGATCGACGCCACCCATCCGGTGGCCGACCAGTCGGAATACACCGTCATCGTCGCCAAGGAATTCGAGCTCAGAGACGGTCCTGAACTGGTGCTCAACACCAATTACGGGGGCACGCCCATTCCCCTGCCCGACGGCGTCGGCAACAAGGGACACCCGACGGTTCGGCTCAGCAAATAGGCCCGTCCTGCGACCATTTCCGTGGGGTTTCAGCGGGCAAATTAGCGGTTTCGTGAGCATTTTCGGCCATTCTGCAGCCAACCAAAGCCGCCTCGAGCCCGGAAATCCCTTGACCTATCGCACTGCCCTTGTGGTTGACGACGATCCGGTTTTCGGCGCGCTGGCCGAGGATCTTCTGCTCGACGCGGGTCTTGAGACCGTCGCAACCGCCAGCAACGGCGCCGAAGCGCTGGCCCATCTCGACGCGGCGAGCGCGGCCACCGACATCATGATGTGCGATCTCAACATGCCGGCGCACGATGGCGTCAGCCTGATCCGTTCGCTCTCCGAGCGAAAATACCCGGGTCGCATCATCATCGTCTCGGGCGAGGCCGATCCGGTGATCGAAGCCGTCGCCAAGCTGGGCAAGCTGCAAGGTCTCAACATTCTCGGGGCGACCCGCAAGCCGCTGCGTGCGGCGGCGCTGGCCGACCTGATGGCGCGCGCGCCGGACGCCGCGCCGCGCAAGGCCGAAGCCGCCGCCGCTCTTCCGAGCCTGCTTGACGCCGCCATCGAACGTGGCGGACTGCACCCCTTCTTCCAGGCCAAGGTCTCGATGGCGACCGGTGTGGTCACCGGCGCCGAGGCGCTGGCGCGCATTGCGACACCGCAAATTCCTTACGACAACCCGGTCCCGTATGTGGAGCTCGCGGAGCGCAACAACCGGATCGACGCACTGACCTTCGTGATGTCGCGCGCCGTCGCGCGCTATGTCGCGGACCTCGGCGCGTCAGGGATCTACTTGCCCTGTTCGATCAACATCAGCCCGGTTTCGCTCGAGCGCCTCGACTTTCCGGACCTGATGGATGAAGCGATCCGCAGCGCCGGTCTGTCGCCCGAGCAGTTCACACTCGAGGTCACCGAGACGCGCCTTGTGAGCTACGGCGCCAGCGCGCTCGACGTAATGACGCGGCTGCGGCTCAAGGGGTTTGGGCTATCGGTCGATGATTTCGGCACCGGCTATTCCAACATCGACCGGCTGCAGATGTATCCCTTCAGCGAATTGAAGATCGACCAGAGCTTCACCCGCAAGGCGCTGCAGGAAACCTTCGCTCGCGCCTGCGTCGAGACAAGCGTGCGGCTGGCCAAGGAACTCGGTCTCAAGATCGTCGCCGAGGGCGTCGAAACCCGCGAGATGTGGGATTTCCTGGCCGGCCTCGGCGTCGACGAGGCGCAGGGTTTCTTGATGTCGAAACCCCTGCCGCCGGCCGAATTCAAGGCGCTGATCCAGAGCGGCCGGAAGTTCAAGGACTAGGCGTTCCGACCGATTGCCAGCCGTCTCCCGCCCGGCCATTCTCGGCCGATGAAGCAGATCAATTATCGCGACGCCGCGCTCCTCACGTTGCCCGACAGCTGGGAGGTGCAGGATGAACCCGGCGTCCAGGCCGCGTTCTTCGAGCGCCGGCCCAAGGCTGGCACGTTGCGGGTCAGCGTGTTCGCCTTCGCCAAGGACGATGACGGCGCCGACGAGCCGATGCCCGCGCCGACCGAAGGTCCCTTTCTGAGGCTCACCAACGGCGCGCGGATGTACACCCAGGAGCGCTCGGCGCCGGATAGTCCGCACCTCTTGATGCGCAACTGGATCTTCCAGGTGCCGCAGGGCCGCAACAGCTATCGCCTGGTCTTCTTCTCCCACACCATCGTTGCGGCGCTGAAGGATGATCCGGAAGCTGTCGCTGAATTCGAGCTGGTCGATCAAGCGGTGCGTGACGCACGGATTTCGCTGGCGCCAAATCTGCCGCATTACGACCGTTTCTCGGCAACCGGGAGCATGGCGGGATGAGCAAGATCGCTTACAAGACCATCCGCGTGAAGCCGCTATCGCCGATGATCGGCGCGGAGATCGATGGCGTCGACTTGTCGAAGCCATTGAGCAACGCGCAGTTCG
>JANMWT010000026.1:0-5326 GCA_031394145.1 Alphaproteobacteria bacterium | reverse complement strand
TTCATCGCCAGCATCCGCATGCTCATCCGCCGCGTTGCAAGGCTCGGTTTCGCTTGAAGAACTTTTGAATCGGGCTCTAAGTCCCATCCCTGATGCAGCCAGATCTTGTCCGACGTAAAATCGATAACATTGCTCATCATTTCTTTGATTTCGAAGTCGATCTTGAATGGTCCTTTGTCCACGGCTGACCCTGAAACCGACCTGCCGGCGCCTGTCTCCGTTGAAGGCGCAGAAGCTTTGGTCGAGCAGCCGCTAACCAGGAGGATTACGCTGAGGCCCGCGATGAGTCGGTTCATGTTTCTTCCTTCGGGTACGCGTCAGCCCGTCCTGACAATACGCAGGCTGGCTCCCCATCCCCTCTGACGATGCGCAGCGCCCCCGCCTGAAGCGGAGGAAGATCGTTGTGACCCGCTCAGACTGCAGGGATAATACGCATCTGCCGAGGTGAGTTTGAGCTCCGCTGCGTATCTAAAGTTAGGACCGCTCAAACATGGAGTTTTGTCATGGACGATGTTGAAAAACGGATCCGGGCCGCATTCGCCAAAGGTGAGGCGGGTTGGTCCGAGGGCGCGACGCGGCGGCTCGAAGCGCGGCTGGCGAGCGAGCCGACGCCAGCGGAGATTTCACGCGGTCATGACCGAGGCCGCGCCGCCGTATGCATCTCGTTCGCTCTGGTCGCCGGTTTTGTTGCGAGCACGGCGATGCAGTGGGGCGGCCCGACGGGCTCATCGTCTTCCTGGCCGGCGGCTGCGTTGAAGAGTTCGCCATCCGTGCTGCTGTTATCGGACAGCGGTCGTTGATGACCGGGCGGGGGATCAGCAAACTTGTCGCCGCGGTCATTGCCGCTGGCGTCATCGGAGCGATGACGGCGACTGGGGCGGTATGGGCGCTGCATCGGCTGCATCCACCGCGCGGCGATCTTCATTCGCTGCTTCACCGGGTTTTGCCGCTCGACGCTGCAGAACGCGCCAGGCTCGACGCGAAGGAGCAAATATTTGTTGTCCGAAGCCAGGAGATCGACGCGCGGATGAAAGCGGCGAACGCACGGCTGGCCGAGGCGATCAGAGCGGATCCTCGCTGGTCGCCGGAGGTCGAAGCCGCGACCCGCGAGATCGAAGCGGCGGCTGGTGAACTCCAGCGAGCGACGCTCCGGCACGTCTTTGAAATGCGCGACGGCCTCGATCCAGAACATCGCAAAGCCTACGATGAAGCGGTGATCGCGGCGCTCAACCGCGGCGCGCGGTGAACGATGGACCCGTCACTCATGAAGAGCTGGCGCAACGAGTGGCGGCCGGCGACCGCGTCGCCTTTGCGGCGCTTGTGCGCGCCTTCGGCCCGCAGCTCGCTGCGATCGCTCGCGCCGGCGGCGTTGCGCCCGGTGACGTCGAGGATGTGGTCCAGGAGACGTTCGTCTCGGCCTGGCGGGCCGCCACGCGCTATGACAGTTCGCGCCCCTTCCGGATCTGGCTGTTTCAGATCGCCCTCAACAAGTCTCGCGACTGGCGACGTCGGCGAAGGGTGCGCCAACTGTTCTTCACGGCGACAAGCCTCGAGGCGCCCGAGGCCCAGGCCGTCGAAGCCAAGGACGCTGGGCCGGAAGCGGCCGCCCACGATCGGCATGTGGAGCGAATGCTGATGGCCGCCATCGGAGATCTGCCTGAAGACCTGCAGCAGCCGTTCTTTCTGGTGGCGCTTGCGGAATTTTCCTATTCGGAAGCCGGCAGCGTGTTGGGGATGAGCGTCAAGACCATTGAGGGAAGGGTCGCTCGTGCTAGGCGGCGACTCCAGGCGGCTCTGCCTCAGATAGGCGAATCCACCTGATGCCCCGTCTGCGGCGTTTTGGCGCCCGCCCGGGGAGCAAAGCAGGATTTCGCCCGGAGATGTGCGACGCCTTACGCCCGGCCTGCCCAACGAGGCGAACCTAATTGCGAGGCCAGCCGAGGGGACCCAAGCTCGCCGCGCGTATTAGCTGAGGGTTGGACGCCGACTGGGCGCCTGCTCGGGCGATCGAGCAAGGAGAAGCCGCTCTGTCACGAGTTATTTTGGTCAGCCTGCTCAGCCTGGCCGCCGCCGGACTAGCGATCAGCCCGGCGTCGGCCGAGCCTGCTCCGTCCTACGCCGAGCTGTTGCGCAATTCGCGCCTAACGGCGCCGCGCCTCGTCGAGAGCGGAGCCAATGTCGGCGTCGCGAAAGGCGAGGCGGTTCAGGCCCGCGTGCGGCCGAACCCGGTGATCGAGCTCGGCGTCGAAGACATCGGCGTTCATGATCCCTCGGGCCTGTCGCGTCAGCAAACAACCTTGTCGGTCGGCCAAACGTTGGAGTTTGGGGGTAAGCGGCAGGCGCGCATTTCCGCAAGCGGCGCAGAAGTCGGCGCAGCCCAGGCGCGCCAGCAGAAAGTTCTCGTGGATTTTGCCTACGATCTTGCAATTGCCTACGCCGCCGCGGAGGCGGCACAGAAGCGGACTCAGCTGTTCGAAGACGATCTTGGCCGCGCGCGAGAAGATCTGCGCGCGGCGCGTGCATTGGTCGATGCGGGCAAGGAGGCCGACCTGCGCGCCGTTCAGGCCCAAGCAGCCACAACCGCCGCCGACGCTGAACTGCAAGCTGCCCGCGCCGATCTCGGCGAAGCGCTGGCCAGCCTCTCGATCCTGGTCGGGGCGCCGCAAGCCTTCACTGGCGTTCAATCTTCGCTGCTCGACCGCGCGGAAAGTCTGAAGCCGCCGGGCCCAGACACGCTGGAGCGCGCCCCTGGAGTCCTCGTCGCCGAAGCTGAACGCAGGGCTGCCGCCTTACGTGTCGAGGTGGAACGAGCGCGAGGAGCTCCGGATGTGACCCTGTCGGTTGGTGCGCGTCGATACGGAGGCGAGGACGATACCGGACTGGTGGCGGGGGTATCCGTTCCTCTTCCTCTATTCGACCGGAATCGCGGCTCGGTCTCCGCCGCTGTCGCCCAGCTAGCGGCGGCGGATGCGCGCCTCAACGGCGCCCAGCTCGAGGCCGACACCGGCCGCAGGGTTGCGGCGTCGCAGATTGCGGCGAGCGATGCTCGCCTAAGAGCCGCACTGCAGTCAGCGTCAGCCGCGCGCGAGGCGTACGATCTTGCTCGGGTGGGATATGACGGCGGCAAGGCGCCCTTGATTGAAGTTCTGAATGCCCGCCGGGCGATCACCGAAGCTGAGGCGCGCCTGCTTGACGCAAGGTCGGCCCGCATCCGCGCCGAGGCCGCTCTCGCGCGCCTGAGCGGGCGCGTTGGAATTGGAGAATAGGCGATGAGCGTCTCGGCTATCGGCAACCGGACTTGGATGGCGATCGCCGCAGGCCTCGTCGTTGCGGGAGGCATCGGCTTTGGCGTGGCTCGGGTCACCGCCGGAAAGGGAACTGATGCCGTGCCGGCGTCGAAGACAGCGGTCGCCGCCGACGGGCCTGTTTCGGTTGAAGTCGAGCAGGCCAACATTACAGCGGCCGGCATTCAGGTTCAGCCGGTCTCGGCTGGCGACCTCAGCGCGGAGATTCTGGCCCCCGCCCGGGTCGCCGCGGCGCCCAAAGGCCAAGCCATCGTAACCGCCACGGCAGCGGGGAGGGTGACGCGGCTCGCCAAGCAGCTCGGCGACCCCGTCAAGGCAGGCGATGTTCTTGCCGTCGTCGAGAGCCGTGAGGCCGGAGCGATCGCAGCCGACCGTTCGGTTGCCGAGACCAAGGTAGAGATGGCCCGCAAGGCGGCTGCCCGCGAACAGAAACTGTTTGAGGAGCGCGTCAGCCCCCGTCAGGACTTTGAGGCGGCCCAGTCCGAACTCGCGATGGCGGAGGCCGAAGCCCGTCGCGCCCAGAACGCCGCTTCCTCCGCCCGGGTTAGCAGCGATGGCCGTTCGGTCCTCGTCGTCAGCCCTCTAGCTGGGCGCATCACGGCTCAGACCGTTAGCCTCGGAGCGTTCGTCCAGCCGGAGACCCAGTTGTTCCAGATTGCCGATCCCACCCTCATTCAAGTTGAGGCGTCGGTCACGGCTGCCGATGCGATGCGAATCGCGCCGGGCGACTCGGCAGCGATCACGACGCCGGCAGGTGTAAGGCTCGTCGCCGTCGTGCGCTCGGTGACGCCGACGCTTGATCCGGCGACACGGTCGGCGACCGTGATCCTGACATTCAGCGACAAGCTGAGCCATCTGTCGCCGGGCGAGGCTGTCGAAGCCCGAATAACCCCTAAAGCCGGAGGCCCAACCGGCATCGTCATTCCAGATGAAGCTGTCCAGAGCCTCGGCGGTCGCGATGTCGTGTTCGTACGAACGGCCAAGGGTTTTCTGGCCCAGCCGGTGGTTGTGGCCTCACGCAGTGGCGGCCGGGCAGCGATCGTTTCAGGTCTTGCAGCTGACCAGTCGATTGCAACGCGCAACGCGTTCCTGCTGAAAGCGCAGTCCAGCAAAGGCTCCGAAGAGGAATGATCGGTAACCTCATCGCGTTGGCCGTCCGTGGTCGCTGGATCGTCATGTTTCTGACTGCCTTGGTGGCCGCTTTCGGCGCTTGGCAGCTTGTGCTTCTGCCGATCGACGTCACGCCTGACATCACCAACAAGCAGGTCCAGATCAACACTGTCGTCCCGACGCTCGGACCGGTTGAGGTCGAGAAGCGTGTGACGTTTCCGATCGAGACGGCGTTGTCCGGACTTGCAGGGGTAGAGAGCACGCGCTCCTTTTCTCGCAACGGCTTCTCGCAGGTCACGGCCGTGTTCAAGGAAAGCGCCGACCTCTATTTCATGCGCCAGCAGGTCTCCGAACGGCTGACTCAGGCGCGTCCCAATCTTCCCGAGGGAGCGGATCCGCAAATGGGCCCGGTCTCGACCGGCCTCGGCGAAGTCTTTCACTACAGCATCGAGTTCGTGAATCCGGAGGGCAAGGGCGCAACCGTCAAAGACGGAACGCCGGGCTGGCAAAGCAATGGCGCCTTCCTGACCGACGACAATGAGCTTCTTGCGGACGACGTCGCGCGCGCCGCTTACCTGCGGACCGTGCAGGACTGGATCGTGCGGCCGCAGCTGCGCACCGTCGCTGGCGTCGCCGATGTCGACAGCCTTGGCGGCTATGTGAAGCAATATGTCATCGAGCCCGATCCTGTGAAGATTGCGGCCTATGGCATTTCTTACACCGAGCTGGCCGAGGCGATGGAGAAGGCCAACATGTCGGTCGGCGCTGATTTTATTCAACGCTCCGGCGAGGCCTATCTGGTCCGGGCCGACGGCCGGATCCGCACGGCCGATGAGGTGGCGCGCGCCGTGATAGCGACGCGCGGCGGCGTTCCGGTGATGGTAAAAGATGTCGCTATCGTCCGTGTCGGC
>JANMWT010000010.1:0-5180 GCA_031394145.1 Alphaproteobacteria bacterium | reverse complement strand
CTGGCCTGTGCATGCCCCTGCCGACGCTTCGCCTGCCTCCTCGCGAAGGCCGACGCACGGCTCGGGGTCGATGCGGTTCGCTACTCCTTCATCATGGCGGACTTGCACCGCCTGCTTCTCGCCGGTTTATCCGGCGCACCGACAATCAGGAGGAGAATGGCGGGGTTGAGATCGTTCTTCGTAATGGTCGTGGTCTGCGCGGGATCGCCGGCCTGGCTGAGAGCGAGTTGGTTCAGCTGATCCGCACAGTTGAGCGCGCATGATCGGGCTGGGATCAGGCGTCAGGGTCTATCTCGCTGCGGGCAAAACCGACATGCGCTGCGGCATTGGCGGTCTTTGCGAATTTCTTCGTTGACGTACGCGCTTTTGGCGGAGCGCGCGGAACACAGAACGATCAGCGCACTGGAACGGTTCAGCGCCTCGTGGATCTCCGCGCCAAGATCATGGGCCGCGGAAAGATCGGTGCGATCGCGAAAGACCCTGCCAAGGCGCCGCGGGATCATACCCGCTGATCCAGCGCGCCCGACCAGCTCGCGCGGCGTCGAAAAGCCCTCCAGCCGGCGGTGAAGCCAGTTGGCGAACTGATCGTCCGAGTGACTGTAGTTGATGAAAGCGGCGTACTCAGCCTGGTCTCGCGACAACCACTATTCCCTTCCCCGCACAAGTTCCCCACTCGGCGGCCCATTTTTTCTTAGCGGCCCACCGAAGTCGAGCGCCGAGACGTGCAACATGGGGGGCTGCCCAATTTCGATGCTTTCCCCGACGCCACCGGGCGCGGCCCGCGATCCGGGGTCACCGCGGTACGAGCGGGTTGCGAGCGGTCGGTGAAACGTGAGCATTAGAGGCTCAAACAAGAACGGATCCTTCTCCATGAAACTTGATCTGGCGAGCACGGCGTTTCTGGCCCAGCTGGCGGGCATGGGCGGCAAACCGCTTCATGAGATGAGCGCCCAGGAGGCACGGCTCGTCGCCGCCGCAATCGCCCAGTCCTATCCACCCGGTCCGGCGATGGCTTCGGTTCGAGAGGAGACGATCACGAGCCAGGACGGCGGCGAATTCGCCGTCCGCATCCTCTCGCCAAGCACCGCGCCTCGCGCCGTCATTATCTACTACCACGGCGGTGGGTGGGTGCTCAGCGACATCGACCAGTACGATACCCTTGGCCGCCAATTGGCCAAGCGCACCGGTGCGGCGGTCGTCATGGTCGCCTATCGCCGTGCGCCCGAACATCGCTATCCCGTCGCCGCAAATGACGCCTGGGCCGCGCTGAAATGGGTCGACGCCAATCTTGCAAGCATCGCGGGACAGCGCGCGCCGGTGATTGTCGCGGGCGACAGCGCTGGCGGCAATCTGGCGGCGATCGTCGCCCAGCGCGCCAAGGCCGAAGGCGGGCCGGAGATATCGCTGCAACTTCTCATCTATCCGGTCACCGACGCCGGCATGGATACGCCAAGCTACGCTGCGCCGGAAAACCAGCTTCTGTTGAATGCACCACTGATGAAGTGGTTCTGGGATCATTACGCCCCCGATGTCGCCGAGCGCAGCAAGGTCGACGCTTCGCCGCTCCGGGCAGCGGATCTCTCCGGGCTGCCGCCCGCCGTGCTTGTCACCGCTGAGCTGGATGTCCTGCGCGATGAAGCGGAAGCCTATGGCATGAAGCTGCGCACCGCCGGGGTGGCCGTCACGATGAAGCGGTTCGCGAGGCAGATGCACAACTTCTTCGCCATGCCGGGCATCCTGCCCGGCGCGGGGCTCGCCCTGGAATATGTCGGCGAACAGATCGATCGTCATCTTGCGATGCGCGCCGAGGTTGATGCCGTGGTGGTTGGCGCAGGGTTTGCCGGCATGTACCAGCTCCACAAGCTGCGCGGGATGGGGCTGAAGGTCCGTGGGATCGAGGCTGGCGATGATGTCGGCGGCACCTGGTACTGGAACCGCTATCCCGGCGCCCGGGTCGATATCGAAAGCATGGCTTACTCCTACTCCTTCTCCGAGGAGCTGGAACAGGACTGGACGTGGACGGAGAAGTATTCCGCACAGCCCGAAATCCTGAGCTATGCCCGCCATGTTGCCGACCGCTTCGATCTTCGCCGCGACATCGCGTTCGGAACGCGCGTCATGCGCGCCGTCTATGATGAGGACACCGCCCGCTGGACAGTCCACACGGATCGCGGCGAGGCGATCTCGGCGCAATTCCTGATCATGGCGACCGGATGCCTGTCGGCGATCAAGAAACCCGACATCCCCGGCGCCGACACGTTTTTGGGCGCGACCTATCTGACCGGCAACTGGCCGCACGAAGGCGTCGATTTCACCGGCATGAAGGTCGGCGTCATCGGCACTGGTTCATCCGCAGTCCAGTCCATCCCGCTGATCGCAGCACAGGCCGACAGGTTGATCGTCTATCAACGCACGCCAGCCTACTCCATGCCGGCCTTCAACGGGCCGCTGGATCCAGCTGACGTGTCGAAGATGAAAAAGACCTATCCAACCTACAGGCAGGCGCAGCGTGCTCACTTCGCCGGGATTCCCAACCCGCCGCGCGGGATGACGCCCGCGCTTGCCGATGGCGAGAATGAACGCATGGCAAAATTCGAGGATGCCTGGAAGACGGGCATCCTAACCGCGCTGACCACGTCCTATTCCGACGTGCTGACCAACCAGGCTGCGAATGACGCAGTCTCCGACTTCGTTCGCGACAAGATCCGATCGAGGGTCAACGACCCCAGGACCGCCGAGACGCTCACCCCCAAGAGCTTCCCTTTCGGGACCAAGCGCCCGTGTATCGATACGAACTATTTCGAGACCTACAACCAGGATCACGTCCGTCTCGTCGATCTGACCAAGACGCCGATCGAGGCGATCACGCCAACCGGCATCCGCACCAGCGCCGGAGAAGAAACGCTGGACGCCATCGTTTTCGCCACCGGTTTTGACGCCATGACGGGCGCACTGATGAACATCGACATACGCGGGCTTGGCGGCCTTGCGCTGCGCGACAAGTGGGCGAACGGCCCTCACACTTATCTGGGCCTGGGCGTCGCCGGCTTCCCGAACTTCTTCACGATTACGGGCCCCTCCAGCCCATCGGTGCTGAGCAACATGATGGTGTCGATCGAACAGCACGTCGAGTGGATCAGCAGCTGTGTCGGCTGGATGCGGCAGCACAAGCTTGCCGCGATTGCGCCGACGGAAGTAGCGGAGACCGAGTGGGCGGTGCACGCCGAACAGGTCGCAAATCTGACGCTCTTTCCCCAGGCAAACTCCTGGTACATCGGCGCCAATGTGCCGGGCAAGCCGCGAACCTTCATGGCCTATGTCGCCGGCGTGGATGTCTACCGGCATCTGTGCGATGCGATTGCAGCCGCGGATTATCAGGGCTTCGAGACCCGCACCGCTTCTTGAGGCGGAAGGGTGCGGGCGGACGCGTGTTGATTGTCTTATCAAAACGGCGCGGGGCCGGGCTCGAAGGCCGTCACGCCCCCGCGACTCGCAAACGTCACATGGCGAGCGTCCCATGGTGAGCGTCCCATGGTGAGCGTCGCCCTGCGAGCGCTCCTTTGGCGAGCGTCTCCTGTGAGGTCTGCGTCCGCCAAAAGACTTGGCCGAGCTTCAGTCGGCAAGTCCCCGCGATGCAAACCTGGGTCCCAATCGGCGGCTAGACCGAAACGGGCGATGGCGGCGCCTGCGCCATTGCCCTTGAGCGCAGGACAAAGACGAGCACGGCGGCAATCAGGAAGGGAATGGGCAGCACTGTCAGGCCAACATGGAAGCTTCCCGTGTAGGTCTTCGCCAGGCCCCAGGCATAGGGGCTGAAGAACGAGCCCAGCTGCCCGATCGCATTGATGGCGGCGATGCTCACCGCAGCGAACCGCGGATGCAGGAGATCGCCGGGCACCAGCCAGAAGACTGCGGCGATCCCGGCATTGCACATCACAGCGGCAACATAAGACACCATCACCGCGACAGGATTGTCGGTCATGCTCATGACGGCATAGGCGATCGCCATCAGTCCAAGCGGAATGATCAGATGGACATAACGCTCGCGGTTGCGGTCTGACAGCCAACCGTTGAGCAGCATGGCGACGCCGGCCAGCGCGCCGGCGCCAGAGACCAGAAATCCCACGCGCGTGGCGCCGAGATGGGTCGCCTGGTCCAGCAACTCCGGTGCCGAGAGGGTGAATGCATACCAGGACCCGAGCACGAGAAAATTCACGATGCTGAGCAGCAGAACCAGCGGATTGAGCAACGCCCGAAAAATGTTGTGATCGCTTTGCGGACCGAGCGCCGCGGCGTCGGCTGCAAGCCGCCTGGCGAGCCACCCCCTCTCTTCGGCAGATAGCCACTTTGCCTCAGCGGGGCCATCTGGAAGAAAATAAAGAAAGACGACGCTCATCAAGACGGCCGGCAGGCCTTCGACGAGAAACAGCCACTGCCAGCCGGAGAGACCCAGGCGGCCTTCGAGGCCCAGCAAGGCGCCGGCGAGCGCACCCATCACGACCTGGCTGATTGGCCATGCGATATAGAAGCGCGTGATCGCCCGACCGCGATGAGCCGCCGGGAACCAGTGGGTCAGATAATAGATGATGCCGGGAAAGAACCCGGCCTCAGCCGCGCCGAGAAGAAACCGCATGCCATAGAACTGCAGCGGCGTCCGAACCAGCATCATGCCGATCGCGAGCACGCCCCAGGTCAACATGATCCGGGCAATCCAGCGGCGGGCGCCAAAACGCACGAGAAGCAGGTTTGAGGGCACCTCGAAGAGCGCATAGCTGAGAAAGAACAGCCCGCCGCCGAGGCCGTAAACCGCAGCGCTGAAATGGAGGTCCAGGTTCATCGTCGCGGATGCGAAGCTGATGTTGACCCGGTCCATATAGGCGATGCCGTAACCAACCGCGATCAACGGCAAAAGGCGCCACGACGCCTTGAGCAAGGTGCGCTGCTCGATCTCTGCGTCACCCTCCGCCGCCTCTTGCATCATGCTCTCCCGTCGCGAAGCCCGACCCTAGAGGCGTGCAACTGTGACGTCGATGCGTCTCCGGTTCACTCCGAGCACTATCCATGTTGCGGCCGGTAGTGCCGCACAAAACGGCAGGAAGAGGCCGAACGCGCAGGACCAATGGGCGGAGACCCGGCCCCGGCGTCCAGGATGGATCGTCGCTGCTCGCGCAGGGATCGCC
>JANMWT010000608.1:0-10981 GCA_031394145.1 Alphaproteobacteria bacterium | reverse complement strand
TGATCATGACGTTTCGCTCCATCCGCGCCACAACACTAGGGGTAAACAAGATCAGTGATCGTTGCGATGTGACCCACTCAGCACCATAGGCTTGCGAGACGGTTGGGATCGCAGCATCCCATCGAGGAAGAGCTGCGGTCGAAAGCACCTCGTATGAGGCGCCGGCATCGATCGTGATTTCAACGAAGTGCTGGTTGGGCGGGAGGCTTCCACCGCCGTGAACCAGCTTTTCCAGCATGTTTGTGGAGTAGTGCTCAGAACAACAGAGCAGGGGCGACGACGGGGTGTTCCAGCGACCCGGATAGAGCGTCGATCCGGTCGCATCCATAATCGGGAAGCGACCCCGGGGATCGCCAATCCGGTAAGCGCGCAGGGTTCGATCGAGAACTTGCGCAGTCACGCAGCCGTTCCATAGGCCAGCCGACCAAGGATCTCTTCGACCAACCGACCGCCCATCTCGCTGCCGACGACGACGTCCCAGGGCCGTTGGCCTTCGAGCAATGCATGTGGGGACGACATGAACCGCACGGCACTATCGAGGTCGCCCCAAACCTCTTCCGCAAAGGAGAAGGTCTGCACGATGCGCATCAGCCGCTCGCTCTCTTCCTTGGACAGGCGAGCCGGCTTGGCGTCCTTCCGCCGTGCGAAGGTCGCCTTGCTGACAATGCTGTATTTGAACCGAGTATCATCGGGCGCAACACGCTTGGCGAAGCTCTCCAGCTTCGTCACGGGCAGCCCCCTCTCTGCCGCACGCACCCAGGCGAGGGGCGAGTTCTTGGTCTCAATTCCGAGGTATTCGGCGGCCCGGTCTGCTGCTGCGATCGCCATTTGAAACTCCTGTTTCACATGAGACTATATATAGACCCAATTGAGACAAAGCAAGCCATCGAATTTCGGACAGGAGATCGAATTTTGGACAGGAGAAATGCGCAGCCAACTCCGCGACGTTTTTACCGTCGCCCCCGTATGAGCTTTCCGGAATTCGACTGTCCGGCGGGTGCCGGCCGATCGATCCTAAGCAACTGGCCGGGTTCGAATTTTTTGCTCTGCAACAAACTGTGAGAGCAAAGTTCGAATCCTAGCGCCCCAGCCAGAGAGGATAGCTCCGGGCCTTTGGTACATACCCTTCCAAATAGAGTCACACTGTCCGGGACTTAGCTCTCAGGAATCTACACAGAGACTCGAACCAGGTTCGCGTTGCGCGTGCAAACGGGCGGTTTTTATCGGCCCGTCTCCTGCCTCTCGGGGAACATGTAGATTCTCGGATGCGCCCACTTTATCGGAGACTGAGTTCACATCCCGGGCCCTGATGGGCAGCCGAGGAAGGCACGAGCCCCGCCGATGCGATGTCGCTCGAGACTATCAAGGCGCGCTTGAACCGGCCCGTGTCCATTCCCATCGCTGCGATATCGAGTGCAGTCAAAAAGGAGAGACAGGTCTGGTTGACGTCGAATGCCCAGACACCGGACTTGCCCAGCCCAAGGGCATTCTGGATGAGGACGGACGTTTCCGGGATGGGTTGCTCCATGACGCCGCACGCCCCGATCAGGACGTCGAAAGCGCCTGGCGCCCATCCGGCCATTGCAAGCGCGTCACGCGCTGCGGCCGCGCCCATGAATGAACTGGTCTCGTCGGGCGCCGCGATCCCGCGCTCGCGTATTCCGAACTTTCCTTCCGTCCAGCCGGGAGGCTGATTGAATCGCGCATCGAGTTCGACCGAAGGTCTGCTCTCGCGGGGCCGATATCGGCCATACCCAACCATCTCAAACGGCGTCATCTGGATCCCCGGCCATTCGTCAGATCTCAAAGTGCTCCAGAAGCGGCGCGTGGAAGGGGGCAGCGTTGCGCCCGCAGGTTGCAGATCGCTCGATGTATGTGGCGCTCTAAGCTCAGCTTGTCCAATTTGCCAGGCATCGGATGGGTCGCGAAATGATTACGCCGCGCGCAAAGGCAGGCGGTGAGGCCGACAATCGCCGCCAACCTGGCTCGAATTCACAAAAATCCCCTAGAATCTATGTGCTTGTGGCGGCCGAACGCCGCAAAAACCCGCGCCTCAAGCCCAAGACCCGTCGGTTATGGGAGTATTCATAGAGCTTCGAGAGCATAAGGATCCGGCGTCGGGTGAACCCCTTCCAGCCTCCCCCGTGCTGATCGGTCTCGCGCCGCGCCATTGACGATTTTCAGGCTGACGGCAACAAGGCGGCGAGACCGATGCGTCCCGGGGGTGGCGGGCCCGGGAGTGGCGGGGAGACAAGCCGAATGACAGACGCTCCCGAGAATGTGGCGTACGCCAACTATGATCTCCGCGCCGAGGATCCGACCGCCCGCAAACACACGATCCGTTTCGCCTTCGAGTTCCCCGAGCTGCTCGCGAGTTTCGAGCCGACCGACGAGACCGCTCTGGTGGCGCGCGAGCACAGCCGGATCCTCGGAATGTTTGCCATCGCTCTGGTTTTGATCGCCTTGCTGCTGGCTTCCGGTGAGCTCTTGCTGGCCGGGCCTGATCGCGAAGCCTTTGCGCCGCTGGGCTATATCGCAGGTTCGCTGGGATTGATCGGCACGGCGTTGGGATTGATCGGCTCGAGCAAATCCTCGCCGCGACGGCGCTGGCTTCACTGCCGGCTGCAGACCGAGACGCTCCGCCTCTTCCATTTTCACTTCATCGCCTCCCGGCTGCCGGAGATCATCGCCGCCAGCACAAGTGAAGACATGCAGGCGGCCTATGTCCGCACCCGACACGCGGCGTTGGAAAAGCTCCAGGCGACGCTTGCTGATCCTCATGCCGAGCTGGACCGCATCGTCAAGCGCGCGGGAGAAATCGACTTCGTCAATCTTTCGCCCGTGCTTGAGGTCGAAGGTGACGAGATCCCCGAAGTCGCCGCCGACATCTTCGGGGTCTGGCGCAGACTGCGGCTCGACTGGCAGCACGGTTATTGTGAGGCCAAGCTGGCGCATGGTCCAACTTCCGGCTGGACCCCGCGACGCCAGGAACATGCCTTCAACGTCTTTGGCTGGATCTGCCTTGCCATCATTATCGTTTTTCACCTGACGCACTTTGGCCACGAGCTGATGCACTTACCCGCGGTTGTCATCGAGGTGGGCGTGACATGGACGGCGCTGTCCGCTCTGGCGGGTCGGGCGCTCGAAGATGGCCTGCAGCCGCAGCGCGAAGTCGAACGCTATGAGCAGTACCGGGCCAATGTACGCGTCTCGACGGAGCGGTTCGAGTCAGCGCGCGGCCTCGGCGCCAAGCTTGAGGTGATGCGGACCTTCGAGCGGACCAGCCTGGAAGAGATGCGGGTCTTCTTGCGCACCCACGCCAAGTCGCGCTTCCTGCTTTAGGCCCGCTCGCCGATTTGGGCGCCGATTTGGGCGCCGATTTGGGCGAAGGCTCAGGTCTCGAAGAGCGCCCCGACGTCCGGTTCCGCGTCGAGTTCGAGGAGCCGCCCCGCCAGCCGCTTTGCGGCTTTAGGCTCAAGCGGCCGGGCGGCGCGGCCGGCGCAGGCGATGAATTTCTCGACCAGTCCCTCGCTCGACAGAGGGCGCTCAGGGGCCCCCAGCGCTTCGGCAAGCTCGCCTTCGAAGAGGCGTCCGCCGCGAAACGCGATGGTCAGCCCGCTCGCCGATGCCTGGCTGCGACCCCAATCGGGTCGCTCCCGCGCGATGATGCGTGCGGCAAGCTGGCGAATGTCGAGGTCGGCGCGTGCTGCACCGTCGAAATCGTCCAGCGTGACCCCGCCGCGGACGAGGGCGAGTGAGACGGTGAAAGGCAGGCTGAATTTGGCGTCGATGGCTGTGGTCGGAGCGCGCTTGCGCGCCAAAGGCTCGATCAACATGCGCTGCACGCTTCCGGTCGCCAGCGTTATCTCCTGGATGGCGCGCCAATCGAACCCGGGCTGGCTTCGGGCCTCAAGCGCCAATTCGATATAGGCATGGGTTCCGCGGCAGGCTGGCCACGGCTTGAAGCTCAACGCGTCAATGTGAAAGTGCTCGCCGAGGCCGACCCGGAACGCTGCAGGATCATAGTGATTGTCTGCATACAACCGGAAAAATCCGCCCTCGCCTTCGATCGGCGTTTCAAAGCCGGCGACGCCCGAACGCGCTAGTAATGCCGAGACGACGGCCGCTTGCGCGGGGAAAGCTTCGCGCACCGCCCGGATGACGCTGCGCTCGCTGTGCTTGATCTCGCCCGGGGCTGTTGCCTGGCAGAGCGTCAGCGAGAGGGCGTCGCGTGTCTGGTCTGACGTCAATCGCGCGAGGCGGCCGGCGGCGGCTGGGGCGCCGAATGCGCCGAGAATGGGCGGCGGATACCAGCCGCTCTCTTCCATCGTCTGACGCAGGCTCAATCCCATCCGGCAGACGAGGTCGCATCCAATCGCGATGGCCGTCATGAACTCCGTGCCGTTGATCGGGCGGAGCATCTGGGCAAGTGCGATGGCGGCCGGAACCGCTGCTGCATTGGGGTGGCAGGGCGCGGGGTCAAACGCGTCCTCGAAATCAAGCGTGTGGCTCAGGGCGCCGTTCGCGAACGCCGCCATTGGCGCGGACGCCTTGGCGCCAGAACCGAGGATCGAACAGGGCCCGGCGCCGCTGGTCTTCGCAAGGTCGATGAACGGGGCGGCATCCGGGCTCAACCCGCTCGCCGCCAGCATGACGCCGGTTGCATCGAGTACGGCACGGCAGGCGGCATGGCGGGTTTTTGCCGACAGCGCCGAGGACGGCGTTTCGGCAATGTACCGACACAGCGCATCCGACTGTCCGTCTGCAGGCCCCGCCATACCCCGCCGCCCTCTCTCGCGCCGCCCTCGCGCGCCCTGGCGACCCGAAGCGGCGTGGCCAACGATATGCGACATAATCAATATGTCGAGGGCGGCGTCAGCGCCGCGCGCGGTTCACGCCGGGCGCAACAGGGTTTCCATTGTCACCAGGCTCCGGGCCATCGAGATCGCCGCATCAAAACTCGCCGGCGATTGGAACTGGCGGAAGACGTCGATCACGCGGGCGCAGTTTTCCGGCCCGATGGTTTCTGATGCGGAGCCATCCAGTCCCACGCATTCAGCCACCCCCATGGCGCCGAAGAAATAGCTGACCGGGACCTGCAGGGCTTCGGCGACCCGAAGCAGCTCGCTCGCCATGATCCGGTTCTGGCCGGTCTCGTAACGTCGGAGCTCGCGGACGCCGAGACCGGATCGCTGGGCAAGATCGCTTTGGGTCAGGCCTCCTTCGAGGCGCGCGGCGGCGATCATCGAGCCGATGAGGTGGTCGATGACGCGGGTGGACGTGGGCGCTGGCACAGCAGTTTCCCCCTTGGCAAGCGGGAGACTCTAGACCGAGCCTGTAAGTTCAGACAACTGCGGCCACGCCAAGAATCGACGCCAGCCCCTTGCCGAACGGCCCGGCTCAGGCGCGGGTCTTCCCGCCGCCAGCGGGGTGGCCTTTGGCCTGTTCCAGCTCCCATTCCAGTTCGGCCTCGAGCTCCTCGAGCTGGTGCGAGAGGCGCAGGTGGTTGGGCACCAGGTCGGGGATCTGGGATGAAATGAACCGGGTCATGTGGAGCAGCGCCTTCAATTCCTCGACGGCTTCTCGCGGACCAGAGGGACCAGTGTTCATCGTCAAAGAACTCCGTCCGCGAACAGCTGGTTACGGGCGGCCGGCCGGGAGGGAAGTCCAGCGGCCGTCGCAAGCTCGTGGCTGGTCGCTTCGCGGCCATGCGCGCGCGCCAGCACCTCGATCGCCTCGAGCCGTTCGCGCTCATCGACGCCGGAATGTGCAACGTCGGCGACAGCATCGGTCACGATGCGGATCGGCAGGCGGTGTTCAAGCCCGTCGAGGAAGGTCGCGGCGATCACGCTGAGACCAGCGAAGCTGATGAGATAGAAGGGCCGGTCGGCGACCGATTCGAGCTTGGCGTGGAAACCGGGGGTCCGAAACGCGGAGAGGCTGCGTTGCCGAAAATAGGCCTCGGCGGGCGAGGGCGCAAAGCCATCCATCGAGGCGCCGCCGTTTGCGCCCAGGGTCTCGGTGTCGAGGAAGGAATGCACCACGGTCCAGCCCGAAGCGCGGGCTCGCTTCAGCACCTGCTCGCAGATGCTGCGCCGGACGGCGGCCGACACCGAGAACATCGGACCGTTTGCGTCAATGAAGGCGCGCTGGAAGCCCTGACAGACCAGAACCGGACGGTTCATGCATCACCCGCTTCGCGGGAGATAACCGCACGGGTCACGAAAAGGCGCATGGGAGTGCTCCTAGGCTCGCTTGTCGATGAAGAAGAGATGGCTGAGCGTCGATTGCATCGGTTCAAAGCCGAGCGCCGCCATGGTGCGGAAGCCGTCGACGCTGGCTGCGCGGGCATAACCGCGGACGTTGGCGTAGGCGCCGCTTCGCCACGCAAGGCAGGTCCGAATGATGTTGCGACGGGTGCGGCCGTCCTTGCCGGCGAACAGCCAGAAATAGATCGCGGGGAAGGGTTCGCCAGGGGCGCAGAGCTGGTGGGGCTCGGGCGCGCGGGGCTGGAACCGGCCCTCGCGGAGGTCAGCTTCGCCTGATGCGCTGAGCGGCAGCAGCAGGATGATCCCGGTGATGTCGCTTGCCGTCTCGTCAGCCCCCCGGGCGAGGTGAATCCAGCCGGTTCCACTGGTGCGGGCATGAGCGGCGGCGATCGCCTCAACCGGCGCGAGGGTCATGCCCATAATCGCCTCCGAGGCGGCATGCGCCGGCGCCAATTCCGCCTGATGGGCGATTCGGAACCCAAAGGGCGCTGCTTCTTCCAGGGCGAGGCTGGGGTTCCAGCCGCGGTCGACCGGCTTTATTTGGCGAAGCAGCGTCGTGACCGGCGCGGGCGAGCGACGCCTGGCGATCGTGGACGGCTTCAGCGAGGCAGCTGGTGTGGCCAAAATCGGCGCGGCAGGGCGCGTCAGGAGGGTCGACTGGGCGGATTGGGCGAGCGCGGTCATGGGCCTGTCCGGTCAAAGGGCCCGCGATGCAGGTCCCAGACCGAGCTAGCCAGCAGCTCTGGCGTTGGGCTTCAGACAATGTTTGAGTGGGGGGGTCCACAATTGGCGGCGCTATGAACATTCAGAAGCTCGACTGGTCCAGCCTCCCCGTCTTCGCCGCTGTGGCGCGTTCGGGCAGCATTAACGCGGCCGCGGCCAGCCTGGCGGTGAGCCCGGCGAAGATCGCCCGCGACCTCGACGAGCTTGAGCGGCGCGTCGGCCGCCGGTTGCTGGTCCGGTCAACCCGCGGCGTTGCGCTGACCGATTTCGGTACGACCTTCCTCACCCGCGTCGAGACCATGGCCGACACCTTCGGCGCGCTCTCGGACGACGTTGCGCTCGCCCCGGACGATAGCACCGGGGTGGTGACCATCGCCGCCTACGACGCGATGGCGACCTACTGGCTGGCGCGCAAGCTACCCGAATTCCACCGCTCGAATCCCAAGGTCGAGATCATGCTGAAGGTGGTCGGCGAGGCCGCCGACGTCGCCAAGGGCGAAGCCGACATTGCGATCCTCTACGAGGAGCCAACGACGCCGAACGTCATCTGTCGGCAGGCGGGCTGGGTGCATTATGTGCCGTGCGCCAGCCGCGGTTATCTCGACGTGTTTGGTGTCCCCGAAACCATGTTTGACGCCGGCAAGCACCGCATCCTGGCCCATTCAGGCTACCACCTGCAGGTCGACAGCTGGGCCGAGAAGACACCGCACTGGAAGGAAGTCGTGCCCAATGTGATGCACACGAATTCCGGGACCGTGCTGGTCGAGGACTGCGCGGCGGATGGCGGCATCGCCATTCTCCCGTCCTATATTCCGCAGGTTGATCCGCGCCTGGTGGTGCTCAATTTCCGGCCGCTGGCGTCGGTCCGCTTCTGGCTTGCCTACAGTGAGCGGGCGCGCAGTCTTCTGCGCTGCAGTCCGGTGCTGGCTTGGTTGCGCGATTGTTTTGACGCCGAGCGCCATGCTTCATTCCGCGAAGCCTATGTGCCGCCGTCGGCGGTGGTGTCGTCCTAGCTTTGCCGTTCGAGCTTCCCGGAGGGTGCGGCGGCCCTTCCTGGGATAGTGCGGTCATGGGAAGCAAGTTCTAGCGGCGGGAAACGGGCGAGGGCATGCAACACATCCTGATCGGGATCGGCGGCATCCTGGCTATTCTGGTCGTCGCCGTGGCCCTGTCCTACAGTCCGTTGAAGATCCGACCGCGCGTCGTCATCCCTGCGTTCCTGCTTCAGGCAGGGGTCGCCGGCCTGGTGCTCTACGTCCCGGCAGGCCGCGCTGCGATTGCGGCGGCGGCAGGCGGCGTCGACATCCTTCTTGGCTATTCCCGCGCCGGCATCGAGATGGTGTTCGGCGGGCTGGCGACCGCACCGAATGTCGGCAGTTTTGCGATCAATGTGCTGCCGATCATCGTTTTCTTTTCGGCGCTGGTGTCGGTGCTCTACTACTTCAGGATCATTCAGGTCTTTGTGCGCTGGGTCGGCGGCTTCTTCCAACTCGTGCTTGGCATCGATCGGGTGGAGGCGTTTTACGCAGCCGCCAACATCCTCCTCGGCCAGTCGGAATCGCCCCTGGTTGTGCGAGCCTATCTCAACACGCTCAGTGACCGGCAGATCTTCACGCTGATGACCACGGGGCTTGCCGGCGTCGCCGGCTCCATTCTTGCCGCTTACGCTCAGATGGGGATCAAGACCGAATATCTCCTCGCGGCCGCCTTCATGTCAGCGCCTGGCGGCTTGCTGATGGGCAAGATCTTTGCCCCGACGCCGCCGCCGGCAAGCGATGCGGTCGCCGCGATGGGCGAGCCGGCGATCGTCGCCACCGAAGAAAAGCACGAGAATTTGATATCTGCGATCTTCAGCGGCACTCAGGACGGCGTAAAGCTGGCCGTCGCCGTGGGCGCCATGCTGATCAGCTTCGTCGCCCTGATCGCGCTCTGCAACGGCATCCTCGGCGGCGTTGCCGGCCTGTTCGGCTATCCGGACCTGACCTTCCAGAAGATCCTTGGTTGGGTCTTTGCGCCGATCATGTATCTGCTCAATGTGCCGTGGTCAGAAGCGGTGACGGCCGGCGGTTTCTTTGGCGAGAAACTCATCCTCAATGAATTCGTCGCCTTTGCCGACCTGTCCAAGACGATGACCACGCTGACGCCGCACACCCAGCTGGTGATCACCTTTGCGCTGTGCGGGTTCGCCAATATTTCCTCGATCGCGATCCAGATGGGGGTGCTCGGCGTTCTGGTTCCCGAGAAGCTGTCGGCCATCGCCCGCATGGGGCCGCGCGCCGTGCTTGCCGGTTCGCTCGCCAATCTGATGAGCGCGGCGCTGGCCAGCTTGATGCTGACGATCGCCGGCGGCTAGATTCTCGCCAGCAGCGCCTCGACGTCGGCCCGCGTCGGCAAAGAAGGCTGAGCCCCGGCTCGTGCCGCAGCGAGACTGCCTGCGGCGCAGGCAAACGCCAGCGCGCGCTCATGGCTCTGGCCCTCGACCAGCGCAACCGTCAAGGCTGCGACAAAACAGTCGCCGGCGCCGGTTGCGTCAATCACCTTCACCTTGGGCGCCATCGCGGCTGTGAGCTTCGCGCCATTGCGGTAGAGGTCTGCGCCCCGTGCGCCCAGGGTGATCGCGACCAGGCCGCCACCGCTGTGAAGCTGGTCGCCATAGAAGGCCGCTTCACCTTGGTTGACGACGATCAGGTCGGCGCGTCGCAGGATCATCTCCGGAACCTTCCTTGCCGGCGCAAGGTTCACGCAGACAAAGCCTGCCGCCCTGTCGACCGCGGCCGCCACGGTTTCGACCGGCAATTCCAGCTGGCAGATGAGCGCCCCATCGACGCCGCCTGACAGGCGCTCAGGCAAAAATGCGGCATTGGCGCCGGGCGCCACGATGATCTGGTTCTCGCCGTCTGCCGAGACCGCAATCAGCGCAACCCCGGTTGCAGCCTCGGCGTCAGCAACGCACCGTGCAAGGTCGACGCCTTCCTGGCGCAGCAAAACCAGCGCCTCGTCAGCCAGTGCATCACCGCCAACCCGGGCGACCAGATGCACGCGCGCGCCAAGCCGTTGCGCCGCCAGCGCCTGGTTGGCGCCCTTGCCGCCGGGATAGCGGGCCAGGGTGGCGTCCGTGACCGTCTCGCCGGGCGCAGGGAGTTTCGCCGCCGTCGCCACGAAGTCGAGATTGACTGAGCCAACCACGGTGATGATCGGCGTCCGCGTCGCCATCGTCATCGCGCCAGCCTTTCGAGCAGCAGGTCGAAGAAGCCGTCGGCGTCCACGCGGGTCACCCACTGCACTTTGGCGCGCGCCGGGTCGCTGGGGTGGAAGTCGATTGCCGTCTGGCCCAAGCGTGGGCCGTCATCGGTGACAACCGCAAGATCGACGGGTGTCGCCGTAAACAGTTGCGGCGCCAGCAGCCAGCCAATCGTGCACGGATCATGCATCGGTGCGCCGGTGCGCCCTTTGATGGCGCGCTCGATCCGCGACGAGAAGTCGAAAAGGCTGAAGGCGGCGCGCGCGACCGGCGTAGCGATAGCTTGCAGCGCAGCAAGGCGCGCCGGCGTGGTCAGCACCTGATGGGTCGCATCCAGCCCCAGCATCACGACGCGGCAGTCCGAAGCGAACACAGCCTCTGCCGCGTGCGGATCGGCATGTATGTTGTACTCGGCATAAGGCGTGATGTTGCCGCCCTCGCTCCACGCCCCACCCATCGCGACGACGCCGCCAAGACGTGTCGCCAGCGCCGGCTCTTCCCTCAGGGCCAGGGCCAGATTGGTCATCGGGCCGGTCACGCCAAGGCGCACCGAACCAGCCGGACGGTTCATGACCGCATCGATGATCGCCCTTGCCGCATGGCCAAGTGCGGCCGGCGCCCGCGGCTCGAAGATTTCGAGTGCGCCAAGACCGGTCTTGCCGTGAAACTCGGCGGCGAGAACCGGCTGGCGGACCAGCGGCCGGGTTGCCCCGGCAAAAATCGGGACGTCCTCGCGTGCGGCGATCTC
>JANMWT010000580.1:0-2848 GCA_031394145.1 Alphaproteobacteria bacterium | reverse complement strand
CACGGCAACGCCCGCGCGGCGCAGGGCGGCCACCGCGCTCCCCGGAAAATTCTCGTCGGCGAGAAAGCGCATTCACGCGGCGCTCGGATAGACCTTCTCGGACGTGAGCGCGTCGCGGGCGTAGCCGAGGCAGGCGCGGATGTCTTCGGTCTTCAAGTTCGGATAGTTTTCGAGGACGTCCGCCTCGCTCCAGCCATCGGCCAGCAGCCCCAACACGAACTCGACCGACAGCCGCGTGCCGCGTACGACCGGCTTGCCGGCGAGAACCTGGGGATCGAGCACGATGCGCGAGTTGTCAGTCATGGCGGTCTCTGTTGGCATGGCCCCTGAAATCAGCCCCATAATGCGCTCGCCGCCGCCGGCTGGGATAGGCCACCGCCGAAGGGCGTCTATCGCGGCATAGCCCAGCACATGGCCTTCGCCAGCTATGTCGCGGCGGCGGCGGAAATCTCGGTGACCGACGGCAACAGGGTCAAAATTCATCGCCTGGTCGGGGCGACCGATCCTGGCTACGCCGTCAATCCGGCGCAGATCGAGCGGCAGATCGCCGGCTCCTTCGTCTACGGTTTGTCGGCGCTGTTTTATGGGGAGATCACGATCAAGGACGGTCGCGTCGAGCAGTCGAATTTCGACACTTATAACTCGATGCGGATCGCCGAGATGCCCAAGGTCGAGGCGATCGTCATGCCCTCGGGCGGCTTCTGGGGTGGCGTCGGCGAACCCACGATCTGCGTCGCAGCGCCCGCCGTGCTGAACGCCTTTTATCTGGCGACCGGCAACCGCGTGCGCGTCGTGCCGCTGAAGAACAAGTCGATCAGCTTCGCCTGACGGCCGGCGTTTGGGCGGATGAATAGAAGAGCGCCCGGCTATCGCTGGTCGCTCCCTGCGAATGGCCGCCAACTGTCCTTGTCGCGGACTTCTGTCGCCTGCAACCCCGATGCCGTACCCGCCAGGACCTTGACGTATCGCTCGTGAAGAAAGTACAATTAATTGCAAAGATTGACCAACGCGAGGTCCTGACCGGCGTTGGCGCTGCCGCCGAGAGAATACGTGCGCTTCGGACGCACGCGGGCGCTGCGCCTCCCGCCTGGATTACAGCGTCGCCAAGGACGACTTCCTCACGGCGTACCGGTGGTCGGGCGAGGCCGAACTGCCACCCGAGAATTTGGTGCGGGTGCCGAGCGCCCGCCCGTGACCGGCGGTGACGCCATCGGTGAGCGGGTCTCAGACCTCGTCGGTTCCAAGTGCAGGCCACAGGGCGTCGGGCTCGAAGGGCACGTGGAGATCGAGGCGGCGCTGTCGGTGCGCAATCGCAGTCTTCACCTCGTCAAATTCCAAGAGTTCTACGAGCAGCGATTGCGCCTGTGCAATGGCGGGAAGCTGTGGTGTAGGCGTGAAGCCCTGTAGCGCGGAGACCAGAATGTCGTGTGCGTCTAGCGGTCGGTTGTTTGTTTTGAGCAGACGGGCGAGCGGCAGAGCGGCGAGCAGCTCAAAAGTGCGTCCACCCTGAGCGCGGGCGACGGTGATGGCTTCGCGGTAGGCGGCTTCGGCGGCGGCCGGGTCACGGCTTGAGAGCAGGTCGCCACGCAGCGTCAGCAAATTCGCCAATTCGCACCGAAATCCACTATCGGCGCTGGCCTGGATGCCCTCGGCAATCGTAATCAATGCCTCATCTGCAGCACCGGCGGCCGCCTGTAAATCGGCGAGCAATGCGAGAGCCGTACAATCGAAGAGACCAATGCCGCGTTCGTGCAAGTCATCCAAGGCGGCGCGCAGGTCGGCTATCCCAGCACTCGTAATGTTGAGCCGACCGTGTGCCCAGCTTCGGAAAAAACTGGTCGGGCCGACCCACGCGCCAACTTCTTTGTCTTCGGCCACCGCGATCGCTCGGTCAGCGAATTCTAACGTCTCTGAGGGCCTTCGTGCCAAAGCTAGTACATAAAATCCTTGTGCGAGGACGGTCACGAGCGTGTAAGCGGGGTCCGTCGCCTCCGCTCTCGCTATCGCCGTGTTAAGATGCGCATAGGCGTCGTCGATGTCGCCCAACGGCCAAGTCGTGATAGCGAGGTAGCACTCTGCGGCGGCTAGAAAATCCAAGCCAGTCACGGCCCGCGCGTCGGTCGCCCAAGATACGTCGTACATTTCGCGAGCGCGTTTCGCGTGAACTCTCGCTTCGGCAAATCGACCGAGTTGCCACAGGTTTATGCTTGCTTGTCGCAGCGCCGAAGCTGTCATCGCGGGCAGACCCGCCTGTTCGCCTTCTCGCAACTGCATCTGAGCAGCAGCCAGCGAGGCGTTATAGTCACCCCTTTGGGCGGATTGTACCCACTGACTGTAAAGCACGGGCCATCGATCACCGACCTGGCTTGGACGCTCGCCGCCGATGCGCCGGTAAGCTGCCTCGGTCGCATCCGATGTGTATCCCTCAGTGATCATCAGCGCCTGCGCGTATTTCGCGCGAATGTCGCGGTCACGTCGCTCCCTGCGCACGGGTTCAGCCCGCTCAAGCTCCGCTAACAGCGCCTTCGCGTCGGCGATCTCTGGAAACCCTGACGTCGGCGGAAATCCTTCCAGGGCGCGGGCGAGCGCCGCGTGCGCATCGGCCGAGCGGCCGATTGAACGGTAGAGCCTCGCCAGCGCCAGCGCGGCTCGAAGCTCGAAACTCCGCGCGCCTTGCTCTTGCGCTACCGTGATGGCAGCGAGGAATGCCTCTTCGGCCAAGCCGACATCCGCCGGATCGCGCTTGAGCAGAAGCTCGCCGCGAATGCGGTGCGTCTCCGCCTCGTAATAACGGTGACCTGTCCGCGCTGTCTCCGCTAACGCCTGGTCGATGCGCGTAAGCCCGGCG
>JANMWT010000566.1:0-4742 GCA_031394145.1 Alphaproteobacteria bacterium | reverse complement strand
CATTGTCGTAAAGCTGGAACTGTCCCTCGATCAGCGGTCGCTCGGCGACGGGGCCCGGCCGCACCAGGACTTGCGGCTGCAGGACTTGCGGCGGCAGGACTTGCGGCGGCAGGACTTGCGGCGGCAGGACTTGCGGCGGATTGTCGGGACCCATCAGTCTTCACCCAGCGCTGCGTCCATCTCCTCATCCGACCAACCGAAATGGTGGCCGAGTTCGTGGATCAGGACATGACCGACGAGATCCTCGAGCGCGACATCCTTCTCGAACGACCACTCATCGAGGATCGGCATGCGATAGAGCCACACGACGGGGGGGATGGTCGAGGGCGTCGAGTGCAGCTCCAGGGTCAGGGCCACGCCTGAATAAAGCCCGGTAAGATCATAAGGGCTCTCGATGTGCAGCTTTTCCAGCGTTTCTTCGTCGGCGAAATCCTCGATGCGGATCGAAACCGCGCGCGCCGCCGAACGGAAAGGTTCATCGAGCGCATCAAGCGCTGTCTGCGCCATGGCGGCGAAGTCGTCGATCGACGGGGCGGGCCCCCAGATGGTGCGGCTGGTCATCAGCGGGTTATAGAAGATGCGGCGCGCTCCGCCAGACGGGCCGGCGACCGGCAAGCAGCGCGCGCAGGAGGCGTCGGATGACGGCGATCTTTCATCTTGCCTACCATGTCGACGATCTTGCGGCGGCCCAGCGTTTCTACGGCGACGTGCTTGGCTGCGCGCAAGGCCGCTCGACGGACACCTGGGTGGATTTCGACTTTTTCGGCCACCAGATCTCGCTGCATCGCGGCGAGCCGTTCGCGGTCGCCCGCACTGGCCATGTCGGCGATCAGCTCGTGGCGATGCCGCATTTTGGCGTAGTGCTGGCGCTCCCGGACTGGGTCGCGCTTGGCGCCCGGCTGGAGGCGGCCGGCGTCGTGTTCGATATTGCGCCCTTCATCCGGTTCGCCGGCGAGCCTGGCGAGCAGGGCACAATGTTCTTTCGCGATCCTGCGGGCAATCCGATCGAGATCAAGGGTGTAAGGGACTTCGCCAGCCTGTTTGCGCGCTAGGCGCGTTCGGCGCTCTCGGTTGAGCGAGCCTTCGCGTGACGCCCAACATTAGGCCCAACATCAGGCCCGGCTTCAGGCAATGATGTCAGGGGTCAATTTGGAAGCCAGCCAGGAGATGCGATCCTTGACCCGCAATTTCTCGCGCTTGAGGCCCATGACAAAGAAGGGCGGTTCGCCGGCGCCCTCGAGTTTCGCGATTTCCTCGTCAAGCTGGCGATGACGGTCGCGCAGGGTCTCGAGGCTGCGGATCATCGCATCGATGTCGCTGACGTCGAAGCCGTCGTCGCTCAACTGCGTCTCCTTGCTTCCAAAACGCAGCGGCCGGCGCCCCCTCAGACAGCCCACCCTCCGAATCGAGCCGCACTTCGAATCGAGAATGGCACTCCAGCTCGCGAGGCGGCCCGTCTATCAAATTGCGCTCGGGGCGGGAAGACGGGATCGCCCTCGCAACCGGTAGGCCTCGGCTGGGCCCCGGCTGGGCCCCGGGTGGCCCACAGGTCGAAGCACGGGCCTGAAACGCTGGGGCAGCCTCAGGTCGGGGCCGGGCGCCGCACGAGCGCCGTCGATCAAATTTATTGCACCACTGTCATTTTAGGCCGTATCGCGCGAGTTCAAGACGTGACGGCTGACTTCCTTCGTGTTTGACTTCTCTTGCGGCCGGACGAGGAGCCGCACCAGCGCCTCTTGGGGTTGGTGGGCGCGTCCAGCACCCGGCTGCAGTCATGGTGGCAGGCCTCGTCCGTGAACCAGAAATTCCAGTCAATTCAGTTGGAAATTCGCGTCCGCGCGCGGGCTACTTCTGCGCAAGGAGAAGAAGCATGAGCCTAGAATCCCGCATTCGGGAGTTGAGTGAGCGTCACAAGCGTCTCGACGTCGCGATCGCGGCCGAACTCAAACACCCGGCGGGCGATGAAGTCAGGCTCCACGATCTCAAGCGCAAGAAACTTCGGCTCAAGGACGAGATTGCGCAGCTTCGAAGCAGTCCCTGACCGTCCCTCGCGCCCGCCACGACCAAGACGGTTGATCTTGGCGTCCGTTCGCCCGCAGTGTGCAAGCGCTTCGGCCTGAAGGACGTTCAATGCGTGGACTCTGGGATAACGAGCAGCCGCTCTCGCCTGGCTTGCTGAAGTCGGCGCTGGCGCTGCTGGCGGGGTTTCTTGCAGCGCTTGCCGCCGTCAACGTCCTGATGGGCGTCGGCGCGATCTTCGCAGGAAGATACGGCTCAGCCCTGGTCCAGTTCAGCGGCGGGCTGGCGATCCCCTTCGCCATCTGGCTGGCCCTTCGGATGCTGGCTGACATGCTGATCCTGCAGCACCGCTCGCTCGACCGGTTCAATCAACTCGCGGGCGTCGAGACCTCGGTCCCGGTCTCCGAAGCAAGCGCCGGGCCGGCGGGAGATCCCGTGATCCTCGAGACGCCCGCGAGCGACGATGGTCCGACCTATCCAGCCGAACACTAGCCCCGCTCTGCCAGCCCCGCCCGTCCAGAAGCCGGCAGCGCGGCCGCGCTGAGCCGGCTCAAGCCTGGCTCGGTTGATCACGCCTGCGAGCCCGCCGCTAGTTGGCGTCCGGTTTCGACTTGCCGAAATTCGCAAAGACCTGCTCGGCCGTCTGTTCGCGCGGGGCCTCGCCTTCCTCCGGCGGCGTGGGCTCGACCGGCTTGATCTTGCGCAGTGTCGGACCGGCATGGCGCACCTCGCGGTCAGCGTTGGCTTCGGCCCGCCTTGAGGCGGCGCGCGACACCAGCTCATCGAGTTCGATCTGCGAGCACAGGCCGAGCGTCACCGGGTCGACCGGCTTGATGTTCGGGCTGTTCCAGTGCTGGCGTGAGCGCACCGACTCGATGGTCGACTTGGTCGTGCCGATCAGCCGCGAGATCTGCGGATCGGTGATTTCCGGGTGATGCTTGATGAACCAGGCGATCGCATCGGGACGGTCCTTGCGGCGCGAGACGGGCGTGAAGCGCGCCCCGGTGCGCTTGGGCTCAGGCACCGTGGAGTGCTTGGGCGCCGGTGATTTCAGGATGTGCTTGGGATCGGTCTGACCGGCCTCGATTTCTTCGCGCGTCAGCTCGCCTGAAGCGACCGGATCGGCGCCACGCATGTTCTCGGCGACTTCGCCATTGGCGATGCCCTTGACCTCGAGGACGTGGAGTTCACAGAAGTCGGCGATTTGCTCAAAGGTGAGGGTGGTGTTGTCGATCAGCCAGACGGCTGTCGCTTTGGGCATGAGGATTCTGGCCATGCAAGTCTCCGAAACGCAAAAGCCCGGCGCTTAGGGCCGGGCTGCTCGATATTTCGAGCGGTAGTGGAAAAGTCCTGAGCGAGCGTCATATAGGTCACTTTTACGGTTTTGTGAACCGGGAAAGCGCGGCGTTTGCGCCGAAAAAAGCGACTGAATTCAGACTTTACCTTGCTCGTTCGTCTAGCTGCGGGCGACTTCGAGGATGATTTTTCCCGAATGGTCGGCTGCGTCCATCGCAGCGTGGGCCGCATCCGCCTCGGCGATGGGATAAACGCCGCTGACGATCGGCTTGAAGGCGCCCGATCCGATCATCGGCCAGACATGGGTTTTGACCCCTTCGCAGAGGTTTGCCTTGTAGGCGTCGGTGCGGATGCGCAGCGTCGAGCCGGTCACCGTCAGCCGCTTCATCATCAGGCGCGAGAGATCGCCCTCGACCTTCGAGCCCTGCAGGAAGGCAATGTAGCAAAGCCGACCAAGATCCTTGAGGATGGTCAGGTTCTTGTCGAAATAGGGTCGTCCAACCATGTCGAGGATGACATCGACGCCGCCTTCATCGCGCATCACGGCCTCGAAGTCGCCGGTCTTGTAGTTGATCGCCTTGGTGGCGCCGAGGCTCTCGCAAAGACGGCATTTCTCATCCGTACCGGCGGTGGCGTAGACGCGGGCGCCCCAGGCTTTCGCCATCTGGATCGCTGTCGTGCCGATGCCGCTGGCCCCGCCATGAACCAGCAGGCTTTCACCCTTCGCCAGCCGGCCGATCTCGAAGACGTTGTTCCAGACGGTCAGCACGGTTTCGGGGAGACCGGCGGCCTCGTTGAACGACAGGGGCGCCGGCAGAGGCAGGCACGAGCCGGCGTGCGCCAGGGCGTATTCGGCATAGCCGCCGCCGGGGATCAGCGCGACCACCTTGTCGCCGGGCTTCCACTGGGTGACGCCCGAACCGAGGCTGTCGATCCAGCCGGACACTTCAAGACCGAGCGTTTCGGGGGCGCCGGGCGGCGGCGGGTATTTGCCGGCACGCTGGAGCAGGTCCGGGCGATTGACGCCAGCCGCAGCGACGCGGATCAGCACCTGTTCCGGCCCCGGAACGGGGCGCTCGATCTCGGTGAGCGCCAGAGGCTGGCCGACCACGGCTTTTACCGCCTTCATCATCGTCTTGGACATTTCGCGCATCGCATTCTTGTCTGGTAGGGTCTTGAGTTCGACCGGGGCGGCGATCAGTCTTGGGCGTTCCTCATGGCAGCGGTCAAGTATGAGGGAGGCCATGAGGAGGCCGCGAAGCGGGCAAGGCAGGGAGGCTTGCAGCCATGCTGTTCGAGGAAGAGCCGGTGAAGAAGCCAAAACGGATGGTCGAGGACATGTCGATCGAGGACCTGCGTGAGCGGATCCTGGAGCTGAAACAGGAGATCTCCGTCTGCGAGGCGGCGATAACCAAGAAAGAAGCGAC
>JANMWT010000517.1:0-4112 GCA_031394145.1 Alphaproteobacteria bacterium | reverse complement strand
GAACATGTTGATGAAGTCGAGATAGAGGTTCAGGGCACCCATGATAGCGCCCTTGGCTGCCATCGTCGCGTCGCCGACGTACTGGTAATAGCTGTCCTTGATCTGCTGTGTGTCGTAAGCGGTCAAACCGGCGAACACCAGAACGCCGATGCACGAGATCGCAAACTGCAGCGCCGGAGATTGCAGGAACAGGTTCACCAGTCCGGCGATCACGAGGCCGAGCACGCCCATGAACAGGAACGTACCCATTGCGCTCATGTCTGTCTTGGTCGTGTAACCATAGACCGAAAGGCAGGCGAAACTCGCAGCCGTGATGAAGAACACCTGCGCGATCGACTGCGACGTGAACACGAGGAAGATCGTGGACATCGACGCGCCCATCACCGCGGCAAACAGCCAGAATGCGAGCTGAGCGGCTCCGACACTCATGCTGTAGACCCGGAACGACAGGAAGAACACGAACGCCAGCGGCGCCAGCATGATGACCCACTTCAGCGGCGAAGCATACAAAGCCACGCCGAGCGGGGTGAGGAACATGCCCTTCTTGATCGCCATCGATGCGCCGGCCGCGGACTTGGCGGCGAGCGAGGCGTCGCCCGTCACGGACTGCGTGAACAGGAAATAGGCCACGAGCCCAGTCAGGACGAGGCCGCCGGCCATGTAGTTGTAGACCGTGAGCATGTAGGCGCGCAAACCTGCGTCGACCACTTCGCCAGTGCGCGTGGCGGAGCCAGCTTGCGCGAACCGATTGTCGAATTGTGCCATTTGAGTAGTTTCCCGATCCCTTGGTTTGCGAACGGCGAACATCACGGAAGGCGAACATTCGAACTTGGCTCGCCAACTAGATATGAAGGGATACCCTTATCCTTTCAAGGCCGCGACGAACCCGAGTACTGATATACTTTAAGCTGGTCCCCGTTGATTTGCGAGACCCGGACCGCTACCTAGGTCGATCTTCTACTCCGCCCTCAGATGAAACGCGGATGGCGCCCGCAGCACCGCCCAGGTCCCGAGACCACCGAACGCAAGCACCAGACCAAGCGCCAGCGCGAGCGTCTGCCACACCGCCGACATCGAGAACGTAAACTCGAACTCCATCACCTGCGTGACGGCAATCCAGGAGGTCAGGGTCCCCAGCGCCACGGCAAACAGCGCCGTGATCGCGGCCAGCAGCACATATTCGAACGCATGTGACAGCAGGATGCGCCCGCGCGTCGCCCCTAAAGTCTTCAAGATCACCGCCTGCTTGATCCGGCGGCGTTGCGCCGTCGCCAGCGCCCCCGCCAACACCAGCGCGCCCGCCAGCATGGTGACGCCGCCGGCGACGCGAATGGCCGTCATCACCTTGTTGTAGACACCCTGGAACGCCTCCAGCGCATCCTTGACCCTGATCATCGTCACCGCCGGCAACTTTTGTCCGACCGCTCGCGACAATTGCGCCTCACGGGCGAGGGAGGATGGCTCGGGCAAGGAGATCGTCGCCAGCAGATTGTGCGGCGCCGCCGCCAGCGTATTGGGCGAGAACACCATCACGAAGTTGATCGCCAGCGTTTCCCACTTGATCTCGCGCAGATTGGCGATGCGCGCCGTCACGTTGCGGCCGAGCACATTGACGGTCACCGTATCGCCGAGCTTGAGGTTCAGTCGCTTGGCGAGGTCGACCTCGAACGACACCAGCGGCTCGTCTGCATAGCCCTCCGGCCACCAGCTGCCGGCGACCACTTTCGAGCCCTCGGGCACATGTTCGGAATATGTGAGGCCGCGATCGCCGTTCAGCACCCATTGCGCCTCGTCCGAAGATTTGATCTGGTCGGTCGCGACCCCGTTCAACCGAACGATCCGGCCGCGCAGCATCGGCGCCTCCTCGATCCGGGCATTGGGCGCCTCGCGTTGAACGAGCGCCACGAACGCGTCACGATCCGCTCTGGCGATGTCGAGCGCGAAATAGGTCGGACTGGATTTCGGGACCTTCGTCGTCAACTCCGCCGTCAACGACGCATCCGCCAGCGCCACCGCGACCATCAACGACAACCCCGCGCCGAGCGAGAGGATCACATTCCGCGTCAACCCGTCCGGCGCCCCGATATTGGTGATCGCCAGCCGCAGTTCCGGCCGCCGCCCGCGCGGCATGACGCGGGCCGCCCGCACCACCAGCTCGCCCAGCCCGGCGAACACGGCGAATACGGCCGCGACCGCCGCTACGAAGAACACGGCGACCTTGCGCGAATCCGATGCCAGGATGGCGAACGCCAGCAGCGCCAGACCCGCGAGCACCGTCAAGACGATGATCGAACGCCGCGGCCAGACCTGGGCCGGCACGATGTCCTCGCGAAATAGCACCCCGGCGCGGATCTGTTCTGTCCGCCCCAGCGGCCACAGCGTGAACATGGTGGCCACCAGCACGCCGTAGACGACAGCCGACACCACACTCCATGGCGAAACGGTGAGCACCGCCCGGATCGGCAGCGCGTCGCCATAGAGCCGATCGATGGCAAACGGCACGAGATATCCGAGCGCCAGTCCGATCGCGATGCCGAGCAGCGCGATCAGCATGACCTGCGTGAACAGGATCTGGAACACGACGCGCCCGCTCGCCCCCAGGCTCTTCATGACAGCCACGACCTTGCGCCGCCGGTCGATGAAGGTCGCGACCGCATTGGCGACGCCGACGCCCCCGATCAGCAGCGACGTCAATCCGATCAACGTGAGGAACTGGCGCAATCGGACCAGTGTCCTGGTCACCTGAGGCGAAGGATCTCTTCGGTCGGCAATCAAAAAGCCTGCTTCCGGCAACGCTGCGCCGACCGCCGCGCGGAACGCCACGAGGTTCTCCGCATCAGCCTTCGGCAACGTCAGCGCGTATCGCCACCGGACCAGCGTTCCGGGCTGCACCAGCCCGCTTTTCTCCAGCGTCTGCGTCGAGACCATCACCCGCGAGCCATAGACCACCCGATCGGAGATCGTATCGGGCTCGCGCACCAGAACTCCCTCGATGCGCGCCTCGATCGCTCCCAGCTTGAAACTGTCCCCGACGGCGAGCCGCAACCGCTCGAGCAGCATGGCATCGACCACGGCGCCGAGTGGCTTCTGCACGACGGACTGGAACTCGACGCCGCCCAGCATCTCGACAGCGCCCGCCAGCGGATAGGCGGCATCGACCGCCTTCAGCTCGATCAGCGCTTGCTCCTGCCCATCGCGCGTTCGCGCCATCGAGCGCATCGTCGACGTTTCGCTCACCCGCCCCAGACCGGCGACGAACTGCCGTTCGGGATCGGTGATGCGCTGATGCATCCGCGCCAGCGTCGCATCCCCGCCGAGAATCGCCTCGCCCTGCTTCTCGAAACCCGCCCGCATCGCATCGCCCAGCGCGCCGACGGCGGTGATGACCGCAACGCCCAGCGCCATGCAGGCGATGAACACGTAGAAGCCGGAAAGCCCCGAGCGCATGTCGCGCAGCGCCAACCGCAGCGCCACTGGCCACCGCGAAGTCTGTATCCCGTCTACTCCGGCCGGGCTGGCCGAGACTCCGCTCATGTCAGGCTCGGTTCGAGCGCTGCGGCGACGATACGTCCGTCCGCCATCCGCACCGTCTGCGAGCACAGCGCCGCCAGCGCCGGATCGTGCGTGACGAGCACCAGTGTGGCGCCGTGTTGCCGCTGCAGCTCGAACAGCAGCTCGATGACCTGCCCGCCGGTCCGCCCATCCAGATTGCCTGTCGGCTCGTCGGCCAGCAGCAGCTTGGGCGCCGGCGCCAACGCCCGCGCGATCGCGACCCGCTGTTGCTCACCACCCGACATCTCGGCCGGAAAATGCTGCACTCGATGTGACAGCCCCACTTCATCCAGCATCGCCCGCGCCACGGCTTCAGCATCGGCCCGCCCCGCAAACTCCAGCGGCAGCGCTACGTTTTCCAGCGCGGTCATGGTCGGCACCAGGTGGAACGACTGGAATACGATGCCGATCTCGGCCCCGCGCACGCGGGCCAGCGCATCCTCGCCGAGTGATTGCAGCTCGTGACCGGCAACGCGAACGCTGCCCTTCGTCGCCTTTTCCAGCCCTGCCATCACCATCAGCAGCGACGTTTTGCCCGAGCCGGATGGTCCGACGATCGC
>JANMWT010000505.1:0-1588 GCA_031394145.1 Alphaproteobacteria bacterium | reverse complement strand
GGCCAAGGGCGCGAGCCTTCTCGACTGGGCGATGCAGCAGGACATGCCGGCATCGGCAGCCAGACAGTTCGCCATCGAACTGCAGCGGTGTCGCGCCCAGCTGGCACAAGGCACAGCGCCGACACAGCGGCCCGAATCGCTCGCGCGGACCAGCGTCGGGGCCGGCGCGTCTGTGCGGGCAAGTGGAAAACTCTACTACGTCGTCAACGGCGAGAAGGGCGCTTTCGCGGCCTACCCGCTGGACCTGGTGCGTCCTCTATCGGAGCTGGAGTACGAGCAGCGCATATTTCCCCTGACACAAACCCAGGCAGCCCTCAAAGCGACTCGGGCCCGGCTCGGTGCAGACGTTCGAGTCATCGCGGTGGATCGCTTCGTCCTGGCGAGCAAGCATCACACCGACGGGCAGCTGCGCGACATCGCTGCGCGTCTTGCTAGTTTCGTGGCCTTTCTCAAAACACAGTACGGGATCGAGTACCCCGCGAGTTATGTCACCGTGAATCTCTGCGCCACGCCGGAAGACCTGGTCACCCTGGCAATGGATGTGCATGGCCTGCGGGCAAGCCCGTTGACCTTGGGCTACACGTTCCAGAACGACCTGTCCGTGTCGGCCGTGATGCAGGGCACCGCCGCCGGGACCCTGCTGCACGAGCTGTTCCATCTGGGTGTTCGATCGAACTTCGGAGACATTCCCAGCTGGCTCGACGAGAGCATGGCCAGTCTTTATGAGACGTCGACCGACGTTCGAGGACGCTACTGGGGCGACCTGAACTGGCGTGGCAGCGTCCTGCGCTTCATGGGCGGCGGCGACAAGTTCACGTTGAACCGCCTCGTTGGCTATTTGTCAGCAGACCGAATTCTTGGATCCGGACCGCCTCCGGGCTCGATGGTGGACTCTGATGAAGGTACCTACGAAGCCGCGGTTGGCCGCTACTTTGCACTCTACTTGCAGGAACAAGGGGCGCTCAGCGCCGTGTACCACGCCTTCCGCGACAGGCCCGCTTGGACGTCTGAGATGCCCGCAAAGGCGGGCTCGATTCGACTCATAGAGGGCGCGACAGGCCGCACCGAAGCCGCGCTTCAAACCGAATTCAAGAACTGGCTGCGGGTGGCGATCAATTCACCGACGATGCTCCTGCCGGGCAGAGAAGGTGGCGTCGCCGTGCCGAAGGAGATCCCGAAGGACTTAACACCCCCGCCCGATCTCGGGTCGGCGTTGCCAACGACATTGCCTGCGTCGGGTAGTGTCGCGGACCAGGTCATCCAGCGTCGGTGAAAGTGCCGAATGCCGTGCTTTGAACCTCCGCGCTGGAAGACATTCGAGCCACGCCGAGTCTGGAGGAATCCCAAACGCTTCGAGTGCCTACTCGCTCCGCACCGTGGCCGTCATGCCCTGGGCAAGACCGATGCGCCCCATCAACAGTGCAAACGTCGCCACACTGGCGTTCACGCCCAGCCCGTGCGGCTCAATGTCCATCACACGCTGACCCACCGCGACGCATCCTTTCAGCTGGAACGGCCAATTGGCGTTGTGAATCTCGCACAGGCTGCGGCCTTTCACTCCGGGAGGAATCATGGCCGGCGTGCCGTA
>JANMWT010000449.1:0-5573 GCA_031394145.1 Alphaproteobacteria bacterium | reverse complement strand
CCCCGCCGCGTCGGGCGGTCGAACATGTAGACCAGGCCGATCAGGGCTGCTTGCGAAGCGGCCTGCTTGAGATCGCGCTTGAGCAGCGCGATCTCAAGCAGGCGGCGATGCGCCATCCCATGCCGGCAGCGCACCTGATGGCCTAATCCGTGGGCGCGTCCGAAATGCATGCGCGCCATGTCGAGATTGCGCTGCTTGAGGTCGGCTTCGCCCGCCGACATTTCGTCTTCATAGGATCGGACTTCGGACATTGACGGGACCTCGCGAGACGGCGTCTGGACAGCGTCGCCATGATGGGGCCCGCACGGGCGAGCCGTCAACGCGAACCCGCGCCAGCGCCGTCATTCCGCCTTGCATCGGCCGGCGCCAGCCTGCTTGATTGCAGCCGCGCGACGAGGAGATACGATTTGCGAACCCGGTCTGGTTATCTTTGCGCCGTCGCGCTGATCACCCTTGCGGCGTGCGGGGACAAGACCGCGTCGCCAGTTTCGACCGTTACGTCCCTGCTCCCATCAACCGCGGCCTCATCGCAGGATAAAATCGCGATCGACACGCGTCCCGTCATCGTCATGCTAGGCGATAGCTTGACCGCCGGCTATCAACTGGCGCCGGGGAACGCCCTGCCCGCGGCCATCCAGCGCGATCTCGACGCCAAAGGGGTCAGGGCGAAGATGGTCAATGCCGGCGTCTCTGGCGACACGACGGCGGATGGGCTCAATCGCTATGATTTCAGCGTGACGGGATCAGGCGCAAAACTGCTGGTGGTGGCGCTGGGCGCCAACGACTTCCTCAACCGCTTTCCGGCCGAAACGCCGCGCAGGAACCTCTCGGCGATCCTCGACAAGGCGAAGGCTGAAAGCCTGCCGGTCGTCCTCCTCGGCGTCGCGCTGCCCGAAGGCGCCGCCCCGAGCGCTGGACGTGAAGCGGCCTACGCCGCCATCTATCCCGATCTCGCGAAGACTTATGGCGTGCCCTATTTTCCCAACATGCTCGAGGCGATCGCGGGCAAGCCACAGCTGATCCAGCAAGACGGGGTTCACCCCACCGCCGAGGGCGTCGAGGCGATGGCGACGGGGATCTCCGGTTTCTTGGCGCCGCTGGTTCCCAAAGAGTGACGCGCGCGAATGTCATCGACGGTTGAGCGCGGCAACACCCATGCTCCGGCGCCTGGCGTCAGCAGAGCCGGGCGCACAAACCTCGGCTCAGCGAAATCCATCACCGCAAGCAGAGTCGAAAAGAACGAGTTGCTGTTCAGTCCAAAGCCCAGGAACGGATAGGGCAGACCCGCGCCGCCCGTGGGCCCGGCGCAAAGCGCATTGATCCGCTTCAAGGCTTCAAGGGCGGGGGCCAAGCGCGTGGCGACCTGCGCCTCCGACAGGCCGTCGGCCAGAACCCGCGCTGCGCCGCTGGCGATCGCCGGCGTCAATCGCCAGGACCCCGCCGCAAGGCCTGTGATCGGCATCCATGTCTGAGGGTGAGTCGAGGTGTCGTAGCCACGCAGGCGGTCGTTGGGCAGATAGCCGATCGGCTTGTGGCGCCAGACGCGGGCCGCGTGGTCGAACCAGCTGGCGAGACCGTTGAGCTGGCGCACCGCCTCGCCCTCGGGATTGGCGACCACGATTAACCTGTGCGCGGCGAAGGCGCTTTCCCTCGGTATGCGCAATTCGGCGGCGAGGATGGCCCATCCGGTCATTCCAGAAAGGCTAGAAGATCAAGCGCCGGGGTGGAAGCGCGGCGCGCACCCGTCGATCCGGCTTGGCGGCATCGGAATCTCCTTGGCTTGGCGAAACCATTGCGCCAGATAGGGGCGCGCAGGGTAACCAGATCACCCGGAGCGGATGCTCGCTTGCAAGGCGAGAGTGATCGCAATCGGGGGTCGCCGCACGTTACCGTCGGGCGCTTTTCGGGAAGAAGCAGGGGCAATACATGGCTTATCGGAACATCCTCGTTCAAGTCGACACCAAGTCCGGCTCAAAGGCGCGGGTCGAGACAGCCGTCGCGACAGCCGCTCGCTTCAAGTCGTCGCTGACCGGATTGTTTCTGAAGTCGGCGACGATCCCCAGCCACGTCATTGGCCAGGGTGATTTCGCCCTGCCGGCCGAGGCCGTCCAGCGCGTCGGCGACGAGCGCGCGCAAAAAAGCGCCGAGAAGGCGCTTGCCGCCAAGGCGCTGTTTGACAAGGCGTCCGCCGGCCTCGAGGGCGGAACCGACTGGCTGGAATTCGACGGCGACAGCGACGACGACATCATCTCGGGCTCGCGCCAGTTTGATCTCAATATCTTTCCTTCCGTCGCCGCAGTCGAGCACAGCCGCAACACGATCGAAGCCGAGCAAATCGGCATGGGCAGCGGCGGTCCGGTTTTGGTGCTGCCGGCCGGCGGCTACAAGCCAAACCTTGGCCGCAAGATCCTGGTTGCGTGGAAAGACACGCGCGAATCGGCGCGCGCCCTGCGCGATGCCTGGCCGTTCCTCAGGGAGGCTGAAGAGGTTCACTTCGTGGTCGTTTCGCGCACCGCGAAGAAGACCCTGCCCGAAGGACTGAAACGGAATCTGGCGGCGCACGGCTGCAAAAGCGTGAAACTGATTGTCGACCGGAACGATGACGGGACGACCGGCGAAATCATCCGTCGTCATATCGACCTGATCGGCGCCGACATGATGGTGCTGGGCCTTTACGGCCACGCGCGGGTGACCGAATTTGTGCTCGGCGGCGTCAGCCGGGACATCCTGACGACGCTGCCAACGCCGCTGCTCATCTCGCACTAGCCAACGCTGGCCGGCGGCCTCGCGCCAGACCAGGCTTCACCTCTCGAAGCCAGACTGGCCCAAAGCCTTACTGGCCCAAAGCCTTACTGGCCCCAGGCCTTACTTGTCATCCGGCGGATGCTGGTTGCGCGAGATCTCGCGCGCGGCATAGGCATGCGCCTGCGACTTCACCACGGCCACAAGATTGCCCATTGCAAGATTGGGATCGTAAAGATGCAGGCCCCAGGCCGGCTGGATCTGCCCGTCGATCACCAGATCGCCAGCGATCGTGTCGGTCCGCGCATCGGTTGGATCGCCATTGATGGTGATGGCAAGATAGTTGAACCCTAACGCCGAGACGCATTTTCCCGTCAACAGACCCGGGACCGCCACGAAGGGCGTGGTGATGGCGGCGCCGGTCGTCGTCCATGGCGGCGGGTCGACGCCGCTGGTGGTGACGCGCACCGCAGGCAGATACGCCTTGAGCGCGCCCTTGGATCCGTCCAGTTCCGCTGGATTGACGCAGGCTGCCGCCATCCCCTGCTCGACCGACCGGCCGAACACCGATTCGGCTGGCGGCGGGGCATCCGCCCGGAAGCTGGTGTAGGCGATGGCGCAGCCGACGTCCTCGCCCGAGACGCAGAGCGGAATGTTCTTGAAGGCGCCGCCGACCACGTGGCCTTGGGGAATTTCGAGATTGGCGCCGAGCAGGATGGCTGAAACCAGCCTGTCCTCAGCCGGCTTGCCGTCGATCTCGTTGGCGATCAGCCGGATCAGCAGACCTGCGCCCTGATCGTGGCCGATCAGCACCACGCCACGGCCGGCATTGTCATTGGCGAGGTAATGCGTCCACGCCGCCATGACGTCGGCGTAGGCCATTTCGCGATCGCTGGCCGGCGTCTGGCCGGCCAGCATCTGGCGCATCGCCGAAAGCGTCACCTGGCGGTAGAGCGGGGCATAGAGCCGGCAAGCCGATCCAAAACGGATCAGCTGCTGGGCGACGATCGCCGCCTCTTCGGGGCCCGGCGTCATGTCCGCATTGGGCGTGAGGTCGAGCGAGGCTGTGGAATAGACATAAAAGCAGTCGATCGCCGCCTTCGCATCGGCGGTAAACGGCTCGCGCGAAAGATGACCATCGAAGCTGACAACGGTTGCGGTGATGTCAGCCTTGCAGGCGTCCTGGGCTTCCGGCCGGCACAACCAGTTGGCCTTATCGGCGTAATCGACCGGCGCAACCGCCTTGACCGCAGCCTCGCCTCCGTCGGCGGCCGGGGCCGGGCTCGCCGTCGCCGAGACCGGCGCCGTCTTTGGACCGCCGCACGCGGCGGCAAAGCCGGCGAGGAGCGCGAACGTCGCGGCGAGGCGTGCTGCCTGGACCGATCTCATCGGCGCGTCTCCTCGGCTCCGTCCCGGCGCGCAATGTGGCGTCAGGGCGAGAAGCGGTCAAATCGGTTGGCATGGACAATCGGCACAACGGCGCGAGACGGGTCGCGTTGGCCTTTCCAATCCTCAGCCCATGGGGCAGGTTGCGATCCGAGGGAGACGCCGCGCACAGCGCAAAGAGCGTCGCAGCGATTCGGGAGAACACCTATGGGCAAGACGCTCACCGCCGCCAGCGGACGATCCGGCGCATCCGCCATATTGGCCTGCGTCTCCGCGATCGCACTGGTTGCCTGCCAGACCGGCGACAAGACCGGCGACAAGCCCGCCGCCCAGACCGTCAAGCCGCAGGCGGCAGCCGTTGTCGCGCCGACGCCGCCCGTCCCGCCCAAGCCGCCGACCCCGCCGGTCGCCCCAGCGCCCAAGCCGACGCCGGTCGCCGCCGCTGACCCCAACGCGCCAGGCGAGAAACTCTACCAGGCCAATTGCGCGTCCTGCCACGACCATTCGGACGTCACCCGCGCGCCATCGAAGGAACAGCTGCAGGCAATGAGCCTGCAGTTCATCAACTACACGCTGACCAGCGGCAAGATGAAGACGCAAGGGGCCAAGCTGAACCCCGAGGAGCGCGGCACGCTGGTCAATTACCTCGCCAACAACCCGGCCTTCGGCCCCAGCAACACGACCCCGGCCAATTGGGCCGACGCTTCGCTGTGCCCAGCCGATCGCCGTGCGGTCGACCTCAAGGGCCAAGTGGTCTCGGCCGGGTTTGGCTTTGACCGCTCCAACACACGCGCGCTGAGCGCCAAGCAGGCCGGCCTGACCACGGCGCAGCTTGCCAACCTGGACCTCGCCTGGTCCGTCGGTTTCCCCAACATCGCCGAAATGCGCAGCCAGGGCGCCATCGTCGGAACGACGCTGTTCTTCCCCGTCGCCGCCACCGGCCAGATGTACGCGATCGACCTTGCGGGATCGAAGCCCTGCTTCAAATGGATCTACACCACGCCCGGCGGCGCGCCGCTGCGCACCAGCGCAGCTTACGGCACGCGCGCCGACGGCGTGCAGATGCTGGTGTTCTCGGGCCTCGATTCCACGGTCCACGCGGTCGATCCAAAAACCGGCAAGGCGTTCTGGACCAAGAGTGTCGGCGCCTACTCCTATTCGATGACCACGGGCACGCCGACCGTGCTGAAGGACCGCATCATCGTGCCGGTTGCGCAGTTCGAGATCGCCGCCGCCGGCGACGACAAGGTGCTGTGCTGCACCAACCATGGCTATGTCCTGTCGCTCGATCCCAAGACCGGCGAGCAGCAATGGCGCTACGACACCATGCCCGACGCCAAGCCGATCCGCGATCGTGCTGACGGCAAGCCTTATTATGGCCCGTCGGGCGCGCCGATCTGGAACTCGCCCGCCGTCGACGAGAAGCGCGGCCTGGTTTATTTCGG
>JANMWT010000441.1:0-10787 GCA_031394145.1 Alphaproteobacteria bacterium | reverse complement strand
CGGAGCGCGCCGCTGGAGCATAATTGAGAAGGCAGAATGCGAACGCCGACACGCGCGAGCTGGTGGCGATCAAAGGGGACTGGGACTGGGACTGGGACTGGGACGAAGGCAGGCATGGCGGACGCAACACCAGCAAATGATGTCTCTCCGCCTCCCAAGCCGGATGTGAGCCGGACGGCGAGCGCGCGTGACGCGGCGATGCAGCCGAAGGGCTCGAGTGTGGCCTTTGCGGGTCGGGCGCTGTTGTGGATGGCGGTGATGGCGATTGGCGCGCTGACCTTGGCCCCGATCGCGCGGTTTGCTTCGGTCGAGATCGGTGATCAGTCGCTGGCCCAGGCGAGTGATGCGACGGTGCGCCAGAAGCTGGTGCAGCCCCTGCCGCGCTTCGCACCGGCCGATTATTTTGAGACCATCGGCGAACTGGCGATGGACGTGAAGCCGGGTCAGCCGGGTATTGCCCTCCACGCGATGCAGCGCGCCGTCGAGATCGACCCGTCACGCGCGTATGCCTGGGCAAACATCGCCTGGCTGGAAACCGACTCCAGCGGACGGGTCACCCCCGCAGCCCAAAAAGCGCTGGAGACCTCGATGGCGGCCTGCAGTTTGTGCGATCCCGACCTTATTGGCTGGCGGTTCAATTTCGTGCTGGCGCACTGGGCCGAAATGCCCGAAGCCACCCGCCGACAAGCGTTTGAGCAGGCTGATATGTTGCGCTGGAAGGGTGATCGCGCCGAATTTCTCGCTGGCATGCGGATCAAGGCCGAAGCGGCCGGTATCCCGTACGCCGATTACCGCAATGCCGTAATAACGCCGGTCCGCAACTGGGAGCTGGGTCCCGCGCCGATCCCCAAATCCCCTGCACCCGCCGCTTCCAAGCCGTGAGCGGCGGCAGAGGTCTTGCGAGGGGCATGTCCGGCTCAGGGGCCCGCTGCGGATGAATCTGTCGTTAATCAGGAAAACAGCCTCACCGCCGGGTGACTTCCCGGAGGCGGTTGGCGGCGTTCGAATTGTCGGCGAAGACGTGCTGGTCGCCATTCCGGTTCTTAACGAGGCGGCGCACATCGAGCTTTGCATCCGCTCGCTCATGGACGGGGATGATCGCATCGCCCGAACCCTGTTTGCCGTGGTCGATGGCGGCAGCAGCGATGCAACCTGCACGATCGTTACCCGTCTGATGGGCGAATATCCAAACCTCCGACTGCTCAACAACACCCGTAAACTACAATCGGCCGCCGTAAACCTCGCCGCGCGCGATCTGGGCGCTGGACGTCGCGTGCTGGTGCGGTGCGACGCCCATGCGACCTATCCGTCCAATTACATCCTCAACGTCTCCGATTCGCTTGTCAGCCATGGCGTGGCCTCGATAGCGACGCCGATGGATGCGGTCGCCGACAACTGTTTCCAGCGCGCCAACGCCTTTATCGTCGACACGCCGCTTGGGTCGGGCGGTTCGGCGCATCGCGGCGGTAAAGTTTCTCAGTTCGTCGACCACGGCCATCACGCCGCCTTCGACCTCAAGGTCTTCCTGCATCTTGGCGGTTATGATGAAACCTTCTCGCACAATGAGGACGGCGAGTTCGACCGGCGGCTCGCCAAAGCGGGCGGCCGCATTTTCCTTGATGCGCAAATCCGCATCGCCTACTCGCCGCGCGCAACAATTGGCGCGCTGGCCAGGCAATATTTCAACTATGGCAAGGGCCGCGCTCGCAACCTCGCCAAGCATGGCGACGCACCAAAGCTGCGGCAGTTGATACCGCAGGCGACACTGGCTGCCTGCCTTCTCGGACTTCTGGTCGCGCCGGTTGCGCCGATCGGCCTCATTCTGCCGGGCGGTTATCTTGCGGCGCTGCTGGTTGCCTCGGTCTGGGCAGCGGTGAAGATGCAATCGGCATGCGGTCTCTTGGCGGGTCTCGCCTCGGCGACCATGCACATGTCGTGGGCGGCCGGTTTCGTCTGGCAGATCATCGCCGACGCCAATACCGGCAAATAGCGACGCAAGGCCTAGAGCATCGAGCTGGTGCGTTCGCGGACCTTCGATGAGGCGCGATCAAACAGCATGTCGATCAGCTCGCCGACACTTTTGCCGCCCATATCGACGGCGGTCGCAAGATTGTTGTCGCGCAGCACCTTCTTCACCTGATTGGGCTTCATCGTCGCAAACACAGAATAGAAGCGCGCTTTCGAGCCGGCGGCGGCGAGGGCATAAGGATTGGCGATGTCGGCCCGGGTCTCGTCTTCAAACACCACGTTGCCGCCAAGCGCCTTCACCAGCCGGGCGGCGAGCTTGGGGTTCGCCCGCACTTCCTCGCGAAGCTCATCAAAGAACCGGTCGAGGTAATCCGCCGGGGTCAGTCGCGAATCTTCTGCCATGACGTTCCAGTGCGCTGACCGAGAAAATCAGAAAACCGTTCGGCAAGGCGACGAACGTCCAGCCGCACGCCGCCGTATTTTCCGCGGAAAGTATTATAGCTGTCGAGGGCGGGCCGATCCATCGCGTTGAGGACGTGGACGGATTCCGGGATCGTCGGACCGAACCAGCGATCCTTGAGATATATTTCGCGCAGGTCGCTGGCGACCTGACGGGCATAATGCGTATCGCGGAAGCGGGTGATCAGAACGAAGTTCCGCTCCGCCAGGTCGGGTGCGATGTAGCGGCCGACCCAGTCCGAAAACTGCTTGGTTCCCCAGGTCGAGACCGAATCCGCAATGGTCGGCGTGACAAAGACGTTGGAGAGCGCGAGGCCGGCGCGGGCAAGCGGCGAGAGGTGAGGCGGACAGTCAATCAGGACAACGTCGTAAAGCGTCTCGAGCGGTGCGAAGGCCTCGCGGAAGTAAGCGGTCAGCGCCTCCGACAGGGTCGTGGGGGTGCCGGTCTTGGAATACCATTCTTCCTCCAGGCCCATTTCGCGCAGGCGCAGCTGCGGGTGCGCCGGCAGGATCGAGATCCAGCCTTCGCGCTCGTCCTGTTCTTCCGCGACGCGCAATTCCTCGAGCGACACGGCATTGGGCATGATGAAGGGCGCTGCCGAGGCGGGCCGTCCCGCGATGAATTCGGCGAGCAGATGGTGCGCGCCCTTGCCCTGGTCAGAGGCGGCCTGAACGCCACGTTCCGTCAGCAGCATCTGGCTTGAATTGGCCTGCGGATCGAGGTCGATGACCAGCACGGTCATTCCGTAGAAATAGGCAAGGCCATCGGCCAGCATCACCGTGGTGGTGGACTTGCCGACGCCGCCTTTGAGGTTGGCGATCGCCGCCAGTGTCGCAGGCTTGCGCACGGCCCGGATCGGAGAGCGGCGCGGCGCCAGGCCGGCGACCTCCGGGCCGCCGACAACCGGTGTCACGAGCGTGTTCACCCTGACGGCGTGGTCGTCGAAAGAACTCATTTCGTGTGTCCTTTGGTCCGCGAAGTGTCGCGAGACTAGCCGCTGGTCCGGATGAAGGAGCGCAGTCGCGGATCAGGCTGGGCAGATTCGTACGGTTTCATGCAGTGCGTCCCTCAAGAGTGGGTCGGCGGCTGGCCGGCCCGCCGCAGGCGGCGCCGAGCAACAGAGAGTAAAGCCAGATCAGGCTCGGTACGTCGAGTGAACTGTCGATCACACCGTGCAGAAGGAGGAGGAGACTAGCCACAAAAGCAAGGCGCAGGAAGGTCCGCGGCGCCCTCACTGTCCTGAAAGCGCGGAGAATTCCGAGATGAATGGCCAGGATCGCCGTGGCCAACGCCAGGCTTCCCGCGACGCCGGCCTCGACGAGCCAGTGCAGCACGACGTTCTGCGCGCCGCCTGGCGCCGCAAGGGCCTCGGCATTGGCGAGCGTCATCGCATGATCGCGCACACGCTCAATCGAGCCAAGGCCATGCCCGAAAAGCGGGCGCTCGAGCCAGGCGTTGAAATAGACCTCAAGGCGGTGCACTCGCGGCAGGATTTCGGGGTGGGCGAGGCTGCGCGGGACGGTCTCATCTTGCAGGTAACCAAGAGCGATGGCCCACGCCGCAAAGCCCAGACCGACAAACGGCGCGAGACCCGCCGCTGTCCGGACGAAGGTGCTGCGATGGTCGCGATGGGTGATTGCCCTTGTGTCCCACCAGATCTGGATCAGCAACAGGGAGGTGAGCAGCAAGATCCCGACGCGCGATCCGGTCAGAGCAAGGCAGGTGAGCGCAAAACCGAACAACAGGAGGCCGCCGAGCGAATCTCGGAACAGCCGGTCGATCATCGCCGAGTTCGACAGGGCTTCTGCGTCCATCATCTTGACGACATGAAGGATGCGCGCCGAGCCAATCAGCGCGAACAGGCTGAACAAGATGGCGGCGGACGTCGGCGTGTCGAATTCGGAGCTGGGCGTGGCGGCGCTCTGCGCTGCGGCCAGCGCATCGCCAATGTGCAGAAAGAAGGTCCAGATGCAGTAGATCAGGGACGACCAGATCAATCCGGCCCAGGCGATGTCGAGCGCGCCGCGCTGGCGAGCGCAGACATACCCCACTGACCAGATGGCCCCTGCGGCGAACATCACTGCAAGCATCGGTGCGGCGCGGTCGAGATTGCCTGCCGCACCGGTGACCGCGAATGCCCAGACCACCCCCGCGCCGATGATCATGCCGAACGTGACAAAGCGGGGTCCTGCGAAGAGGAGCGTCAGCAGCGCCACGGCGATCAAGCAGGCCGAAACGAAGAGTGCTGAAACCGGGCTCGCCGCCCCAAACAGAAAATGCGCCATGAGCAGGACGGCGACGGCCGCCAGCGGCGGCAGATAGGCGCGCCGGGAGACGCGATGGCTCCGTTTCGAGCGCCGGGCGCCGGGGCGGAAGTCATCGCTGAGAACGGCGTCAGTCACAGGCCATCTCCCTCATCTGCCAAGGATAGGTCGCCGGCCGCGCAAAGCCACTGTCCGGGCTTGCTGGAGGCGACGCATTTCGTGGATCAAATGCCCAACGCTTGTGGAGATCAGGCCGCCAAGCCGCGCAAGGATCATCGCCGCGCGCCGCGTGGGGTCAAAGCCGCCTCGATCACCGCCCGATGGGCGCCGAGTTGCTGAACGAATGTCGCGGTTGGCAGGGCGAGCAGGCGGGCGCGGCGTTCGAGGATTGGCGTGCGATCATCCACGAGATGTTGGGTGAGCCTCGGCAGGGTGACGGCGAGATCTTCCGGAGCAGAAAAGCCGACGCCCTTGTCCGCGATCCATGCCGCCGTCTGGGTGTCGGCTGGAGCGATCGGCGGTACCGCGTAGTACCCACCCTCGTAAAGCCGGTTGGGCAGAAGCCACACCGAATTGTAGCCGGCCTCCATGAAATCGCCGGCCCAGAGGAGGTCGATGCCGGCGTAAATGCCGGCGAGATCGGCGGGCGATTGGTAGGGGCCGTGGTAAGACATGTTGGCGAGCCCGGCGATTTTCTCATGGAAGTCAGGCACTTCCGTCAGCGCCGGACGTCCGTGCATCTCGACGCGCACGCGCGGTCCGAGCTCGCGCGCCAGGTTGATCAGAAGGTCGAGACTGCGGGCGCACCGCAGGACGCCGACCCAGCCGACGCGCAGCGGCGTCTCGGCAGATCGGGGCGCGGCCGACTTGTCGGGACGCGGTCCGTAATCGCTGCCAGACGCGAGGCGGTTCTCGATCACACTGGCGGTGTAGCGGCCGCGATGGCGGATCTCGAAATAGTTCTTGAGGAAGCCGGGCGAGGATACGATCAACCCGCGGCAGCGCGCCAACAAGAAGCCCTCAATCCGACGCAGGATGAACCCCACGGGATCGTTGCGGGTGAGGACGCGGTGGACATCGAGGCATTCGTAGATCACGGGCGTCGCGAGACCCGCGAGCCGGCGGGCCAGAAACGCCGTCGCCAACATGTCGAGGTTGCGGGCAACAATCACATCGGCGGCCGCAAGCTTCTCACGCGCTCGCGCCGCGATCCGCGCGCCGCAGAGGATGGCCCGGATCCGCTGCAGGTAGGCGGCGTCGGCCGTGGCGCCAAGATCGATGTTTTCCCAGCCTCGCGGAGCATCGGGGCCGCGGCGCATCATAAATCCCACGACCTCGACGCCATCGTCGCGGAACGCCTGGACCCGCCGCCCCACGGCGGTGTCGGAGGCGTTGTGTCCGAAAAATGCGATCCGCGTCATGGCGGTAACCGCTGCAAAGCGCAGGCCGGAATGCGGCGCCCAGGGTCTAGGCAAGCGCCACACCTTGGCGGTCTCCGGCGAAGCTGCATTAACTTTCACTCCGGAGTTGAAGCGTTTTCGCTTTGTCTCCGATTTGGAGTATCACACCATCGGTTGCAGCGCTTGTGGGGCGAGTTGCAACCTGGCGGGGCGCGGAAGCCTTGGACGGGCTGTTCTCTCCGGAGGCTTTGGCCCGAGGGCTTGGGGCTGCGAAACGCCATTGGCTTCGGCATTGCTTGGAGGCAACACATCCCTTCAGCCGGGCTGGCCGAGATTTGGCGCTGAAGCGAGGATAAGTTAGCGATTGAGGGGCTTCGGTTGAAGTTCGGATTGTCTCGGATCGGCGAGGCTGGCGCCAGCCTGGCGCGCGGCCTGGCTGTCGCCTTCGGTTCGGCCGGCGTCGTGGCGCGCACCTTCCGGCCGCGCGCTACGCCGGTCGGGCTAACCAAGACGATCGCGGCGCCGTCGGCGCCCGCGCGGATCCCAGGGGGCCGGCGGATTTACGCGGTTGGCGACATCCACGGCCGGGCCGATTTGCTGAAACGCCTGATTAACGATCTTGAACAAGACATTGCACGCGGCGGCTTCGAGGGCCGGCCCATTCTCATCTTCCTGGGCGACTACATCGATCGCGGTTTCCAGTCGAAGGACGTGATCAGTATCCTTTCGGGCGAGTCGCTGTCGCGTTTTGAGACATATTTTCTAAAGGGCAACCACGAAGCCGCGATGCTGCAATTCCTGACCGATCCCTCGATCGGGCCGCGCTGGGCGGAATATGGCGGCGTCGAAACGCTGGTTTCCTACGGCGTCCAGCCGCCACGCACCCGCACCAACCTCGATGATTGGGCTCGCGCCTCGGACGATCTCAAGGCGCGCCTGCCGGTCGAGCATCGGCAGTTCCTCAGCAACCTCGATCTCAGCGTCCGGATTGGAGATTATGTGTTCGTGCACGCCGGGATCCGCCCCGGGATGCCGCTCGATCAGCAGACCGAGCATGACCTGCTCTGGATTCGCGAGGATTTCCTCGACGACCGCCATTATCTCGGCGCCGTCGTCGTGCATGGCCATACGCCAACGGCGAAGCCTTATCGCGACAGCCGGAGGATCGGCATCGACACGGGCGCCTATTTGAGCGGTCGGCTGACCGCGGCCCGGTTTGAGCATGAGAGTGTCGAATTCATCATGACGGGTCCGTTGGTTGAGGCGGCGAGCCAGGCAGGATGATAGGCTGGAGACGGGATATGAAGGCTCTAAAATTCGCGATCCTCGCGGGGTTGGGCATCGGTTTTGCGACCATGGCGGCATGCGCCGCCGGACCCGCGCCAGACCCCGCGCCACAAGAGAGCGTGCAAGCGCCGTCGCCGCAAAAGCCTGTCCTGAAACCGGCGCCGAAACCCGCCCTGACGAGCGCCGTGGAAGAGGGGTATCGCGTCGACAGCGGCGATAAAGTGAAGATCACCGTCTACAACGAGCCAACCCTGACCGGCACGTTCGTGGTGGACGGGCAGGGGGTTGTCTCAATGCCGCTGATCGGTGACGTGAGCGTAAAGAACCTCACGGTTCAGGAGCTCCAGCGGCTGATCGAGATGAAGCTCAAGGGCGATCCTGACGCCGGCGTGCAAGGGTATGTGCGCAATCCCCAGGTCAGCGCCGAAGTCGCAAGCTACCGCCCCTTCTATATCAGTGGCGAGATCGGCCGGCCGGGCGAATACGCCTTCATTTCCGGCCTGACCGTGATGAAAGCAATCGCGGCGGCGGGCGATTTCACCTACCGCGCCGACAAGAACAAGATCTTCATCAAAAGCATGGACAGCCCGGATGAACGGGAAGTGCGGCTGACGCCGTCGACCTTGGTCCGGCCGGGCGACACGATCCGCATCCGAGAACGTTTTTTCTAGGCGAAGCGCCTAAGCCGCCATGATGGACGCGGCATGCCTCGAGAGGCGAATTCATTTGACCCGCAGGGTGGTCCGGGCGTGAAAGACAATCGTATAGCGAAGGATCAGGGCATGGTTCGCTTCGTCCGAGCGATCGCCGGGCTGGCGACCAGCGTGGCGGTTTTTATGGTTCCTGAAGTGAGCGCCCGGACAATCGCGCCGCCGGTCGATGCGGCGCTGGACAGCGGTCGCCTTGAAGCGTTGGTGCGCAGCTTATGGGATGGGGTTTCCTGCACCAGCGGCAATCCGCGCGATGGCCTGGACGAGCGCGGACGCAAGTCCGGCGCAAGCCAGGCCGACATCGGCGCAGCGCTGGCGATCATTTCGAGTTCCGGGGATCTCTGTGTCCCGGTGCGGATGGCGGCTTCGGCGATGAGCGCTGAACTTGTCGCCCGGCAGGCGGCGGCGTTCCAGGCGGCTCAGCCAGCCGAGCCCGCCTCGGGCGCTTTGGCGGCGGCGCAGGCCAGCCTGGCGAATGCAGCCCTTGAGGCCGAAGCCCGCGCTGCAAGCACGCGATTCACCGTTGGACCGCCCCCGCGCAATCTCACGCGGGGACGAATCGCAGGTCTCTGACTAAGGGTTCAGCAGGGTCGATCTGTTAACGATCGGACTGATGTATCGCAGTTTACCGCCTCTTCCCCAGCGACGCTGGGGTGCGGCCTCAATCTTGCTAAGTCGCCAAGGAGCGACGGTTTCGGGCGACCGGTTACAAAGGGTGCTGTTATGAAGCTTGGTTATTCTATCATTGCGCTGAACATTGCGCTGTTCGGGGTACTTGCGCCGTCCGCCATGGCGCAGTCGGCAAATGGCAATCCTTTCTTCCGTCACCGCTTCGTCGCCGTGACCGAACGAGCGCACCCCGAATTCGATCCGGTTCCGATCCATGCCGGTGCGTTCATGATCAACGCCAGCTTGAACCTGGCCGCGATGTTCAATGACAACATCTTCGCCCAGACGAACAACAAGACCTCCGACGCGCTTCTCGAGCTGACCCCGCAGATCGGCGTGACCAGCAATTGGTCGTCGAACGCCCTCAACGCGGGCCTGCTTGTCAACCGCAGGCAGTATCTCAAGAATGACAGCGAGAACGTCACCAACTACCAGGGCTATGTCGGCGGCCGCCTGGACGTGACCCGCGCCTTTGCAATCTCCGCCCAGGCCAATGCCGGGCGGTTCACTGAAAGCCGGTATGCCCCCTCAGCGGTTGGCGTCGCGGCCGAGCCGGTCCACTACGAGGCAACCGGGGGATTGATCCAAGCCAATTACCAATTCAACCGGATCCAGATCGAGGGCACCCTCAACGTCACCAAGAACGACTATCACGACGTAAGAACCATCGCCGGACCCAGCACGCCTTCGGTGGTGATCGATCAGGATTTCCGCGACGCGACACAAACCAACGTCGGCGGGCGCTTTTCCTACGCCATTTCGCCGGACGTCGCGGTCTACGTCCTCGCCCGGCATGGCGATGTGAGCTATGACCAATCCCTGCCGGATCGCGACTCGACCCGCAATTTCTATCAGGTTGGCGCTAATTTTGAGCTGGCGGCGCCGTTCCGGGGCGACATTGCCGTGGGCTACCTTCAGACCAAGCAGAAGTCCGGGCGCGATTTCAGCGGCCCGGCCGTCGATGGCCGGCTGCAGTGGTTCCCCACCGAGATCACCACCGTGACCTTCTCCGCCCAGCGCACCGTTTTCGATCCGGGTCTCCTGAACTCGTCGGTGGCGTTCGACACCACCGTCGGGGTCCACGTCGATCACGAGCTTCGCCGGAATATCGTCCTCTTCGGGGACCTGGGGTATGAAGATCAGGATTTCCAAGACATCGATCGCAAGGACAAGATCACCAGCCTCTCCGCCGGCGTCGGCTACAAGTTGAACCGCCGGGCGCGGGTGGACCTTGCCTATGCCTACCGCAACCAGGACTCGAGCGGCGTCGCGACGCCGTTCGGCCCGAAGTTCAGCGACAATACTGTTAGTGTGACGCTGAGACTCTTCCCCTGAGGCGTGATGTGGTAACCATCGCCGGCGAATTCGGGAGTTAGTCGGGTGAACAAGGTCTACTCACTGGATGTGCCGGCGGCCTACCCGCAAGGGTCGATCCTGCAACAGCCGATCGAGAATGACGGTCTGGTCACGCTCAAGCGCGTGATCCGAGCGATCCGCCGGCGCCTGAGCCTGCTGATCGCCGTGTTCCTTCTGACCTTCGCTGCGGTAGCCGTCTACGCTTACCAGTTGAAGCCGCGATATACCGCGACGGCCAGCGTCATTGTGGCGACCCCGAAACAGAAGGTCATCGATATTGGCGCGGTCCTGCAGGGCCTGCCGGCCGACGCCGCAGGCGTCGATACCGAAGCCGAAGTCCTGAAGAGCCGGTCTTTGATCGCCAAGGTCGTGGATCGGCTCGACCTCGTCCACAACCCGGATTTCAACTACTCGCTGCGCCCGCCGACCGCGATGCAGAAAAACATCGCTCAGATCAAGACGTTCATCAAAAGCCTTGCGCCGCACAAGCGCGCGGTTGCCCCGCCGCCGCCGCCGAGCCCGGCGGATGTTGCAGCGAATGAAAAAGCGTTGATGAACGGCATGATCGACGGCGTCCTGGGCTCGATCTTGATCAACCGCCACGGTCCGACCTACATCATCGAGATCAGCGCCACGAACGGCAATCCCAAGATGGCGGCTGACCTCGCCAACA
>JANMWT010000403.1:0-1506 GCA_031394145.1 Alphaproteobacteria bacterium | reverse complement strand
CGATCCCGCCCCATTCCCAACTCATCGCGGCTGCGATCAGGAACACCAAAATCGCGAACGGCACAGCGCCCCAGTAGACCATCAAGACCGCGATCAAACCAGCAATCAGTCCGGACACGATGCGCAGCTGCAGCTCGCGCGACATCATTTGGTTTTTGTTTTGGCGCTCGGGTGCATTCGGGACCGGATCCGTCATAAATCCTCACGCGCTCGAGCGCTGCGACAGGCCGCCGAAACGGCGCTCGCGGGCGCGGAATTCTTGGATGGCACCTTCAAGCGCTGTCCGGTCGAAATCCGGCCAATAGGAGTCCAGAAAGACAAATTCGGTATAAGCCGTCTGCCACAACAAGAAGTTTGACAAGCGCTGTTCGCCCGAAGTTCTGATCAGCAAATCTGGATCGGGGATGCCGGCGGTGTCGAGCTCGAGCCCGAGGCGCTCGGCTGTAATGGCTTCCGGCGCCAGCCGCCCGCCAGCAACCTCTGCCGCCAAGCGGCGTGCAGCTTTGGCAATTTCGCCGCGCGAGCCATAGTTGAACGCGATGACGAGTGTCAGGGCCGAATTTTCGCGCGTCAGCTCAACCGCCTCATCGATCAGTGTCATCAATTCAGGATCGACGCTTTGGCGCTCGCCGATAATGCGGATGCGCACGTTATTGCGATGCAGATCGGCCAGATCGCGCCGGATGAAGCGCTTCATCAGCCCCATCAAGTCGTCAACTTCATCGGCCGGCCGCGACCAGTTCTCTGACGAGAAGCTATATATGGTGAGGTAGGGTATGCCGAGATCGGTTGCGGCCTTGACTGTGCGGCGCACCGCTTCGACACCCTGGCGATGACCGATGGTCCGCGGCAAGCCCCGCTCCTTAGCCCAGCGCCCGTTGCCATCCATAATAATGGCGACATGGCGCGGCGGAAGGAGCGCTCTTTGACCTATGTCGGAGAAATCGCTCTTGGATGTCACGGCAAAGCTGACCTTCCGTTCTCTCGGCGCACGGACCAAACTTCGGGAATTCCGGGCCCAAACCGGCCCCTTGCCGGCCGCCATCATCAGACCTTTTGGATTTCGGCCTCTTTGGTGGCGAGGATCTGATCGACTTCGTTGATCAGCTTGTCTGTCAGAGTCTGCACCTTCTCGGAATGGCCGCGATGGTCATCCTGACTCATTTTCCCGTCTTTTTCGAGTTTCTTCAGCAGGTCCATGGCTTCCCGCCGGACGTTTCTTATCGAAACTTTGCAATGTTCGGTATATTTGTGGGCGAGTTTCACCAGTTCCTGGCGCCGGTCTGCGGTCAGCGACGGCACAGGCAGCCGCAAGATTTGGCCGTCCATGATCGGGTTCAATCCGAGGTTGGCCTCGCGAATGGCTTTGTCGACCGCCGTCACGTTCGAGCGGTCCCAGACCTGCACCGAAATCATGCGGGCTTCAGGCACCGTCACGGTTGCCACCTGATTGAGCGGCATGCGCGAGCCGTAGACCATTACTTGCACCGGATCGAGCAAGTTGGC
>JANMWT010000351.1:0-1798 GCA_031394145.1 Alphaproteobacteria bacterium | reverse complement strand
CAACCACGTTGGCGTGTGAGCGGAGACGGTCACGATGGGTCGCGGGTTCGTTTCAGCGCTATGCTGCTCGGCGAGCATCGCGAGACGCTGGGTCTGGCGCCCGAGAAATCGGTCGAGCTGTTCGACGGCTTTGAAATCCCGTGGTCGCAGCAGCTACTAGCACTACTGCGTCAGCGCTCCTGTTCGATTAAGTTGGAGTGAGATCGATCGCTTGCGAGCAGGAGGCGTTTTTGCTGTTGCAGCGCCGATCCTGGAGTGATCTGTGAACGGGTCATGGACATCATGACGCCGGCAGCGACGAAGCGGCTTGAAGGGTACTTCCAGCGCCTGGGCGAGCTCCTCGGCAACGACGGGCGGCGAGCGTCATTCGCGACGTACGCAATGGGGATCTTGTCCGACGCCGAGCGCAAAAGCGCCGAGCCGCTCGCGGCGCGGGCTTCAGCAGATCCGAAGCGAGTCGACGCCGAGCACCAGCGCCTGCTGCACTTCCTCGGGAACGCAAAGTGGAGCGACGACCTGATCCGCGCAGAAGCGAGTCGCTTCGCGCTTTCAGCGATGACAGCCAAAGAGAAGGTCGAGGCTTGGATCATCGATGACACGGGCTTCCTCAAGCAGGGCAAGCACTCGGTGGGCGTGCAGCGGCAATACACGGGCTCGGCAGGAAAGGTGACCAATTGCCAGCTCGGCGTCAGCTTGGTGGTGGCGACGCCTTCTGACCAGGTGCCAATCGATTTCGAACTCTATCTTCCGCGCTCCTGGACCCAAGACCGCAAGCGGCGGACGGAGGCGAAGATCCCTGCCGGTGTGGAGTTTGCTACCAAGCCTGATTTGGCACTGCAGATGATCCGCCGTGCTCTGCAGGCAGGCGTGCCCCGTGGTGTCGTGCTGGCGGATAGCGGATATGGCAACGCAGCCGACTTCCGCAAAGAGCTGCGCAGCCTGGGACTCGACTACGTGATGGGAATTACGTCCTCGACCAATGTGAGGCTAATCGGCCGCGACGGCGTCTGTCGTGGGAAGCGCCATCGGCTCAAGACGCTGGCGCAGCAACTCAAGAAGGATGGGGCCTTTCGCCGATGCACCTGGCGCCAGGGCTCGCGTCGCGCAATGACCGCCGAGTTTGCCCGCCTCCGCGTACAAGTGGGTGACGGCGAGCAGGCGACGCTTCTCATCGAATGGCGCGACCATGAGCCCGAGCCCGCGAACTACTTCTTCGTCTCGATGGCCAAACTCCCAGCCGCGACCAAGCAGCTCGTCCGTCTCGTCATGCAGCGCTGGCGAATAGAGCGCACATATCAAGATCTGAAGGGCGAACTCGGGCTCGACCATTATGAAGGGCGCAGCTATCCAGGCTGGTACCACCATGTATCGGTGGTGCTCGCCAGCTATGCCTTCATAGTCGCCGAGCGTAATCGGCTTTCCCCCCCTGAGGCCCGCAGGCCCTTGGCCGACCCGCAGGACCCGCTCGCGTCCGGAGCGCCACTTCCCAGACAGCTTCATCACTGTCCGGCTTGCGGTAGCGCGGACCATCGCCACTTGGCTGCCGAGGTGCCCGGCCTGCCATCACCCGAACACGACGACACGCCGCGCGAGGGGCTGACGCAGTAGTGCTAGAAACTGAGGGACGACAGCGCCGATCGGTGCCAATAGCGAGAGCGCGAGGTGCACAGGCCCAAGCAGATACCAACTTGGTACCCCGAGACCCAAGCTGATGCCCTAGGGTGCCAAGCTGGATATCGGCGCCAGCAACGACGTCACCATCCACGTCAACTCCCGCGCCCCCTCCGTGCACGGGTGC
>JANMWT010000332.1:0-16990 GCA_031394145.1 Alphaproteobacteria bacterium | reverse complement strand
GGCTCAGCCCGACGCCGTGCACATCGCCACCGAAGGACCGCTGGGCTGGGCGGCGCGCGGGGTCTGCCTCAAACACAAATTCCCCTACACGACGAGCTACCACACACGCTTTCCCGAATATATTTCGGCTCGCTTCTGGTTCATGCCGATCTGGCTTGGCTACATGTATGTGCGTGAGTTCCACAAGTATTCTGGTCGGGTGATGGTCGCGACCAACTCGATGCGCGAGGAACTGGAAGCGCGTGGTTTCAAGAACATTGCCGCCTGGTCGCGCGGGGTCGACACCGAACTCTTCCATCCCTCCAAACGGTCGGATGATGGCGGCCCGTTCAATGGCATGACCCGGCCGATCTGGCTCAATGTCGGCCGCGTGGCGGTCGAGAAGAACATCGCCGCTTTCCTCGAGACCGACCTGCCCGGAACCAAGGTGATCGTCGGCGACGGGCCGCAAATCGAGAGCCTGAAGGAGAAGCACAAGGACGCGCACTTCCTTGGCACCAAGGTCGGCGAGGAGCTGGCCGCCTGTTTCGCCAATGCCGACGTGTTCGTCTTTCCCAGCCTGACCGACACGTTTGGCCTGGTTATCCTCGAAGCCATGGCGGCCGGAACGCCGGTTGCCGGCTTCAACGTACCGGGGCCGCGCGACCTGATCCCCGGGTCAGCTGCGGGCGCCATTGACGACGACCTCAGGACGGCTGGCCTTGCAGCGCTGAAGTGCTCGCGAGACGCGGCGCGCGCCTATGCTGAGACCTATTCCTGGCGGGCTTGCGCCGAGCAGTTCCTCAACAATCTCGAGCCGCTGCCGGTGCCGGAACGTCGCCGCTTCTGGAAGCGCCTGGCCCGCATCCGCCACGCCATCCGCCTGCGGCGCCGCAAGCCGCCGACCGCGCCGGCAGGCGAGGCGCCGCAGGCGACTGAGGCGAGAAAAACGAAAAGCTGAAGGGCCCAAGACGACGGGGGCGGAGCGAGGCGGCGGCGCTACTCGGCGGCGAGTTCGCGCGCCGGTTTGCGAGCGGTTTTCTCTCCCCGCTCAGGGAACAGGTCAAGCAACATCCCGGCGGCTCGTTCAAGCGGCAGCTTGTCGGCGTGGACGACACCCTTACCGCCCTCGCGCTCGATCCAGAAGGCGCCGTTGCGATTGTGCTGCGAGTTGTTCACTTGCCCGACCAGCGCGAACAGGTCGCTGAACGGCGCCCGGGCGCCGGTCATCGCATTGGTGAGCTGAAGATCATCATCGACCTTGGAGATGAAGCGGCACCAGAAGAAGACGCGGGTCTCGGTCCGGCGCCATTCCATTACCGTCGCCCCGTTTGACTGGATGGCGTTGAGCGCCGCCTCGAAGGCGACAGCGCCTTCCTTGGTGGCGAAGCTGGCCCAAGCCTGGTGGGTCATCACCGGCTCGAACGTGGCGCCTGCAGGTCCGCCGGCAAAGGTGTTCAGCGCCGCGAAGGAATGCGGCCGGTAGACGAACTTGCCGCCAATATGCTCGTAGCGAAGATTGGCTTCCTGGCTCAGGGCCGTCACGAAAACGATGCGACCCTGGGGGCCGACCAGCTTCATCGCCCGCCCGACCAGCTTGTCCATGTGACGGTAGGAGCTCGTGACCGCATCGCCGTAAGCGGCCATCTCGGCTTCGCCCGGCTTCACCTGGTAAGCGTCAGGCTGCATATGGCGCCAGTAGCGGTGCTGCAGGAACGCCGTCGAGTTGGCGAAGAAGGTGGCGAAGCCTGGCTTGCGCCTGCGGTATTCGGCCTCGAACACATCCCACATCAGCAGGTCGAGGATCAGCGAGCGGCGCCATTTGAGATCGCGGGCCGCCGTCTTTTCCTCGGCGAGCTGGCGGACGGCCGTCATCACCGTGGAGATCGAAAGCCCGCGGCTGACCATGAAGCGCGCAAATCCCAGCACCATCTTGCGTGAAGGTTTCGCCCGCGCGTTGGTGTGCTCGGTGACATTGAAGGCGATGAAATCGTGGAAGGCCTTGTAAGCTGGGTCGCTCGCCGCGATGCGCACGGACCACGGATCCGGCACCAGAAACACCTTGTCGGAAAAGGCGCGAGAATTCATCGAACCGAAGACCAGCGAGCGATAGCCCCGATCGCCGAGCCGGTCCCAGACACGCGGCAGGTCGACGCGATAGCCCTCGTCGAGTTCTTTGGCGCCGTGAACGTCCTGCTTGGCGCCGGTGTGCAGCGTTACCCACTGCACCCATGGCTCGAGGTCTTCATCGTCGGTCCAGGTGACATGAACGTCGGATTTGTCATGCAGGGCCTTGAAGTTCGGCAGCCCGCCAGCGGCCATCATCTTCTCGATAATGGGCGGGCACAGCTCGTTGAGTTCAAGAACCAGAACCGGTCTTGGAGTGATAGGGGGCGCAGAGGTCAGGCGCGCCGCATTCGAAGACATACCAAATTCCCCGGTACCAATTTCGCCAGTGAGGTGAGTTTGCAAACTCAAGCCAAGCGGCTCGCCGACCTGTCTAGTCACAATACTAACGCTGACGCATTAACCCGTCGATCTAACAAGTCTAGCCGCGTCGAAATTAACTCAGTCACCGGCGCTTGCCGCCGCCCGCGCCTCAGACCTGGGCGCCGATGAGGTCGACGGCGCCCCATTTTGGCGAAATCCCCTGCCAAGCCGGTTCGCCAAGGCCAAAGGATACAAGAGCCGGGCCAGCGCTGGCCCGCCGGTCCCGCCGGTCCCGCCAGTCCCGCCAGTCCCGCTGGCCGATCTTGTCAGCCCGGGTTCGCCGGTTCAGCTCGCAGGGTCACCATTACCGTCCAGGATCACGAGCTCGCCAAGGTTCAGCTCGCGAACCCCTGCCTCGATCTTGGCGCGGTCTCCGACAATCACCCAGACATGGTTCTGGTTGGGGATGAGCCTTTTCGCCATGGCGACTGCGTCTTCGGTCGAAACCAGGCGATAGCCACCAGCATAGGTGTCGAAATAATTCGCCGGCAGCCCATAGAGCGCGATCTCACCCAGGGAGGCGACCACGGCGGCGTTCGCCTCCCAGCGGCTCGACAGGCCAAGGATGGCGTTGGTCTTAGCGGTTTCGACCTCGGCCTTCGACGGCGGACGCTTGGCGACGACGTCGGCCAGCTCTTTGCGCACTTCCGACAGGGCGCCCTTGGTGGCGTCGGTCTGCACCGGCGCGGTGACGATGAAGGTGCGCGGGCCGCGCCCGCCGCTGACGCCGGTGCGCGCCCCATAGCTCCAGTGCTTGTCCTCACGCAGGTTCATGTTGATCCGGCTGGTGAAGTTGCCGCCAAAGAGCGCGTTGAACGCCGAGAGTTTCTGGTCCTCGGCAGGATTGCGCGGCGCTTGAACCCCGCCTGCCAGGATCACCGACTGCACCGAGCCCGGGCGGTCGACGAGATAGACCTTCGGCTTGTCCGGTCGCACCCCCGCGGGAACGTCGCTGCGCCTGCCCGGCGCCGGCGCCCAGTCCTTGAAGGCGGCCTCGAGCTTGGGCGTCATCTCGGCCAGCGTCGCGTCGCCGACCACGATCAGGGTTGCGTGGTTGGGACCAAACCAGGTCTTGTGGAAAGCGATGACCTGATCGCGGGTGATCTTCGCGACCGCTTCGGGCTTCGAGACAACGCCATAGGGATGTTTCTCGCCCCAGAGCTCGCGCGACATGACAGAGTTGGCCATGTAGGTGGGATCGCGCATCGCCTGGCGCAGACCCTGCACCGCCTGCTGCTGCACCCGCTTGAAGTCGGCGTCGGCATAGGCCGGGTTGCGGATCACATCGGCGAAAATCGCCAGCGCCGGATCGAGCGTCGGCTTCAGCACGGTGATGTCGACGGTCGAGACCTCGCCTCCCCCCGAGACGTTGAGGTCGGCGCCAAGCCGATCGAGGGCCTCGGCGATCTCGAGACCGGTGCGGCTGGTCGTACCCTCGTCCATCAGGCCGACCGAGAGGTTGCCGGTGTCGGGGGGGATCATCGCCCAGTCGGCCGGCGTGCCGGTATCGACCAGCATGCGCACGGTTACCGTCGGCGCATCGTGCCGCTCGGCCAGCATCACTTTCATGCCGTTCGACAGCGTCGCAGTCTGATATTTTGGGAACACCACGTCAGCGATGGCGCCGGGCGCCGGCACGGACTTGCGGTCGACCGGCGTTTTCGATGCAGCGTAGTTCGGGAATGGCAGAACGGTAATCGTATAAGACCCGTCCGCGAGCCATTTGCGGGCCGCGCTCGCGACGGTCACCGGCGTCGCCGCCTCAAGCCGGTTCAGCGAATCCTTCCAGGCGCCGGCATTGCCGAGAAAAGTTTCCCACTGGGCCAGCATCGCCGCCTTGCTGGAGGTCCGCTCCAGCTGCTGCACCGTGCCGGAGACATTGGCGACGACAACCTTGTCGAGTTCATCGCGCGTCGGTCCGGCGGCGAACAGTCTCTGCATCTCCTCCTCGATCACGGTCTCGATGTGCGCAAGATCGGCGCCTGGCTTGGCGGTGACGATGATGCGGAATTGCCCGGCGATTTCACTCTGGCCATTGCCCGCGACCACGCTGGTGGCGACCTGTTCGTCATGAACCAGGCGCTTGGTCAGTCGGGCGTTCTTGTCGCCGGCGAGCGCATAGGCGGCCACGTCCAACAGTTCACCGTCAGGATCGCCGAGCTGCGGGACGTTCCAGGTCTTGTAGATGCGCGGGGACGCGACGCGGTCATACATCGTTTCGCGTTGCGCCCCGGAGAGCTTGTTGATCCAGACCTTGGGATGCGATGACGGTTGGCCTGGCGGGATTTCGCCGAAGTATTTCTCGACCTTTGCCTTGGCGTCTTCCGGCGTGACGTCGCCGGCCAGCACCAGCACCGCATTGGCGGGGCCATACCAAATCTTGAACCAGTCGCGCACGTCGTCGAGCTTGGCGCCATTGAGATCGTCCATCGAACCAATGACGGTATGGCCGTAGGGATGTTCCTCGGGATAGGTCGCCTTGTTGATGTGGTTGAAGACGGTGCCATAGGGTTGGTTCTCGCCCTGGCGCTTCTCGTTCTGAACGACGCCGCGCTGTTCATCGAGCCGCTTTTGATCGACCGCGCCGAGCAGGTAGCCCATGCGATCACTCTCCAGCCACAGAATGGTGTCGAGCGCTTGCTTGGGGACGGTCTGAAAATAGTTGGTGCGGTCGGTCGAGGTCGAGCCGTTCTGGTTGGTCGCGCCGACCTTCTGCGTCGCCTTGAAGAAATCGTCGTTGAAGTGTTCAGAGCCATTATACATCAGGTGCTCGAACAGGTGGGCGAACCCGGAGCGACCGCGCGGCTCGTTCTTTGAGCCCACATGATACCAGATGTGGAAGGTGACGGTCGGCGTCTTGGTATCCGGCGCGACAATCAGAGTAAGACCATTGGCGAGCACATATTTTGTGTAAGGGACATCGAGCTTCATCGCCGCAAGCTCTCGGGCGATGGCGCTAGGCGCGACAGCGGCAGGCGTCGCGGTTGCGGCGGAGGGCGCGGGTGTCGGCGCGGCGGCAACGCTTGGCGGACCCTTCGGCTGCGGTGTCGCGCACCCAATCAGCAAGGCGGAAGCCAGCGCGCTCAAAAGTGCGCTACGGACCAGCGGAATTTTGGAATCGATCATGGCGTCTCTTCTTTTGGCCGCCGCACCAAATGGGCGCGATCAGCCCAACCATCGCCGCCAAGGGATGGTGGCGAGCCGACCCCTTCCCCGGCAGCCCAAACCCGGCGGCCCAAACCCGGCGGCCCCTCAGGCAGTCTAGGCGCCGCGCTCGCCTGCGCAAGGAGCCCGTCGCGAGACGGAGCTGGATGACGACGGACGACGGGGGATCAGCGTTCCGGCAGCGGACCGGCTGGCGAGGCGCTTGGGGTTCGCTTGGGCTCTCCCGGATCGAGGGACGCCTAGGGCGCGTTCGCGTTTATCCGGCCGGACGACGATCGAATCACGCCGCGAATCAGCGCTTGCCGAAGCTCGAAATCCGCTTCGCGCGCTCCTCCTCGCCGTCTTCGCTCCTCCGCCATGCCGTCATATGACGGCTCCGAAAGGCCGAAAAATAGGGATTCACAGGCAACCCACTGAACCACCGCAAGAAATTATTTACAGGGGGGGCCTATGCCCCTATATGCACTGCGCCGGCGGACATCGGCTCGAGGCTCTGCGCCTTGATTCCACGTGGCGTCTGAACTTCCCGAAAGCTCGATCGAGCAAGGGGTTTGGATGACGTGTGCGGGTTGAGAGGCAGACTTAACGAGTTGAAGGCCCGTACTAACGCCGGATTGGGTTCAACAACTAACAGGGGTTTACGTGAATTGCTCACGTTTCAAACGCCCCTGGACCTGGTCCGGGATCGACTCCCAGAAAAGCCTGTCGCATGCGTGCGACCGGATAGGGTTTCGATAGCGGCTACCTGGTTCCAGGAGAAATTTTCGGGGAAGGTCCTCTACGCCGTCAAGGCGAACCCCTCCCCTTGGGCGCTCGATGCCGTGTACGCGGCCGGGCTTCGCTGGTTCGACGTCGCCTCCGAGGCTGAGGTCCAGCTCATCACGTCCCGCTATCCGGACGCGAAGCTGGCCTTCATGCACCCGGTGAAGTCGCGCAAGGCGATCGAAAGATCGTACTTCGATCATGGCGTGCGCATCTTCGCGCTCGACTGCGAAGCCGAGCTTGAGAAGATCGTCGCCGCGACGGGCGGCGCCAAGGATCTCACGCTGGTCGTGCGGCTGGCCGTATCGAACGCGGATGCGGGCTACGCCCTCACCGGCAAGTTCGGCATCGAGGAGGACGTGGCCCCGGCCCTGCTCTCCAAGGCGCGGCGCTTCGCCGACGAACTCGGCGTTTCCTTCCATGTCGGTTCGCAATGCATGAGCCCGTCGGCCTATCGCGATGCGATGGAGCTGGCCTCGCGCGTCATCAAGCAGGCGGGCGTTACGGTTGACGTTGTCGATGTCGGCGGCGGTTTCCCGTCGGCCTATCCCGGCATGACGCCGCCAGACCTCACGCTCTACATGAACGTGATCCGTGAGGCGTTCGAGGACATGCCCGTTCTGATGAACGCCGACTTGTGGTGCGAACCCGGCCGGGCGCTGGTCGCCGAAAGCACGTCGATCCTCGCCCGCGTCGAGCTTGTGAAGGACGGCTGCCTGCACATCAACGACGGCTCCTACGGCAACCTGTTCGACGCCGCTCACTGCAAATGGCCCTTCCCGGTGAAGGCGCTGCGCGTCGACGGCGACTTCGCCGGCGAGCCGCAGGGCTGGAAACTCTACGGGCCGACCTGCGATTCGCTGGATACGATGGAAGGCCCCTATGACCTCCCCTCTGACATCCGCGAGGGCGACTACATCGAACTCGGCATGCTCGGCGCCTATGGCGTCGCGATGACCACGCGCTTCAACGGCTTTGGCGACACCGAAGAAGCCGAAGTGAAAGACGCACCGTGGACCTCGATGTACGGCCCCATCGCCAAGCCGGCGAAATCCGGCAAGGTCGTGGCCTTCCGCCGCCGCAAGTCGGCGCGATAATCGTACGAAACCGAAGACTGGAAAGGGCGGCGAGCCATCGCCGCCCTTTTTGTTTGCGCGGGCCTTTTCGTTTGCGCGGGCCTTTTCGTTTGCGCGGGTCAGGCGCGCGTGCATAAGGTCAGCTGACGCGGCAATCCTCCTCATCCCCTGTGCGACCTGCACGTGCCGTCGGCGATGCACCTCTTCGAGAGCGGCGGCCATGGCTTCGCGTTGATCGCGCCGAAAACAGCGTCGTGTTCGCACTGGACCGAGCTGTTTCTCGCCTGGGCGAAAGCCGGCGGGCATATCGGCTGACGCCTCGGACGGGATAGTCTCAGGTAGACCCCGCCTGGCCTGGTCCGTAGATCTTCCCGCCGCCGCGGCGATAGCCGCGCAGGATCACGATGCTGTCCTCACGCATCAGGCCGCCCTCGAAGACCACGCCGCGCGCCGCCATCTCTGCCTGGAGTTCTGGGGAGCCTGCGCCTTCACGGAAGCCGATCGCCTCGGCGTCCTCGCGCAACGCCGCATAGACGACGCGTCGGATGCCGGCCCAGTGGATCGCGCCGAGGCACATGATGCAGGGTTGGCAGGTGGTGAACAGGGTCTCGCCGCCTGCGCCGGCCAGCGAGATCGCCGTCACCTCGGCGTGCAAGACCGGATTGCTCGACGCCTGCACCAGATTGACGCCCACCGACAGAACCCGCCCCGACCCACCCACCAGCACAGCACCGAACGGCCCGCCATGCGCCCGCGCCACGTTCTCGCGCGCCAGATCGATCGCGAGCTGCATGGCGGCCGGGTCGTCGGACAGGGTCGGCGCGACCGAACGCTGGGCGAGCCAGTCCGGCAGGCGGATTTCGGCGCGCGAGAGAAACGGCGATGCGGTCATGCCCTCATCCGAGTTTGTCGGCGAAATCCTTGTAACCGAAGCGTTTCACCACCTGGTAGCGGCCATCCTCGTGCAGCAGGGCGAGGTCGGGCAAGGGCGCGCCGTTGAATGTGGTGTTCTTGACGAACGAGTATTGCGCCATGTCGAGGAAGATCAGCTGGTCGCCAGGCTTCAGCGGCTGGTCGAATGAATATTCGCCGATGACGTCGCCAGTCATGCAGGTCTTGCCGCCGAGAATGTAGCTGAAAGCCTTCTCCCCCGGTTGGCCAGCGCCGGCGATCTCGGGCCGGTAGGGCACTTCCAGGACGTCGGGCATATGGCACGAGGCTGAAGCATCCATGATCGCGAGCGGTTTCTCATTGCGGTGCAGATCAACCACCCTGGCGGCAAGGTAGCCCGCATCGACCGCCAGCCCGCCGCCCGGTTCGATATAGACCTCGACGCCGAACTCGGAACGGATCGCCTTCAGCGCACGGATCAGCGCGTCGACATCATAGCCCGGCTTGTTGATGAAGTGGCCGCCGCCGAAATTCACTGCCTTCACCTTGCGAATCAAGTGGCCGAATTGCTTCGCGACATGCTCGATCAGGCCAACTGAACCATCGGCCTTGCTCTCGCACAGCGCGTGGGCATGCAGCGTGTGGACCTCGGTCCAGTCGACCTTGCCGAGTTCACGTTCAACCTCGCCGAAGCGCGAATGGGGCGCGCAGGGGTCATAAAGATGGCCGCCCAGTGTGGCGTTCGAGTAGCCGGGATTGATCCGCAACCCGACCTCTCCGCCATTGGCTCGCACTTGCTTGCCGAATTTCGACAATTGCGACGCCGAGTTGAAATAGACATGACCCGCGACGCCCTTGAGCTCGGCAATTTCGCTCGCCGTCCAGGCTGGACAGTAGGCGTGTGTCTCCTTGCCGAAAGTTTCGTGGCCGAGAATCGCCTCGTAGACCCCGCTTGCCGTGGTGCCGTCGAGCCCGTCGCGCATGAACGGAAACGCCGCCGGCATGGCGAACGCCTTGGTGGCCAGCAACACCTTGGCGCCGGCTTCCTTGCGGATGCGCGCCGCCGAGGCGACGTTGGCCTTCAGCTTCGCGACATCGACGATATAGGCGGGGGTCGAAATGCCGGAAGGCAGGTTCGGACCCATCTCAGGTCTTCACCGCAAACAGATCCTTCTGGTCGGCAATCCTTACCTCCTTCACCTCCCAGGGCAGACCCTGTTTGCCGATCTCGTCCATGAACGGCTTTGAGGGCAGCTGCTCGACGTTGAAGACGCCCTTCCCCTTCCACAGGCCTTTGAACATCATCATCGCGCCGACCACTGGCGGCACGCCCGTGGTGTAGGAGACGGCCTGGGCCTTGACTTCGCGATAGGCTTTGGCGTGGTCCGAGACATTCCAGATCATGGTGCGTTTGGTCTTGCCGTTCTTGCTTCCCTTGAAGATCACGCCGATCGATGTCTTGCCCGTGTAGGTCTCGCCCAGCGACGACGGCGGCGGCAGCAATTCTTTCAGAAACTCAATCGGGATAACGGGGTGTCCCTTGTACATGACCGGATCGATCCGTGTCATGCCGACGCCGACAAGCACGTCGAGGTGCTTGATATAGTTGTCGCCAAACGTCATCCAGAAGCGGATCTGCTTCAGACCCTTGATGTGCTTGACGAGGCTTTCCTCTTCCTCGTGATAGATCAGATAGCTCTTGCGCGGGCCGACTTCAGGGTAGTCGACCATGCAGGCGATCGACAGCGGATCGATTTCGATCCACTTGCCTTCCTTCCAGTATTTGCCGCGCTGGGTGACTTCCCGGAGGTTGATCTCCGGATTGAAGTTGGTGGCGAAACCCTTGCCATGATCGCCGGCGTTGCAATCGACGATGTCGATCGTCTCGATCTCATCGAACAGGAATTCCTGCGCGTAGGCGCAGTAGATGTTGGACTGGCCCGGATCGAAACCGCAGCCCAGCACGGCCATCAGGCCGGCGTCCTTGTATTTCTTGTGGTAGGGCCACTGCCACTTATAGGTGAACTTCGCTTCCTCGCGCGGTTCGTAGTTGGCGGTGTCCATGTAGTGCACGCCGGCTTCAAGACAGGCGTCCATGATCGGCAGGTCCTGGTAGGGCAGCGCCATGTTGATGACGAGATCGGGCTTCACCCGTTTGAGCAGCTTCACCGTCTCTGCGACATTGTCAGCGTCGACTTGGCTGACGTCGACCTTGCTCGTGCAGAGCTTGGCCGCCTTCTCGCAGCTTTCCAGCCGACGCGAGGCAAGATGAACCGTCTTGAAAACGTCTCGGTTCATCGCGGCTTTCTGGGCCGTGACCGAACCGGCCGCTCCGGCCCCGATGATCAGTAGCTTGTCCATCGACGCATCCCTTCAAGGAGTGATGCAAGGGGGGTGCGCCCCAGGCCCTCGGAACACGGGTCCGGTGGCCGTTCTCTAGCAATCTCAGACAATGGCGCAAGGCCCTTCACCCCTTGCTAGACGCCCCCCTGGCATGGTCGAGTCGGGTCATAAATAAGGAGGGTCCTCCCATGATCGGCTACACCACCATCGGCGTCAGCAACCTCGACAAGGCGCTGGCCTTCTACGATGCACTGCTCGCCGAACTCGGCGGCAAGCGTATGATGGAGACCAAGAACGGCCAGCTCTACGGCTTCGCCAAGGGACCGCTGTTTGGCGTGACCCGCCCCTTTGATGGCAAGGTGCAGCACTGCGGCAATGGCAACATGATTGCCCTCTCCGCCGCCTCGAAGGAGAAGGTCGACGCGGTCTACGCCAAGGCGCTGGCGCTGGGCGGCGCCGATGAAGGCAAGCCAGGTGACCGGGGCGGCGGCTTCTACGGCGCTTATTTCCGCGACCTCGACGGCAACAAGCTCGCCGCCTACTGCATGGCCTAGTCTAGGCAACGCGCTTGGCGAAGGCGCGCACCAAGCCTAACACTGGACATCGAACGGGGAGACGCCGGCCATGCCGTTGCACGTCCAGATCATCTGCATCGGCGGAAACGCGCTCCTCGGCGTGTTGATGCTGATTGCGGCGGCGCAGGGCTTTACGACCGGGGATTTCGGGCTCGCCGTGTTCCTGGCGGTATTGGCCGGGGCCTGCGGGTACACGATCTGGGTGCTGTTCAAGTTCCGGCGCTATCTCGGCCAGGAAGCAAGCATGGAGCGTGAGGCGCATCTTGCGCACCTCCGGCACGAGATGGATGCAGAAGCAGCCCGACCGGCGGCCGCCCCAGACGCGCCTCAGGACGGGCCGATTCACTGAAGCGTCGAAAACATCGCCAGCCGATCAGTGCTGGCCGATCAGTGCTGGCCGATCAGTGCTGGCCGATCAGTGCTGGCCGATCAGTGCTGGCCGATCAGTGCTGGCCGATCAGTGCTGGCCGATCAGTGCTGGCCGATCAAAGCCCGCAGATCAGAGGTGGCCGATCAGCCGCCAGCGACGGCCGCCTGCTTCTGGGCGAGCGCATCGAGGGCGGATCGGGCTTCAGGATCGCTGCCGCCATTGCCGTTGTTGTTGCCGCCATCGTTGTTGCCGCCGCCACCCGGATTGTTGCCCTCGCGGTTGCGGTTGCGGTTACGACGTCGGCGCGAGCGACCTTCGCGTTCTTCGCCAGCCTGGCCTTGAGCGCCGCCTTCGGAATTGGCGTTGGCGCCGTCCTGCGCCTCAACTTCATCGCCTTCAGGTCCGTCGTCGTCGTCAGCGTCGTCGCCGCCGTGATCGACAATCTTCAACGGATCGGTCGAGATTTCGTCATTGTCGCGATCATCGTCGTTGTTGTTGCTGTAGCCGCCGCCATTCTCGCTCTGCTGAATGCGCTGCTCGCGCGGCATGGTGGCCGCCATGATACGAAAATAGTGCTCGGCATGCTGCAGGTAGTTCTCGTACTTCACGCGGTCTCCGCCCGACTGGGCGTCGCGCGCATACTGTGAGTACTTCTCGAAAATCTGAGCCGCGGTGCCGCGGATTTTGACCTCGGGTCCATTGCTCTCAAGCGAGCGATTGCCCTGGTTGCCGCTTCCGCCGCCACCACCCCCGCCGCCGCCGCCGCCGCCGCCGCCGGGCTTACGTCCGCGTCCCCGCTGACGCTTCATGAAACCATCCCGTTTCTGCAAGATATGTAGCCCTTTTGGGACTTGTTGGGCTCCGCCACATAGCAGGAGCACCCGGATCGCGGCGTTGGTATTGGAATCGCCAGCTGGCCCGTGTCCAGAACGCTAGCGTGTCCGTTGGATTTGGCAAGCGATTTCCGCGGGAAATACCAGTGCGAACTCCCTGAATTTATGACGCTTCCAGCGGCGTGCGACCAAAAGCTGCGCGCGGCAGCCCGGCGAGGTCAGGCAGGACGGTGATCTCATCCAAGCCGGCGCTAACCATCAGCGCCCGGACCGCCTCGCCCTGAGCTGCGCCGAACTCGACGCCAAGCCACCCGCCTGGCTTCAGCATGTTCGGCAGCTCCGCCAGGATCGCCCGGTAAGGATCGAGACCATCGGATCCGCCAACCAGCGCAAGACGCGGATCATGCTCACGCACTTCGACCGCAAGGCCGCTGAATTCAGCCTCGGTTACATAAGGGGGGTTTGCGAGCACCAGGTCGAAGCCGGTCCCGCCATCGCCCCAGCTTCCGGCGCGAAACTCTGCGCGATCGGCGACGCCGAGTTCGCGCGCGTTGGCGGCGGCGACAGCCAGCGCCGCCCCCGAGATGTCGACGCCGACACCGGTTGCATCGCCTCGCGCCACCAGCACCGAGGCAAGAATGCAGCCCGAGCCGGTCCCAAGATCAAGCAGGCGTCCGCCCGGCGGCAGGCGCGCAAGCCCCTGCTCAACCAGCAACTCGGTTTCCGGTCGGGGATCGAGCACGTCGGACGTAATCTGGAACCTTCGACCATAGAACTCTCGCCAGCCGCGAATACGCGAGATCGGCCATCCTGTCTCGCGCCGGATGAGAGAGGCCATAAACGCCTCGGTCGGCCCGGGGGCCGCCGGCCCCATCTCTACCGCGATCAGTCCAGCTGCATCGACACCCAGCGCATCGGCCAGAAGCAGCCGCGCATCGCGCGCTGCGCCTTCGAGCCCGGCTTCCCCCAACACGCGGGCGCCGTGGCGCTGGACATCCAGCCAGGTCCGCAAACCGGTCATGCCGCAGTTCCGAACGCGTCGCCGCGCGCCGTGCGCCCACCCCGCTCCACGGCAAAATAATTCCCCAGTGTGACGCGGCCGAAATGTGTCTGCAGCGCACCGAGCATGTCGATGTCACGGACGCCCGTATCGGGATTGGCGTGGGTCGCGATACAGCGGGTGATCGCCTTCATCGTCTGCAACCGGGCAGAGCCCGCCTCGATCAGATCGCCGCGCTGCAAGTCATCTTCGATGAACGCCTCGCCAGCGTCGTAATAGAGATTGGCGCGAAAGCGCAGGGGATCGACGGCTTGGCCGATCGCCTGCTCGATGGCGCGGATACTGGCAAGATTGATCGCCGAGACGAAGCCATCCTGCGTGTTGTCCATGAAGTGGTGGGCGCGATCTCCCGATGTCGGTTGGGCGCTTGGACCTTGCACCACCTTCAGCGGTGCATCGGCCCCGGCGCCGAGAAAAGCCTGGAGATAGCGCGCCAGCGCCGCACGACTCTCAGGTTGGCGAAACGCGATATCGACGCCAAATCCGCTCGCATCGCCAATGAACAGCCGGCCAGCCTCATCGTCGAGGCGTGTCTTCAATCGCGCCAACTCGGGGAAGCACGCCAGCACCGTGAAGCGAAATTTCGAAATATGACGCGGATGCTCGGGGTCGAAGCCGGACGGTCCGACCTCGACCGCGAACACCCGGTCATTCGGAAAATAGGCGCCGGCCTCGAGCTCGACGGCGTCAAGCGGCTCCGGCGTCAGTCCCTTGACCGGATGTCGCCAAAGCGAGGCGATGGTTCCGCGCATGTCACGCGCCCTTCTGATGCGAGCGCGTCATATGCGATGGGTTGACGAAGAGGTCCAGAGGGCGAGCCGCCCTCCCTAGACGCGCTCGAAGCCAACCGGCTTGGGTCGGTCCTTCCAGTGCAGCACATGCATCTCGTCTCGCCGCAAGCCGCCTACGGCTGCGGCGACCGAGGCGATGAAAGCGCCGAGCAAGAGGCCAATCGCCATGAACAACGCAAATTGCTGGGCGAGTTCGGTTGAAACTGTGGGCTGGGTGTTGACCTCGGCGCCATGGATGGCGAGCCCTGCTAAACCCACTCCGAGAACTGTGCCGAGAACCGTGCTAACCGCCCAAACCAGGAGGCCGTGAGCGGTGTCGCGAAAATGCGCTTCATGCGCGTGGAGATTGAGCCAGCGTGTCCGCAGGCGGCCAGCGACGTAACCGCCGATCCCGGCAGCCACGACCTGGATCGCAATCATCCAACTGCCGACGATCGGGGTAAAGCCTTGAGCCGAAGCTGAGCCGGGCCATGGCGAAACCACTGGCCAACCAAGCCCTGCGGCAAGCGCCTGAACCACGAACGCCACCGCCAACGTGACAAAGACGCCGGCAATTACGGCACCCCACGAGACGGCCGACTGGGTGTCGGCGGGGTAATCCTCTGAGGCGAAATCGGCGTCCATGCGCGGCATCCCTTCAAGTCGGTTCAGAAGTGGTGGGTACAAAAAGCCAGCAGCAGGATGACCGGAATGGGCACGCCAAAAAGAGCGAGCAGGACTGAGCGCATGAGGTTTGCCTCCGGCAAAAACGTTCGGGATGAGACCCGCCACCGGATGCAAATTTTCCCGGGCAGGTCCAAAGGGGTCGCTTACTAACGCGAGGCGGTCGGTGCGGTTCCCGGAGCAAGGATCAATCGGCAGGACGCATACGACGTCGGCCGCGTCAGGGGTTTTCCTGATCCAGCGCCGCGAGCTTTTCGGCTTGATCCTCGGCCTGCAGCGCGGCGAGCATTTCGCCGAGATCGCCTTCCAGCACCTGAGGCAGTTTGTGCAGCGTCAGGTTGATGCGGTGGTCGGTCACCCGGCCTTGCGGGAAATTATAGGTGCGAATGCGCTCGGACCTGTCTCCCGATCCGATCTGCGATTTGCGCGCCGCCGAACGAGCCGAATCCTTGGCCTCGCGCTCGCGTTCGTAGAGGCGGATCTTCAACACCTCCATCGCCTTGGCCCGGTTGTAGTGCTGCGACTTCTCTGACGAGGTGACGACGATGCCCGATGGGAAGTGGGTGATGCGCACGGCCGAGTCGGTCTTGTTGACGTGCTGGCCGCCAGCGCCCTGGCTTCGGTAGGTGTCGATGCGGATATCCTGCAGCCTCACCTCGATGTTGACCTCTTCCGGCACCGGCAACACCGCTACGGTCGCGGCCGACGTATGGATGCGGCCCGAGGCTTCCGTGGTCGGCACCCGCTGCACGCGATGGACGCCGCTTTCGAACTTGATCCGGCCAAACACGCCATCGCCGGTCACCTCGGCGATCACCTCCTTATAGCCGCCGGCGTCGCCGTCGGTCGAAGAGACCACTTCGACCTGCCAGCCCTGCCCCTGGGCATAGCGCTGGTACATACGGAATAGATCGCCAGCAAACAGCGCCGCCTCGTCGCCGCCGGTGCCGGCGCGGACTTCCAGCATTGCGCTGGCCGTGTCGTCCTCGTCCTTTGGCAGCAGCATCAGCTGCATCTCGTGTTCGAGCGCGGGCTGGCGGGCGCGCAGATCGGCGCGCTCCTGCCGGGCCATGTCGACCAGTTCGCGATCGGCTGAAGCGTCCGCAATCAAGGCTTCGGCGTCGGCGATCTGGCCTCGCAGCGAAATCACTTCGCGCGCCTTTTCAGCGACGGCCTTGAGCTCGGCATGCTCGCGGCTGAGCTTGACGATCTCCTTCGGCTCGGTGGCGACGCCCATCCGCGCCTCGACCTGCTCGAAGCGATCAATCACCTGACGCAGGCGGGATTCGGAGAGATTGGCCATGGCGCGCGGTATGCGACAGGCCCGGCGGCAGGTCCAGAGCTAGCTGACGACCACCGCCCAGACATTGCGGACGGTGATCGCCAGCAACACCAACGAGCCGATCCCGAAGATGACGAAGCGAACCGGAACGAAATTACCGATCGCCTGCACCAGGCTGTGGACGATCCGGATCGCCACATAAGCCCAGGCCAGCCCGATATTGAGGTCGTCCTTCACCCCGACCAGGAAACTATAGGTGCAAAGCGCATAGAACAGGGTCGGCTGCTCGTGGAGATGGTTGTAGTTGTCGGCGATCCAGCCAACCTTGGGCGGGATCGCCGCGAGGAGGCCATAGGTCTCCTTGCCCTTGATCTTGGCCGGGTCGACGCCGGCCTTCTGCATCGCCGGGATGCGGGTGGCGTACATCCAGAAGAACATCACGAACGTCCAGGTGATCAGCGCCAGAACTGGCGCCATCATCGTGTGCAGCTGAGCCATCTGTCTCTCCCGTCTTTCGCGGGAGGCTAACGACCCGACGCCAAGGAAAGCCAGCACAATCGTCCATCCCCAGGGGCTGACGCAGCGCCAGCTCGGGGCTAGCGTCGAGCCATGCGCCCAAGAAGCCATGCGCCCAAGAAGCCATGCGTCCAAGAAGCCATGCGTCCAAGAAGGGAGACCGCACCATGAAACGTCTGGCCATCGCGGCGCTC
>JANMWT010000282.1:0-5048 GCA_031394145.1 Alphaproteobacteria bacterium | reverse complement strand
GTTCTTCTGAAGGCGCGACACGTCCTCATTATGCGGACCAATGCGCTGGCCAACCCCCTCGAAATAGCTGTCGGGGGCGGTCTGGAACGGAATGCCCCGCGCGCGCAGCGTTTCGACGCTGGCATAGATATCGTCGGTGCCGAGCGCGACGTGCTGGATGCCCTCGCCGTTATAATCGCGGAGGAACTCTTCGATCTGGCTCTTGTCGTCGCGGCTTTCGTTGAGCGGGATGCGGATCTTGCCATCCGGGCTGGTCATCGCCTTGGACAACAGACCGGTCTGTTTTCCTTCGATGTCGAAATAGCGGATCTCGCGGAAATTGAAGATCTTCTCGTAGTAGCTTGCCCACTTTGCCATGTTGCCGCGATGAAGATTGTGCGTGAGGTGGTCGAGATAGGTGAGCCCGACGGAGTTTTTCGCCTCGTCCGCGCCGGGGATCGGCACAAAATCGATGTCGTAGATGCCGTGGGCGCCATAACGGTCGACGAGATAGATGTAGGCGCCGCCGATCGCCTGGATCGCGGGGATGTTCAACTCCATCGGGCCGACATGGCTGAACGCCGGCTCGGCGCCCCGCCGGATCGCTTCGGCATAGGCCTTGGCCGCATCCTTGACCCGGAAGGCCATGGCGTTGGCGCCGGCTCCATGCGCGCCGCGAAAGTGCGCCGGCTGGCCCGAGGGCTCCATGTTCAGGATGAAATTGATATCGCCCTGCTTGAACCGGATCACATTCTTGGAGCGATGCCGGGAGACGGCGGTGAAGCCGAGCGACTCGAAGAGTTTTCCGAGCAGCATCGGATCAGGAGCGGTGAACTCGACGAACTCGAAACCATCGGTGCCGAGCGGATTATCGAACATATCAGCCATAGATGGCCTCCGGAGTGGATCATCTTGCCCCGGGGTATATAGCCCTCGCAACGATCTTGCGAGATGGGTTCACGCGTCGTCGCGCCTTTGCATCGCTCGCCACCCTCCGACGGCAAGCGTCCATCCCACATAGAGCAGCAATCCGGCCGACGCGGCGAACATCGCCGACATCGCGCCTTGCGCCTGGCCGCCGACAAGATTGGCCAACACCCACCCAAGCGGCGTCGTCAGGGAGGATGCTGCGAAGGCGACCAGAACCGCGGCCGGCGTGCGCAGGCCGGTCTGCAGCGCCAGCAGCATCGCCACCACGCCCTCCGGCGCCTCATGCAGGATCAGGCCGAAGGACGCGAGAAAGCCGCTGTCCTGATCATGCCAGAATGCAGCCGAATAAACCGCGCCATCGACGGTGGAGTGCAGGCCGAGCACGAAAATCGCCAGCCACGCCGTACTCCGGGTTGTTTTTTCCGGCGCGGCTTCGGCCTGGAACATCATCTCAAGCGCGATGCCGAGACCGACGCCGAGGAAGAGGAAGATCCGGCCGAAGACGCCCGACTGGATCGCCTCGGGCGCCAAATGCAGGGCCGCGACGAGCAGAAGCGCCAGCCCGGCCGCCAGCGCGATCCGGTCAGCAAATTTCCGCGCGCTGGCCGCCGCCAGCAACGCAAACGCGACCCCGGCCGCCGACATGGCCACTGACCCGATAAAGATGGCGATCTCGCCGATGGGCATCCGCAACACATCCCGCTCCGCCCGTCACTGGCGGGCCGAGGACGTGTTATAATATAACGCATGCCCCCGCAATGCGCCGGTCGAGCTCCGGCCGGTTCAGATACTGAAGTCGAGCGGGGCGTCGACGCCGGCGGCCACAATCCCGGCCCGGCGCAGATGGTCGATCACCAGATTCGCCAGCGTCTCGGCGCTGAAGCTCGCCGTATCGAGATGGAGTTCGGCATTCTGTGGCGGCTCATAGGCCGAATCGATGCCCGTGAAGTTCTTGATCTGGCCGGCCCGCGCCTTCTTGTAGAGGCCTTTGGCGTCGCGCTTCTCGGCAAGCTCAAGCGGCGCATCGACGAAGATCTCGATGAACTCGCCCGCATCGACCAGGCTGCTAACCATGTCGCGCTCGGCCCGGAAGGGCGAAATGAACGACGCGGTCACGATCAGACCGGCATCGACGAAGAGCCGGGCGACCTCGCCGATGCGGCGGATATTCTCCACCCGATCGGCATCGGTAAATCCGAGATCCTTGTTGAGGCCCTGGCGGATATTGTCGCCGTCGAGCGAATAGGTGTGTGCGCCAAGATCGGCGAGCTTGCGCTCGACCAGGTTGGCGATGGTCGACTTGCCCGCGCCGGAAAGACCCGTGAACCAGAGGATGGCCGGCTTGTGTCCTTTGAGGTGCGAGCGCACCGCCTTGCTCACATCCATCGCGTGCCGGTGCACATTGGTGGCGCGCATCAAGGAGAATTCGATCATGCCCGCGCCAACCGTCTGGTTGGTGAAGCGGTCAATCAGGATGAAAGCGCCTGAGTCCTTGATCGCCTTGTAGGGGTCGAAGGCGATCAGCTGGTTGGTCGAGACGTTGCAGAAGCCGATCTCGTTGAGCCCGAGCGCATGACCTTGCGCCTTCTCGAGCGTGTTGATGTCGATCTTGTGGCGGATGCCGGTCACCGTCGCCTGCACCGTCTGCGCGCCGATCTTCAAAAGGTAGGGACGACCCGTCGTCAGTTCGTCCTCGTGCATCCAGATGATGTTGGCGGTGAATTGGTTGGAGATCTCCGGCCGGCTGCCGCTTGCCGCAAAGACGTCGCCGCGCGAGGCGTCGATCTCGTCCTCGAGCACCAGGGTGATCGCCTTGCCGGCATAAGCAACCGGCAGATCCCCATCAGCGGTGACCACCGCCTTGACCCGCGAGCCCTTGCCTGACTTGGCGACGACCACCTCATCGCCGGGTTTGACCGAGCCTGACGTGATGGTGCCGGAGAAGCCGCGGAAATCGAGATTGGGGCGGTTCACCCATTGCACCGGCATGCGGAAGGCGCCCGCGTCGCGCTCGTCGGCGACTTCGACCGCTTCGAGATGCTCGAGCAAGGTCGGGCCGGCATGCCAGGGCATGCTCTCCGATCGCTTGGTGACATTCTCACCCTTGAGGGCCGACATCGGCATCGGCGTGATGCTCTCGAAGCCGAGATTCTCGGCAACCGAAAGATAGCTCGCGACGATTTCGTGAAAGCGCGTGCGGCTGTAGTCGACAAGATCCATCTTGTTGACCGCCAGAACGATATGGCGGACGCCAAGCAGGTGGTTGATGAAGGTGTGGCGCTTGGTCTGAACCAGCACGCCCTTGCGCGCATCAATCAAGATCACCGCGACGTCGGCGGTTGAAGCGCCGGTTGCCATGTTGCGAGTGTATTGCTCGTGGCCGGGCGTATCTGCGACGATGAATTTCCGCTTGTCGGTCGAGAAGAAGCGGTAGGCCACATCGATGGTGATGCCCTGCTCGCGCTCGGCTTCGAGGCCATCGAGGAGGAGCGCAAAGTCGATGTGCTCGCCCTGGGTGCCGTGCTTGACGGAATCGCGCTTCAGCGCGGCGAGCTGGTCCTCGAAGATCAGCTTGGTGTCGTAAAGCAGCCGACCGATCAGCGTCGACTTGCCGTCATCCACCGACCCGCAGGTGAGGAAACGCAGCACGCCCTTTTCGGCGGAGGCAAGGTCGCGAACCGACAGGCCCTGCGCTTCGGATTCGGGCGCGCTGATCACCGGGCGCGGGAATGGCGTCACTTTGGCGGCCATCAAAAATAGCCCTCGCGCTTTTTCTTCTCCATCGATCCGCTTTCGTCATGATCGATCAGGCGGCCCGATCGTTCAGAGGTTCGTGCGGTCAGCATCTCGGCGACGATCTGGTCCAGCGTCGCCGCATCACTCTCGATGGCGGCGGTCAGGGGATAATCGCCGAGCGTGCGGAAACGGATGGTGCGATCCACCGGTTTTTCCTCCGGCTGCATCGGCGTCCGGTCGTCATCAATCATGAAGATCTGGCCGTCGCGCACCACGGTGGGACGCTTCTGACCAAAATAGAGCGGCACGATCGGGATTTCTTCTTCTGCGATGTAGGCCCAGATATCGAGTTCGGTCCAATTCGAGATCGGGAAGACGCGGATCGATTCGCCCGGCGCCTTGCGCGTGTTGTAGAGGCTCCAGAGTTCCGGCCGCTGGTTCTTGGGATCCCAGCCATGGCTTTCATTGCGGAACGAGAAAATCCGCTCCTTGGCGCGTGATTTTTCTTCATCGCGCCTTGCCCCGCCGAAGGCCGCATCGAACTTGTTGAGGTCCATCGCCTGGCGAAGGCTCTCGGTCTTCATCACCTGGGTATGGAGGTTGGAGCCGGACGCATAAGGGTTGATCCCGCGTTTCAACCCTGCCTGGTTGATGTGGACGATCAGGTTGAGACCGAGCTTCGCGGTGATCAGGTCGCGAAACTTGATCATCTCCTTGAACTTCCATGTCGTGTCGACGTGCATGAACGGGAATGGCGGGCGAGAGGGCCAGAAGGCCTTCATCGCCAGATGCAGCATGACGGACGAATCCTTGCCGATCGAGTAGAGCATCACCGGGTTCTCGAACCCTGCGGCGACCTCGCGCATGATGAAGATGCTCTCGGCCTCCAGCCGCTCGAGATGCGCAGGCAGCGGGCGCTTGCGCAGCGGACGGGTTTCGAACCGCTTGGCGTAGGCGGAAAGGTCGGCTTCGAGGGTCAAGGCGCACCGGTGCGAGCGTTGCAGGAAGGGCGGAGTTAGGCGCGCCCGCCCAGCAGGTAAAGCGCGCCTGTCTCAACCGTGCCCGTATGTCACCTTAACAATCAGCCGCCCAGAGCCCCGACCCACGCCGGATCGGGGCCCCACGGCGAAAAACCGCCCTATTTGCGGGCTCGAACCCCGACCAGGCCAGAGAGGCCGGGCGTGCCATAGCCGCCGATCTGTTGGTAATGGACATCGAACAGGTTCTCGATCCGGCCATAGACCTCAAGACCGGGGGAGAATTCGTAGGCGGCCGAGACGTCTGTCCTTGTCCAGCCTTTGACGCGCGGGCCAAAACCGTCCGACTGATCGCCATTGTAGCGGACCGCGAGCGACAAGGTGAACTTGGCGACCGGGGTCAGGATCAGCTCGAGATTGCCCGAG
>JANMWT010000276.1:0-11305 GCA_031394145.1 Alphaproteobacteria bacterium | reverse complement strand
CACACCGGATCGAGGTCGAGATGGCCTGGCGACTTGTCGCCTGCCGGCATGTGCGGGATCCAGCAAGCGCTGAGGCCGAGCTTGGCGATGTTGTCGATCTCGGCGACTGCGTGCGGCGTCGAGGTCAGCGGCAGTGCGGCAATGCCCATCAGGCGTGGGTCGGCGCAAAAATGCGCCATCGCGCGATTGTGGGCGCGGGCCGCTGCGTATTGCAGGTCAATACTCGGGGTCTTGCGGAAGATTGTTCCTGGCGAAAACGTGCCGAACACCAGCTGGCGTTTGAAGCCCAGCTGATCGAGCGCCTGACGACGCTCGTCACGGTTGAAGGCGCCGAGCGCGAAATAGCCTTTCGGCCCGGTGATCAGCTTTTCGCCCATCGCCAGCTGTTCGGCGACCTCTTCGGGCGTGTGCGCCTTGGCCTTCGCGAATTTCGCCACCGCCTCGCCGAAGCGGCCGCCAGAGGAGACGATGATCTCCGGAACCTGGTCGCGCATCTCCGGGTCGGCGAATTCCTTGAGGAAGTCCGGCAGCTCCATGATGTGGCTGTCGGCGTCATAACAAAGTCGCGTCCCCGAGTAGGACATGGGCGAAGCTCCCTCATGCGGCGGCCCTCTGGCGGGCTGCTCGGGTTTTGTCGGCCGCTCACTGTGACGCGACTTTTGCCGGTCGGCCAGCGCGCGGCCGCATCTATCAACGATAGGGTCGGGAAGGGCGCAGCTGTCAAGCAGCGCCGGCCGTCAAAGAAGATTGTGACGCTGTCTAGCGGTCGGGGCTGTCGCTCAGGCCTTCGACAGATAGGCGAGGTAGCCGCGCTCGACCATTCGGCGCAGCGCCTCATAGACCTCGGTCAATTCCTCGAAGCTCTGGCGCAGCGCGGTGAGCCGGGCGACTTGCTCGGGGCTCGGCGCATGGTCCGCCTTGGTGACGGCGACGGCGGCCGAAACCCACTGCGCCCGCGCCTGGGCGGCCGAGACCGCGAGGCGCTGAAAGGTCGCAAGATCGGTCTGACCGAACGCCTTGGAAAGCACCTCTCGGTTGGCGGCGAAAGCGGCGAAGTCGATCTGGTCGAGATGGCCGCGAAGCTTGCGCTGTTCCTGCGGATCGAGCACCGCTTCGGGTTCGAAATGGTCCTGGCGCTGACGCGTGCCTGAGGTGAGGATCGAGGCCATGATCAATGCTTCCGATCCGCCCGGATGAAGCGGGCCATGCAGCGGCAAGAATGACCCTGCCGCGTTAAGGCAAGGTTTAGTGAGCGCTGGATTGCGAGCCAGGCGGCCTGTCCGAGCTGTGCTGCGGCAATGCGCAGACGGGCGCTTGCCTCGCCATTCTTGGCCTGCCAGCGTCCGCCTCACGGGCAGGGAGATCATCATGGATCGGCGGGCGTTTTCGCAGGGGCCTCGGCGCTGATTGCGGCGACGGCGGCCGCCTCAGGCACGCCGGCCCAGACGGTCCACCTGGCCGGAGCGGCCGTCTCTGACGCCGTCGCCGAGGCCAGCGGCCGTCAGCGCCGGCTACTCCTCGTTTTCCACGCCAGCTGGTGCGTCTACTGCCGGCTCTTCGATCGGTTGCTCACCCATCGCGACGCCGCACCGATCATCGAGCGCCATTTCGAGGTTCTGCACCTTCGCGCTCAGGAGAGACAGAAGCTGAGGCAGGACCAGCAACTCGCAGGAGCGGACGACGTCTACCACAGCTTCGCGCCGGCGGGGGCGGGGCTGCCTTATATGGTCGTGCTCGGCGATGGATCGAAGAAGATCGCAGATTCGATCATGGCTAGCGGGGAGAGTTTTGGCTTTCCGGTCGAGCCGGCGGAGCTGAACGGGTTCGACGTCATGTTGAGGGCCGGCGCGCCAGACATCATCCGCAGCGAGCTGTCCACGCTGCGCCGTGTTTGCAAGGCGTTGATCAAGGAAAAGACCTGATCGAAAAAACGATCAGCCGCCGAGGCGCTTCGAGAAGACGTGCGACAAGGCAATCGCGCCTGCTGCTGCAACGTTGAGGCTGTCGACGCCATCCACCATCGGAATCGAGACGCGGCGCATCCGATCCATCAGATCCAGTGGCAGGCCTGGCCCCTCGGCGCCGACGATGACGGCGAGGCGCGCCGGCGGCGTCAGACGCTGAAGCGCTTCACCACCCGAAGGCGTCAGAGCCCAGGTCTCGACGCCAGCGGCGCCCAGCGCCGCGATCAAGGACGCACCGTCGCCGGAACGGGCAAAGGGCAAGGACAGCGCTGTTCCAGCCGAAACGCGGATCGACTTGCGATAGAGCGGATCGCAGCTCGTCTCGTCGAGCAGCACCGCATCGGCGCCGAGCCCGGCCGCGTTACGAAAACATGCGCCGACATTGTCGTGATTGGAGAGACCGATGAGCGCGAGCAGGGTGAGTTGCGGCGCTCTCAGGTTCGCGATCAGCGCCTCGCAGTCGACCTCGGCGCCCCGCCGCGCCACCGCCAGCACGCCACGATGAAGATGGAAGCCGGTTACTCCGTCGATTACGCTCTGCGGTGTGGTGTAAACCGGAATCTGCGGGTCGAGCTTCCACAACAGAGGCGCCAGCGGCTTCACCCGCGTCTCGGAGAGGAACAGCGACTCCACTGGAAAACGCGACGCCTCGATCAGGCGCTGCAGCGTTACCCGGCCTTCGACGATGAATCGGCCGTCCCGCCGCGCCAGATCGCGATCCTTCACGGCGGCGTAAGGCGCAAGGCGGGGATCGGACGCAGTCGCCACAGGAACGATCACTACTTGAACACCACCCGTGTCTGGTCCACCGCGCGGATCGGCGCGTTGGCCATGCGCGGAGTTGCTCCCGCCAGCCTGGTGTTCGGCGCAAGCCGCGCGATGGCGGCAAGCGTCTCTTCGATCTCGACGCGAGCCAACGCCTCGCCGAGGCAGCGATGGGCGCCGCCGCCGAAGGCGAAGTGCCAGCGCGGATGATCGGTGCGCGTGATGTCGAAGGTGTCGGGCCGCGCATAGATGTCGGGATCGCGGGTCGCCGAGAGGATCGAGAAGATGATCATCATCCCCGGCGTGATGGCGTAGCCGTCAAGGTCGAAACTGGCGACAGCGAAGCGCGGAATGCCGAAGGCGACCGGTTCATAACGCAATCCTTCGGCCGCCGCGCCCTTCTTGGCGGCGTCGGGATCGGCCTTCAGCGCCGCCCACTGCTCAGGATGGCGGAGCAGCAGCGACAGCGTCATGGCGATGGAGTTTTTGGTCGTGTCCGAGCCGGCGACGATCAGGCTGATCACGTCGGAGCGAATTTCCGCTTCCGACAGTTCGCCGGCTTCCTTGGTCGCCGCGGCGAAATCGGACAGAAAATCGCCGCGCGGGTTTTTCCGCCGATCGTCGAGCAGGGCCCCGACATACTCGCCGAACTCGGTGATGCTGGCTTCGAGCTTCGGCCGTAGCGAGATGTCGAAGAAACCCAGCGTCTCGACGGCGTCGAGCACCAGGCTCTGGAAGCGCGGCAGGTCGGCGCGCGGGATGCCAAGCACGTCGGCGATGATGCGGGCGGGAATCTGCGCTGAGACCTCATTGAGAAAATCGACCTCGCCGGCGCCGAGGCGCTCGCTCACCAGCTCGCTTGCCACCGCCTCGGCTTTCGGCCGCAGACCTTCCATCAGCTTGAAAGCGAACGTGCGAGCCAGCGGTTGGCGTCGGCGGCGGTGCGTATCGCCGTTCGAGAACAGGATCGACGCTTGAAAAAGGTCATAGATCGGCCCGCTAAGAATGCCTTGCATCGCCTTGGTCTCGGTCTCGATCTGGCGGGTGACCTCGGAGAGAACTGTTTCAAGGTGTCGACCCCGTAGGGCCATGGCCATCCCCATGGTGTTGCGTGCGACCGGCGAGCTTTCGCGCGCGGCGCGGAAGATGGCGTGGATGTCCTGGTCGGTCGGCGTCATCACGTCGATTTCCGGGGCTTGCGAAAGTTGCTTGGTACTCATCCGGTCCTCCGACGTCGCTGCAGACATTCGCGACATTCTACAGGCTAACCGGCGTCGGGTCGGTTGGACAGGGGCGGCCAAATCAGCTGGCTTTCGCCAAGCCCCGTGATCGCCGTTAAGCGCTTGAGGCGGCGCCAAACGGAAGCGGGGCGTCAAGCAAACTCTGCTTGTTTTGGCGACCGCGATTGCGCTGGCAGGTTGTCATCGCTGGCCACCGACGTCGCAGCGATTTAATTGCCCTGATGGTCGGGCGTCTCAGATGATCGATTGCAGCAGACCAAACCTGACGATCGCGCTCCGCCACACGCGCGCTCGCACGCTTTGCGGCGCCGGCGATTATGAGGTCCTGCGCCAGAGCGACACGTCGCGGGCTATCGCCTAGGCGAAGCTCACAGTCATCCGATCCACGGTGCGGATGGCGCCCGGGGCCAGTTTGGGCGCCTCGCCAACCAGCGCCGTAGCTGGCGCGAGGCGGGCGATCGTCGCCAGCGTCTCTTCGAGCTCGACACGGGCCAATGCCTCGCCGGCGCAACGGTGGGCGCCGGCGCCGAAGGCGGGCGTCCAGCGCGGATGGTCGGTGCGGAAGATGTCGAACCGTTCGGGGTCGGCGTAAACCTCCGGATCGCGGAGCGAGGAAATGATCGAGACCGCGAGCAATGCGCCGGCCGGGATCAGGTAACCCTCGACCTCCATGTCGTTGATCGCCACACGCGGAATGCCCGAAACGACAGGCTCGTAGCGCAGGCCTTCCTCGACCGCTTTTTTCTTTAGGCCGTCAGGATCGGCGCATAGCGCTTGCCACTGCTCGGGATGACGCAGCAGCTGGTGCAGGATCATGCAGATCGAATTGCGCGTGGTATCGGAGCCGGCAAGGATCAACCCGACGACCTGGGCCCGAATTTCTGCTTCGGTCAGGTCGCCCGAAGACGCCGTGGCGGCGCAATAGTCCGAGAGGAAGTCGTTGCGCGGATTGGCTCGTCGGTCAGCCAACAGGCCATCGACGTAGGCGTCGAACTCGGTGAGGCTCTGCTCGATCTGGGCGCGGCGTTCGATGTCGACGAAGCCGATCGAGGCCGAGGTGTCGGAAATCCATTTCATGAAGACGGGCAGGTCGGCGCGCGGGATGCCGAGCACGTCGGCGATGATCCGTGCCGGGATCTGTTCGGCGATGTCTTTGACGAAGTCGATCGGTCCTTTGCCGAGCCGCTCGTTGATGAGTTCGGCAGCCGTGTCGGCCGACTTGCCGCGCATCGCCTCCATCAGCTTATAGGCAAAGGTGCGCGCAATCGGCCGGCGGCGTCGCATGTGCACGTCGCCATTCGAGAACAGCAACACATTGGCGGTGAAGTCGTAGATCGGGCCGTTGAAAATGCCTTGCATCATCTTGGTTTCGGTTTCGATCTGCCGCGTCGCGTCGCTGACCACGAGTTCGATCGCGCGCGCATGCAGCGCCATCGTCATGTAACCCATGCCGATCGGCACCCGGACCAGCGGCGTCCTCGCCCGCAGTTCGCGGAATACCTCGTAGCTTGAGCGACCCTCCATGGTTTCCCACTCGAGGATGGGAATATCGCCGAAGGCTTTGAGCTCCGTCGAAACGGTGGTGTCGGGCATGGGGAGACGCCTCTGGTGTGACTTGACACTGTCTAGCTACACCACATCGACCCGTGAGTACAGGCGGGCGCGGACAAAAATTGGCCCGCCCCCCGAAACGCCGGGAGCTCGCGATTTCGGTGCGATTTCGGTGCGATTTCGGTGCGGCATCGGGGCGGGAGGCAGGGTCAGTTGCTCCCCGCATCGCCAGATGCAATTCGGCCCGGGCTTTGGGGGGCCCGGGCCGCTGCTGGTTCTAGTTGGCCTCGACCAGGCCTCGCCCGCGGGCGGCCTCGCGCATGGCGTTCTGAAGCTTTTCGAAGGCCCGCACCTCGATCTGGCGGATGCGCTCCCGGCTGACATTGTACTCGACCGAGAGGTCTTCGAGCGTCGTCGGTTCATCCTTGAGCCGACGCTCGGTGATGATGTGGCGTTCGCGCTCGTTGAGGCTTTCCATCGCTTCTTCGAGCAATTCCATGCGGGCCGAGAACTCATCCCGGTCGGCGAAGGTTTCGGCTTGGCCCGGTTTGTCGTCGGACAGCCAGTCCTGCCATTCCCCGCCGTCCTCCATGCCGCCGATCGGGGCGTTGAGCGAAGCATCGCCACCCGCCGACATGCGCCGGTTCATCGAGGTGACTTCCTCGGCCGTGACGCCAAGCCTTGTGGAGATCACAGCGACGTTTTCCGGACGAAGATCGCCTTCCTCCAGCGCCTGAATCTCGCCTTTGAGACGGCGGAGGTTGAAGAATAATTTCTTCTGGGCAGCGGTCGTGCCGAGCTTCACCAGCGACCATGAGCGCAGGATGTATTCCTGGATCGCGGCGCGGATCCACCACATGGCGTAGGTCGCCAGTCGGAAGCCCTTGTCCGGGTCAAACTTCTTCACGGCTTGCATCAAGCCGACATTGCCTTCGGAAATGACCTCGCCCATGGGCAAGCCATACCCGCGATAGCCCATGGCGATCTTGGCCACGAGGCGAAGGTGGGAGGTCACCATCTGTTCGGCGGCGGTGGAATCCTGGTGCTCCTGCCAGCGTTTGGCGAGCATGAATTCCTGGCCTTTTTCGAGCAGCGGAAACTTGCGGATTTCGGAGAGATAGCGCGACAGTCCCTGTTCGGGGGACAGCGCGATTGAAGTGCTCAAGGTAGCCATTTGCGGTCTCCTTCCGTCTTTTCAGGTCGCGGCTCTTGGGGAGGAAGCCTCGCGACCTTTTTAATATACGTCCTGCGTCAAGGCCTGGGCCCCTGAAACAGAACTCTAAGAAGCTCAAACGGCAGGATTGTGGTCCCGCCCCCGACGTCTTTTCAGGAAATGGGAATGGGTTGGGTCAGGTTAAAGGGGGTTAAGGACCCGTTTGGCCCTTCCCCAGCTAAGTTGCAAATCAGCCACGCTAAACCCTGACCTAGCCGGTCGGGTATACTGATCCCTCGCCCGAGCTGATTTGTCCCCTCGGCCGGCGAGGGTCAAGGTTTGCCGTCAAAAATCGCTTCAGGAAGCTCGACTTTCGCAATCGGTAAGGGGGAGGAGCAGGGCGGGAGGGTTCTCGCGCAAGGGGCGCTTCCCTGATACCTTGCGGTGATACCCCGCGGTAGTTCGCCGCGCGGGCAGGCGCCAACCGCCGGTGGCGCGAGTGGGGGGGAGGGACGTCGACGCCATGAAACATCGGTTTCAAGCTTGCGCCGTAGCGGCGGTCATTCTTTCCAGTCCGGCCCTGGCTCAGCTCTCGGCCGCCGAGACGATCGGCTTTCTCGACCTCGACAAGGATGGCAAGGTTAGCCGGAACGAGTACCTTTCCTTCCAGCAGCTGCGGCTCAGCCAGTATGACGCCACGGCAACGGCCGACTGTCGCGCGAGGAGTTCAAGGCGTCCCTCGCGCCTCAAGCCCGGAAGAACGCAGGGGAAAGCTTCAGGGTGTTCGACGCCAACAAGGACGGCGGACTGAGCCAGGAGGAGTTCCTCGGTTACCATGCCCTCGTTTTCAAAAATTATTTCGACTCGAACAAGGACGGCTTCATCACCCTCGAAGAGTGGCGCAAAGTGATGGGCGGCTGACGAATCGGCGGGAGGGCCGAGCGCCAGATGAAAACACGAACTGACGAAGCTAAGCACTAACGACGACACGGACTAAGGGGCAGGGCGGGCGAAGCAGGGTGACAGGCCGTTCGGCGCGTGCGCCCAGTGTCTATCTACCCCGGGAGGGGGTGACAGGATGTTCGCTCTGCGATTCGGACCGCGCCCGATGGCGCGGCATGTCGGTATGTTGGGCGTGGGCCTTGTGGTCCTCGCCATCGGCCTGGTCGGATCGGCGAACGCCGAACCCCAGTCCAGAAAACAGGACCGAGACGGTCCGGCCGACCCCGGCAAACCGGCCTTCTTTGTTGACTGGTCCGTCTCCAACTCGCCACCTGGGCTGACCACAAAACCCTCGCGCGCCAAATCCGACAATCTGCCGGTCTATCCAGTCGAGTCCGCGCGCAAGCGGGAGGCCGGCACAACCGCGCTGACGTTCTGCATCACCGCCGACGGCCGGCTGGTCGATGTCAGGCTGGCCCGCTCTTCGGGCTTTCCGCGCCTGGACGAGGCCACCATCGCCTGGGCTCGGACAGCCCGGTTCAACCCCGCTGCGATCAACGGTGACCCGGTCAATATCTGCGGCTACGCCCTGGAATACACCTGGCGGCTGGAGGGTTGACGGCTTGCCGTTCGACTTTGGCTTGCCTCCGCTCGACTGCGGGGGCGCCCTTGCCGAGGCGCCCAGACGGGAGCAAAAGGCGGGCGTCGAAGGGCTGGACCTCGTGACAAAACGTGTCGTCTTTGGCGTCTGCCTCGCTCTGGCCCTGATTGAGTCGGTTGGCGCGCCTGCATTCGCCCAGGGACCTGCGGCCCAACATAGTCAGGTCGCCACCCCGGTTTCAGATCCCGCCACTGCCGAAAAGCCGAAGCTGGTGATCGGGGTAGCGCCGACTTTTGGCCTGCACAAACCGAGCTCGCCTACCGGCGTCAACGAGGTGGCGATCCCGCTCAAGGCCAAGTCGCTGGTCATCATGCTCTCGGGCGATGGCGGCTGGTGGGGCGACCTTGATCGCAAGCTCGCAGAAAAGCTCGGCGAGGAGGGCTATGCCGTGGTGGGCCTCGACACCAACAAATGGTTCCAGAAGCGGCGCACGCCGGACGAGATCGCGAGCGAAGTGTCGAGCCTGATCAAGGATTATCGCGCTCGCACCGGCGCCGCCGAGGTCGTGCTTGTCGGCTACTCCTTCGGCGCGGACGTGCTGGCGCTGGCCGTCAACCGCCTCGCCCCTACCCTCGGGAAGCATCTCGCTGCGATCGTGATGATCGCCCCCTCGCGTGGCGTCGATCCGCAGGTGACTTTGCTCGAGCAGACGGGCGTGGCCAAGCCGACCATCGATCTGGCCCCTGAGTTCACCAAGCTGCCGGTCAAGCGGCTGCTCTGCATCTATGGCTCCGACCAGGTCGAAGAGTCGGCCTGCACGACGCCCTACCTTGCTATCTCGAAAGTCGTCGAGCTGCCCGGCGGGCACCATTTTGACGGCGTGCTCGACCACCTGGCCGAGCCGGTGCTTGCCGCGCTCGCCGAATGGGCCCCCGCGAAATAGCCCGAACTCACGTCAGAGCGCGGATGCTCCGCTTGCGCCAGACCAAGGTGAAGTAGCCTGCCTGGATCAGCATCATCGCGCAGAACGTGGCGGGGTAGGCGATGTAGACGCCGTCCACGCCGATCTGTGCGCTGAGCAGCCAGGCGGTCGGCACCTCGACTGCGAGGATCGCCAGGATCGAGATTGCCGTCGGCGCCAGCACCGCGCCGCTTGAGCGCATCACGCCTGAGAACACCACCGACATCCCGAACACCACGACACTCCACAGCACGATCTGCAGCAGGTGTTGGGTAAGCTCGATCACCTCTGGCCGGTTGATGAACATCCCGATGATCGTGTGCGAGAACAGATAGATGGCGATGACCCCGGCGCCAGTGAAGATGAGGTTCAACAACAGGCCGGTCTTGGTAATCGCGCCCAGCTGGTTCGTCCGTCCAGCGCCGATCGCCTGAGCGCCGAGGATCGAGGCGGTGATGCCGATCGACATGGCCGGGAACTGCACATAGGCGAGCACCTGGTTGATCACGCCGTAGGCCGCTGTCGCGTTCGAGCCATAGCGGTTGACCAGTCCAAGCAGCACGATCTCGGCGATCGCCATGATCACCATCTGGACGCCGGTCGGTACGCCGATGCGCATGACCAGCGCGAGAATATGCCCGTTCAGTTTGACATGGCGCATCAGCGCGGCGTTGGGCGCCAGGGGATGGCCTTTGCCGTGCAGCTTCCAGGCGAGCCAGCCCAGCGCCACGACCAGTGAGACAAGTGAAGCCCAGGCGGCGCTGGCGACGCCGAGCGGCGGAAAGCCGATCACGCCGCGGATCAAGAGCGGCGTGAGGATCAGGCCCACGCCGGTCGAGATCGCCAGCACCCAGAGCGGGGTAACCGCGTCGCCGACGCCGCGTAGGATCGAAGTCGCCAACAGGAAGACGAAGAACACCGGCATTGAGATCAGCATGACGCGCGCATAGGCGATCGAATCCGCGCGGATGTCGGCGGGTGTTTGCAAGGCGGTCATCAGCTGGTCGGTGAACAGGCCGCCGAACACGGCGATGACGACGCCGGCAATCAGCGTCAGTGCGAGCGCTGATCCGGCGATCGCGCGCACACGTTCATGGTCGCCGGCGCCGAAGGCCTGGCCGACCAGCACGGTGGTGCCCATGCCAAGGCCCATGACGAAGGCGATGAAGAAGAACATCACGGGGAAGAACACGGTCGCCGCTGCTAGCGCATCGACGCCCAGCATGTGGCCAAGAAAGATGTTGTTGAGCGTGCCCGATAATGACTGGAGCACGTTGCTCAACATCATCGGAACAAGGAAGGCGATGAAGGTCTTCCACAGCGGCGCCGGCGCCTTCAGAGACGTGTTCGGAGATCCGCCCTCGATTTTGGGCAGCGGGGTGACGACGGCGTCCATGGGCCAGTCTCTCTTCTTTTTGTGTTCTGGGAGGACTCTACGGCGTAGGTATCTTGAAGGCGGGTCAGGCAGACTGCGTGGCGCTCGCTTGCAACGCTGCGGCAGCCAGAACGCGTGCATGGTCGCGAATGTCGGGCGGCCAACCGGCGGTGAACTGATTGAAACGCTCCGCATCGCCGGCAAAGAGGGCGCGGTTGGCTTCTTCGTAATTCGGCTTGTCGCCCGCCATCGCGGTGATGAAACGGTAGGCGGCTTCCTGGCTGCGGCGAAGTCCGTCGCGCTTGCTGCGCCGCGCCTCATCGACCAACTTGCGAAGCGCCACCGAAGCGCCGCCGGGCTGGGCGCTCAACCACTCCCAGTGGCGCGGCAACAGGGTCACCTCGCGAGCCACGACGCCGAGCTTGGGGCGGCCTGGTCCGCGTGCGGACGGCGTTGCATCGGGTTCGTCCGGTTCGCTCGAGCGAGGCGCGAAGAGGGCGGCGCGAGCGCGGACCTCCCTCTCGCTACCCTCAACGTTGAGCTCGATCAGCGCGCTGGTGGTGGCGTCGAACACCAGAATTTGGGCGTTGCGGCTGGCCTCGACGCGCCGCTTCACCGCCAGGGCGACATTCCCCGGCGATCCGTTGGCGAGACGATGGTCGCCGTCAAAGGCGATGAAGGCGGGCGCGGGTGTCATGGCGGCGCGTATTACCCGGGTGAAACGTTAACGTCAATTATATCCGGGTGAAATT
>JANMWT010000260.1:0-4763 GCA_031394145.1 Alphaproteobacteria bacterium | reverse complement strand
GATTGCCGATTATCCGGATCGCCCAGATGCAGAATGAATTGGCTCAATTTGACCGGTATCCAGGGAAGGTACCAGCGGCGTTTCACATTGACGACGGAGACCTCATTTTTTCTTGGAGCGCCACATTAATGGCTCAGATTTGGAGTCGTGGTCCTGCGCTGTTGAATCAACACCTTTTTAAGGTGCTTCCGAAGGCCGACACCGATGTTCGTTTTCTTCATCAGCTCTTGAATTACAAAGTGGAGGCGCTACTGGGGCTGGCCCACGGCACCACGATGAAGCATATCAAACGCTCAGATCTTTTGCCTTTCCCGCTAATCTGCGCCCGGCCACCCGAGCAACAGCGCATTGCGGAGATTTTGGACACGCTTGACGAGGCGATCCGGAAGACGGAGGGCGTAATCGCCAAGCTGCGGCAGATGAAGCAAGGGCTGCTGCACGATCTATTGACGCGCGGCCTCGACGACAACGGCGAACTCCGCGACTCCGACCGTCATCCCGAGCAGTTCCACATGACCGCACTCGGGTGTTTGCCGAAGGTCTGGGAAATAGCGCCATTCAAGAGGTTTGAAACACCCGCAAGGCCGTTCCTGAAGACCGGGCCATTTGGCTCGAGCTTGAAGGGAGAGCATTGGGCATTTGATGGTGTCCCCGTCATAACGATCGGCGCTCTCGGCGAAGGCGAATTCATCGCCAGTGAGCTGCTCTTCGTTTCCGAGCGCACATCAAAGAGGCTTAGTGCCTACGTTGTCCGACCTGGAGACATCGTGTTTTCTCGTGTCGCAGATGTTGGGCGGTCCGTCGTCGTCAAGGAACACGAGAGCGGCTGGATCATATCGTCCAATTTGATGTGGATCTCGCTGGATCAAGCGGCTGTCGCACCTGAATACGTCTGGCTGAACCTAAGTGGAAATCCCAGAATCCGATCCCAGGTGAGGCGCTTCGTCAACGCAGGTGGCAGAGAAGTCGCGAACGGCGGCATCCTCCAGTCAATGCGACTTGCTTGGCCGCAGTTCCCCGAGCAACAAGAGGTCGTGACGCGCGCCCGCGCACTCGATCAAAGGCGGCAATCTGAGGAGGTCGCGCTTGCGAAACTTTTGGCGCTCAAGGGCGGTCTCATGGACGACCTGCTCACCGGTCGCGTGCGTGTCACCAATCTGATCGAGAAAGCCGCATGAAGATCTCGACCATCCTCGACCATATCGACAGCGGCCACATGGCTTTGCCAGAGTTCCAGCGCGGCTATGTCTGGAACCGCGACCAGGTGCGCGGTCTGTTCGAGTCCCTCTATCGTCGCCACCCTGTCGGCAGTCTGCTCACCTGGGCAACGGAAGCGAGCACGGCCGAGACGCGCGGCGGCGGCCACCTCCCCGCCGGCGTTGTCAAACTGCTCCTCGACGGCCAGCAGCGCATGACATCGCTCTACGGCGTCATTCGCGGCGCACCGCCGAAGTTCTTCGAGGGTAATGCGCAAGCGTTCACCAGCCTGCATTTCCATCTCGCCGATGAGACCTTCGAGTTCTACCAGCCGATCAAAATGCGCGATGACCCGCGCTGGATCGACATTACCAAGCTGTTCAAAGCTGGCAACGCCGGCCTCGGCGGTTACATCACTGAGCTGTCGAAGCATCCTGAACACGCCCCGCACATCGGCACGTTCGTCGGCCGCCTCAGCGCCATCCTCGGCATCACGGAGATCGAGTTCCACATCGCCGAGATTTCGGGCAAGGACAAGACCATCGATGTCGTCGTCGACATCTTTAACCGCGTCAACAGCGGCGGCACCAAACTGTCCAAAGGCGATCTGGCTCTCGCCAAGATCTGCGCCGACTGGCCCGACGCCCGCACCGAGATGCGCAAATCCCTGAAGTCCTGGAAGGAGCAGGGCTTCGACTTCAACCTCGATTGGCTGCTGCGAAACGTCAACACAGTGACCAAGGGCGAGGCCAAGTTCCTGCACCTGCACGACGCCGCCCCCGCCGAGGTCCAGGTCGGCCTGAAGCGCTCAGTGAAGGCGATCAACGCGTCACTCAACATGATTGGCGGTCGGCTCGGACTCGATCATGACCGCGTGCTGTTCGGCCGTTTCGCTGTGCCGGTCATGTCGCACTATCTCGACCGCGTCGGCGGCACGCTGCCCGCCAAGGAACGCGACCGGCTGCTGTTCTGGTTCGTGCAGTGCGGCATGTGGGGCCGCTACTCGTCTTCGGTCGAGAGCTTCATCGATCAGGACTTGAAAGCGGTAGAGAAAATTGACGGCGGCCTCGACCGGCTGATCCATCAACTCGCCCTTGCCCAGGGTGGCCTGAAGGTGCAGCCTGGTCATTTCGGCGGCTGGAGCCTCGGCGCTCGCTTCTACCCCGTGCTCTACATGCTGACTCGTGTCGGCGAAGCGAAGGACTGGGGTCTCGGCCTACCGCTTAAGGCGAATATGCTCGGCAAGGGCAGCAAGCTAGAAGTCCACCACATCTTCCCGAAGTCGCTCCTCTATAAGGCACCGCAGCGCTATCAACGCCCCGAGGTGAATGCCGTGGCGAACTTCTGCTTCCTGACCAAGGACAGCAACCTCGACATCCTGGCTGATCATCCGGAGGACTATTTCCCGCGAGTAGAGGCCGCGCATCCCGGCGCACTCACATCGCAATGGATTCCGGAAGATCCCCAGCTCTGGCGCGTTGACCGCTACCGCGATTTCCTCGCCGCGCGGCAGGAGTTGCTTGCGAAGGCGACCAACACCTTCCTCGCCGAGCTGCTGCGCGGCGACACCGCGATCCTCGATCAAGCGCGCGCCGCGCCAATTGCCGCCGCGTCCGACGCCGAGACCACGGAGCCGGATGGAGAAGAACGGGCACGTGCCCGCCTCAACGCATGGGTCAAGAAGCAAGGCCTCGCTGGCGGCACCGAACTGTTCGAGCTGACCGATCCCGACACCAAGGAGCCGGTTGCTGTTCTCGATCTAGCGTGGCCTGATGGCCTCCAGGAGGGGCTGGGCCAGAAAGTCGCCTTCATCGCCGACGGTGACCCTGCGATGATGGAGACCGCGAACCGGCTCGGCTATCGATGCTTCGCCTCTCAGGTCGGCTTCAAACGGTTCGTCGACCGCGAAATCCTGGTGAGCGATGAACTTGAGGCGGCACAATGAGCAGCGGGCCTGAATACGAGCTGGTCGAGAAGCCACTGGTTGATCAGCTCGTCGGCATGGGCTGGACGCATACCGTCGGTGACGTCGACGATCCGTTAAAGACCTTTCGTTCGAGCTTTCGTGACGTACTCCTCAAGAAAGACCTTGAGGATGCCCTGCGCCGCCTCAATCTCAAGGATGGGCAGCCGTGGCTCGATGACGCCCGGGTTGCGCAAGCCGTGGCCAGCCTTGAACGCGTCTCCGAAACCAAGCTGCTCGAGATCAACCAGGTCGCCACCGACAGGATGATCAAGGGGTGCCCCGTCGACGGCCTCGATGGGTGGGATCAAGGGCGCCAGCAGATCGCCCACTTCATCGATTGGACCACGCCCAAGAACAATGTCTTCAGGGTGATCAATCAGTTCCGCGTCGATGAGCCCGGCGGTCAGGCTAAGAAGTTCGTCTGCCCCGACCTCGTGCTGTTCGTGAACGGTATTCCGCTCGTCGTCATCGAGTGCAAGTCGCCGTCGACCAATGAGCCGATCGCCAAGGCCGTCGACCAACTGCAGCGCTACGCCTACCAACGCGATTGGGTCGCCGCCGAGGAAGGCAACGAGCGCTTGTTCTGGACGAACCAGCTGGTTGTCGCGACCAGCTTTGACGAGGCGCGGCTCGGCACATTCACGAGCCGAGCGATCCACTACTTGGAATGGAAAGACACGGCGCCTGTGGCCATCTCCGAAGTTGCCAAGGCGCTCGGCAAGCAAGACCTGTCGAGCCAGGAAAAGCTCGTGGCGGGTGCCCTAAGACCCGAGCATTTGGTCGACATTGCGCGCCACTTCACCCTGTTCATGCAGGTCGAAGGGCGCACCATCAAGGTCGCACCGCGTTATCAGCAATTCCGCGCCGTCCGGGAAGCGATCCATCGCCTCAAGACCGGCAAGACCCGCAACGTCGGTCGCGAATTTGATCGCCGAGGCGGCATTGTCTGGCACACCCAAGGCTCAGGCAAGAGCCTGTCGATGGTGTTTCTGATCCGCAAGATGCGCTCTGATCCGCAGCTCAGACCATTCAAGATAATCGTCGTCACCGGCCGTCGAGACCTTCAGAAGCAATTGGGAAACACGGCCAAGCTTACCGAAGAGCGGCTCAATGTTGTGAAGCCACGGAAAGAGGGGCTTCGCACCGTACCGAGCGCTGAGGTGCTCCAGGAAACGCTGAAGCGGGACGGCAAGGATCTCGTCTTCGCGATGATCCAGAAATATCGCGGGGCGACCGATGCTGACGAGGCTGGCGAAGCCGGTGCCGGCGAAGACGTCGTCGACAGCAAGGATGGCACGTTCCCGTTACTCAATGAGAGCGAGAGCATCCTAGTCTTGGTGGATGAAGCGCACCGCTCACACACGACCACGCTGCATGCAAACCTCAGGGCCGCGCTGCCGAATTGCGTACTGATCGGCTTCACCGGCACGCCGATCATCATGGCGGGTAAGAAGCCGACACACGACATATTCGGCGAGTTCATTGACCGCTACACGATCCGACAGTCCGAGGAAGATGGCTCGACGCTGCCGATCCTCTACGAGGGGCGGACAACCCGCGCCGGCGTGAAGGGCGGTGGCCAGCTCGATCAAGTGTTCGA
>JANMWT010000198.1:0-26938 GCA_031394145.1 Alphaproteobacteria bacterium | reverse complement strand
CTCGCGCTACGCTGAACACCTTCGCGGATCGCTGCGTCGGTCGGATCCTCGTTCGACGCGAACCCGACGCCGCCAAGACTAACGCCAAGCGATGGACGATCCTCGGTCGTAGCAACGCCAACATTGATAAGCGATCCGAGGGCGGCAGCGCCGAAGACCTCGCTCCAATGATTGTCAACCTGACCTGGCGCACCCGCCGCGCCGGCAGGATCAAGCGCAACTTCGTCGAGCTTGATCTCCTGGCCTGAGGGCAGGATCAGTCGCGACCAGAGGATGGCGATGCGTGACTGGCCATATCTGGCCGTGGACTTGTAATCGCCGATCAACTTTGCCGCCTGGGGGATGAGCAGGGTGTGGCCGGTCAGGCTGTCATAAACCGGTTGGGTCACCTGGGCGATGACGGGGCCGGGCGCTTCGGAGTTAAGCGCAGTCACAAGGCTTGCTGAGATGACCGACCCTGTATGGAGCGAGCGATCCGCCGCATCGATCGCTGGCCATGCTGGCGCAGGCCCGATAGCAGCGAGCGGGCTTCGGGTGGGCGCGGCGAGAGACGCGTTTGCCTCAGACACCCTTGGCGCCTCGCGCAGCTGGAAAAATAGCCCCGAGCGTTGCGCGGTCTGAGCTTCATCTGGAGCTCGCGACGTGCCGGGCGTGGTAGGTGTGCCTAACTCAGAAGAAGCGCCGCCGGATGGATGAATCGTCTGGTTTTGGGCGATGGCGATTGGAGCGAAGGCCGCGATATCGCCGGGGAGCGGTGGGCCGAGGATCGGAACCGACGCTGGCAATCCCGACGTTCGCAAGGCAGGCGCCTGGTCGTAAGTAGCGGGAAGCTTCTGGATGATGCTCTGCGCCATTTCCGGTCGAGCAGGATCGCCCATCATCGGTTTGGCGTCGGCGGGCCGCTTCGCCTTCGAGGTTGAAAGACCACTGCTCGCGAGGACCAGCACGACGCCCAGTGCGCCGGCTGCAACCGCGATGATCGCAGGCTTGTTAAGGCCGCGAGGCGCGGCGCCCCGGACACGGATGGCGAGGAGAGGCGGCGGCGCGGTATCATCCGCACCTCGTTGGTGTGGCGGCTCATTGGCCTTGCCGGCCTCAACGCGATCGCTGAGCTCTTCAGCCATGGGGCGCATCCTCTGTGAGTGCGGCGATCGGACCGACGCGAGCGATGCGAACGACCTTTCGTTTCCAGGACGCGCCCAGGCGGAGCTCGGCTTTCGCAAACAGGCGGTCGACGACATAATAGCGGCCCTGGACGCGATAATTGACCAGCTCGGCGCCATCATCGCCGATGACAAACAGGGGCGGCGCTTCAAGCCGTCCGACGGCAGCCGGCATTTCGATAAACACCTGATGGCCGTTGTCGAAGGCGGCGAGCGGTCGCCACTCAGGCCGGTCGCCGTCGATCCGATAGTGAACATTGACCGCTTCGGGTGAGAACGGCTTTTCGATCGGCAACGATGCCGGTGGAGGCTGGCTGGTTAGAACCATGTCAGCAGGATAGCGCCAGGAGACGGCCGCCATGGCGGCGCCTGCGATGCTTTTGAGCTCGATGTGATAGACGCGCCGATCGGTCATGATGACGAGGTTGGTCGCAAGCCCCGCGGCGTTGGGCTTGACCAGCACGTGGGCCTGGGCGGCCGGGCTGAGGCCAGAGCGAGCATCCCCGACGATCCAGCGTGTGGTGTCGCCGGCAGAGACCGAGAGCAGGGTCTCGCCCCTCTCGAGCGTGATGTCGGTAATCCGTTCTGGCGAGGACTGGATCAGGTAAAGAGCGCCGCGTTCCCAGGCGAACTCATGGAGCGCCCCCACGAGGGATGCGTCCTTGGGGCCCCTGAGCGCAGCGGCGTTGGCGCCGCCGATGAGATCGCTTGACGGGTTGCTGCTTTGAGCAAAGGCGGGCGTGACCAATGTGCTCAGCGCCAGGATGGCGGCGAGCGATGTTTTGAGTTGTGTCATTGTTGGAGATCCTGGGACCAGCTGAAGGCATGAACGTAGAGGCCGAGCGGGTTTTTCTTGAGCCGATCGGGGGTGGTAGGCGGATCGAGCACGATGGTGGCGACGCCGGTGAACCGCTCGACATGGGTAAGGACACCGGAGGCATAGGTGGTCTCGCGCCAGCGCAGTTGAAAACTGCTCGGGCTGGCGCGGACGACCGAGAGAACCTCGACGGCGATGGTTGTCCTGCCGACATTCTTGAACGGGTCGTTTGCCGCCGCCATGGCTGTCAGCGCCTGGGCGCCAGCCTGGGTTGACCAGTCATAGGCGCGCACCCAGTTCTGGCGCACGATGATGGGGTCGGATGGCAGGCTTCGCACCATCTCGACGAACCGGGCAAGCTGCCAGGCCATCTGGGCGTCGCTCGGCTCGTAGCTCGATGTTGCGGGGCCGACGAGCCTCGCTTCGCCGCTCTGATTGGCCTCGATGACGAACGGGACGGCGGCTGGCCGCATGGCTAGGACGGTGACCGCGGCGGCAAGCGCGCCGGTCAGGGCCAGTGAGACGAATGCCGTGGTTCGCCAGGTCCGCGCTTGTTCGGCGGCTGCGCCGATCCGGTTGTCCCAGAGCTGCTGGGCCTTGCGGTAGGGTGTGTCGGGCTCAGGCGTCGCGCCCATGCGTGAGGAACGGGAAGTTGCGAACATGGATCATCACTCCTTCTGTTTGAGATCGGGGCCTTCAGAGCCGCCGCCGCCATCGCCCTGACCGATCGTATGGACGGCGATGAGCAAGCCTTCGCGAACCGACTGGCCGCGCCGGAACCGCTTCATGATGCCGGCCTGATCGGAGGGCCCGGATGAGCTATCCGACGGAGCAGCGCTGAAAGTCGCACCGCCTGACGCGCCGGCGACTGCGCGGGCGCCGGCTGCACTGCGGCTGCGGAAATGATCCGCTATGTGATCGGCGCTCTGACGGACGCCGCCGATCGCCGCTGCGCTAAGGCCGATGGCGGCGTTGAGAGGGGCGGCTACCGGGCTGGTCAATCCAGTCCGCAGCGCGCCGACGCGCGCGGCTGCAGCCAGACCGCCTGAAGCACTTGCTGCGCCGCCGACCGCAGCCGCGCCCAGGGCCCCAGCCGTTCGGGCGCCTTGGGCGATCGCGCCACCCGCGGCAAAGCCAGCCGCGCCAACGCCGATCGCCGTACCGATCGCGGCGCCAGCCGAGAGCTGAGGGGCGCCGGAGATGAGACCGGCGGCAATCCGGGGACAGAAGATCGCAAGACCCATCAGGGTCAGCGAGCCCAAAACCACGGCGAAGGCCTGCGCGATGGTCATGTCGTCAGGGTTGAGGGTCGTCCGCAGCGTTGCGAATAGTGTCGAGCCGATGCCGATGACCACTGCGATCACCAGCACCTTGACGCCCGATGCGATGACGTTGCCCAGCACCCGTTCAGCCAGGAAGGTTGTCTGCTTCCAGAAGGCAAACGGCACCAGCACAAAGCCCGCCAGCGTCGTGATCTTGAACTCGACCACCAGCACGAAGAGCTGGATCGAGAGGACGAAAAAAGCGCCGATGACGATGATCCCGCCCAGGGTCAGGAGCACAATCTCGGGCATGGCGGCAAAGAACTCGACGGGGCCGGGCGCCAGCTTGCCGACATGGTCAAAGATCGGCTTTGAAGAAGCCAGGCCTTCGGCGGCGACCATGCCGGGCTTGAGCAGGTCGGCGGGGCTAAGGCTTGCCGCAGAGGCTTCAAGGCCCAGCCGGGCAAAGCTGTCGAAGATTATCCCGGCAAGCCGCGCGAAATTACCGAAGAGATAGGCGAAGGCGCCGACATAAAGCGTCTTCTTGACCAGGCTCTGGACGATGTCAGCACCGCCCCACGCCCAGAAGAGGGCAGCCAGCGTCACGTCGATGGTGATCAGGATGGCGGCAAGCGAAGCGACATCGCCAGATACCAGGCCGAAGCCGCTATCGATGTAGCGGATGAACGTGTCGAGAAATCCGTCGACCGCTGAAAAATCATTCATGGCAGGCCTCCCGCTAACCCCAGCCGGTCACTGCCAGGGTTTTGCGCCGGCGTAGGCGCTGGTTGCCGCGCCAAAGAAATGCGCGTGCTCGGCCTGCGCCTGTGCGCGAGCCTCAAGGGCGCGCTCCTGCTCCAGCGCCTCTGCTCGCGACTGGGCGACAAGGATCTGTTGCAGGCGTATGTTTTGTTCAGCGGTGAAGGCGAGATACTCATTTGTCGTCTGGGCGACCGCGAGGGCGCCGCTGGCGTTTGAACTGGCAGTCGAGAGTTTCTGCAGCGAGCTCTCATCGCTGCGAGCCTGTTCGACCGCCTCTGCCTGGAGGAGGAGCGAGGTCCGAAGCGCCTCGCGGGCATTGGCGATCTGGCGTTGTGCGGCCTGCGCGCGGAAAGCTGTCGTTGTCCCGGCATAATCGCCCGTGTAGAGGGATTGCAAGGCATCGCGTGTGCCCTGGACCTTGAGTGCGACGCCTGCAGCTTCATCGATCAGACTATCCATCTTACGAAGCTCGCCCAGAAAGTCCGGCGTAAAACTCTGACCCAGGCTGGCGAGGTTTTTTGCTTCGTTCTCGAGGCTCTTGATCTGGTTGGCGATCTGCTCCAGTTCGCGCGCCGCCGTGAGCGCGTTCTCGATCAGGTTGACCGGATCGAAGGTGAGGAGCTGGGCTGACGCCGGCAGCGACAGCGTGAAGAGAGCGAGGCTGATGCTAGAGAGCAGGGCGGGAATGGATGACAAGTGGCGGGGCATGCAGGATCTCCTGAATTTAGCTATTCGACGGATTGGGGGATGCGGGCGGGAGAAGACGGGCCGACGCCGGGCTCATCGAGGGCGTCAAGAACCCAAGCGAGCCGCCGGGCGCGAAGCAGGCGACGCCAGAAGGGCTCGGTGGCTGCCTCGGTTTCGAGGCGGCATACGAGTTCGCGTGCGGCTGGATCGGATGCGGCGCAAAAGGCGAGGGCGACGGGGCCGAGCGAGAGGTCGAACACGCGCCGGCCCTTTGGACTGACGTAGTAATAGTCCCGCTTGCGCTGAGCGGTGGCGATCAGTCCGATCTCGGTCTGATTGAGCCCGAACCGCTCGTAGGCGACGCGCTGTTGCGGTTCGAAGGCGCGCTCATTGGGAAGGTAAATACGCGTCGGGCAGGATTCGATCAGTGTCGGGGCGATCGCCGAATGAGCGATATCGGCGAGAGATTGGGTTGCAAACAGGACCGCGACATTTTTCTTGCGCAGCGTCTTGAGCCATTCACGGATCCGGGCCGCAAAGAGCGGCGCATCGAGAAAGAGCCAGGCTTCGTCGAGAATGAGCAGGGTTGGCCGTCCGGTAAATCGTTCCTCCAGCCGGTCAAAGAGGTGAAGCAGGGCCGGCCCGGCCGCCTTTGGCCGCGACATGATCTCTTCCATCTCGAACAGCGCGATGTCTGGGAGGCTCAGTCGATCAACAGCGCCATCGAAGATCGCGCCATAAGCCCCATCCTGCGTGTAAGGGAGGAGAGTTGCCTGGAGGCCGGCGTCCTGGACCAGCAGGCGGAGGCCGGTGAGGTGACGTTGTTCGACCGGCGCGGAGCTAAGGCTTTGGAGCGCGGTCCAGATGCGCTGTTTGAGGTCAGGCGTCTCTAAGACGCCCTCCTGAACGACGAGGCCCATCACCCAATCGAGCGCCGCTGAAAGGCCTTGGGACGTATCGATCCGCGCCAGTGGCTGGAAAGCAGGAACGCCCTCCGATCCAAGGTCGAGCGCGGTCCCGCCAAGGCCGAGCACGGCTGCACGCGCCGAGCCCCCCTTGTCGAACACAAAGACCTGCGCGCCGGCATAGCGTCGCCATTGCAGCGCCAGAAAGGCGAGAAGGACCGACTTGCCCGCGCCGGTCGGTCCGATCACCAGCGTATGGCCAACATCCCCGACATGAAGGTCCAGCCGAAAGGGCGTCGACCCATCGGTTTGCGCGAGCGCCAGGGGCGGGGCGTTGAGATGCCGGTTCCAGTCATCGCCGGCCCAGGCGGTGCTAAGCGGGGCGATGTGGCTGAAGTTGAGGGTCGAGACGAGGGGATGGCGGACATTGGCCCAGGCGTGGCCGGGCAGGCTGGAGAGCCAGGCCTCGACGGCATTGAGTGTTTCGGGAACCGCGACAAAGCCTCGTGAGGAAATGATCTGGTCGGCAAGGCGGAGTTTCTCGTCGGCCTCACGCGCTGACCGTGCCAAGACAACCAGCGTTGAAGTCAGATAACCAAAACCGACTGCTTCAGACCCCAGCTCTTCGAGGGCCGCATCAACCTCGTTGGTCTTGGCGATGGCGTCGGGGTTGGAGAAGGTCGCTGCCTCCCTGGTCATCATCTCCTTGATCAAGGCGCCCAACGACTTGTGTTTGGAGAACCAGAGCCGTCGCCATTTGGTCAGCTCTTTTTCCGCCTCGGTGCGGTCGAGGCAGAGATGGCGCGTCATCCACCGAAAGGTCATGCCAAGCGCATTGAGATCGTCGAGCACGCCCGGCGAAGTAAAAGGTGGGAAGCCTTTGACGGTGAGCACCCGGAGATGCTGGTCGCCCAGCATCGGCGTCGTCCCGCCCAGAAGCGGCGCATCGCACAAAAACCCGTCGAGGAAGGCGCCGGCGGCTGGCGCGCGGACATGGGTAGGGCGCGGGCTGATGACCCGCTTGAGGTAGGAGAGCGTCTCGTTGTCATCGAGCAGGTGAAAGTCGGCGACGATGCCTGCGAACAGCCCGAAGGCATGGGCGCAGGAGCGCTTGAATTCCCCAAGCGCCTCACTTGCGACCTGATGATCGAGCGAGATGGACGCGTTGGCTTTTGATGGTCTGGTCCTGACGCCGGGCAGCGCCGCTCGGGCCGGGCGGGCATCTGGCTCATGGTCGGCGTCGCTTCCGAAGAAGAAGGCCGACGCCTTGCGGTTGGAATCCGGCGCGGGTGTCCATTGCAAAGTGAGGTGGTGAATGGTTTCGAACTGGGCGCCCGTCTGTTCGAATGCCGCGGCGCGCTCAGCATCGATCAGCCGGGAGAGGTCGTCGGAAAAATCACCGTCCGGATAGTCGGTGAGCTCGCGTCGGTCCGCCTCGACATAGATCGCCCAGCCGCTGCCGAGCCGCTTGAACACGTTGTTGGCGCGCGCCGCAAACGAGACCAGCTCGTCTGGCGTTGCCGACCGGACGTCGGGTCCTCGGAACCGGGCTGTTTTCTGGAAGGAGCCGTCCTTGTTGAGAATGATGCCAGGGCCGACGAGGAGCCCCCAGGGGAGGAAATCCTCAAGGCGGCTCGGCGCGTGGCGGTAGGGCTTGAAGCTGATCATGTCTAAGCGTCCTTTATGTCCCGGCCAAAAGCTGCGGGCGGTCATTCCTCGAGACGGTTGGGAAGGCGCATGGCGCGTTTCAGCACCTCGATGATGTCTGGGTCCTTGCGAGCAAGAAAAACCCCGACGACGTGGCCGAGGCCGCCCAGGATCAGGCCGACAACCGGCGCGCCGGCGAAGGCGATCACCGCCGCCAGCGTGCCGTTGAGGATTGCGTAAGGCCGCGGCGCGCCGCCCATGAGAATGGGCTGGGTCAAGGCCTGCCGGACAGGGGCAAGGTATCCTGGAACGTCTCGAGGGTCGCGCATCAGGTCGCCTCCTTTGGAACGCCTCCTATGGGACGAGAGCGCCGCCGCCGCCGACCAGCGGCAGGAAGAAACTTGCCGCCGCAAAGGCGATTGCGAGACCGAACAGGATCTGCAGCAGCTTCTTGAAGCCCTGGCCGACATCGCCAAACGCCAACGTCATGCCGGTCGCCACGATGATCAGGATCGAGATGATCCGGGCGACCGGGCCCGTCACAGAGTCAGCGACCTGCTGCAGCGGGGCTTCCCATGGCATGCCGCCGGCAGCGCCCGTCGTCGCCGCCTGCGCAGCGCCCGCAACAGTCACGCTGAGGATCACGAGTGAAAGACTGCGGGCCCAGCCGCGCTTGGGTTGGTTGATGATCACTTGAGGGCTCCAATGGAGGTACGATGTGCGCGAGGCCCTCGCGCCGGGTTTGGGGTCGAGTTCGGGGTCGAAATCAGTTTCGTCGCGCCTCGCCGCTTCAGCGCCAGGATCTCGGAGACGGTCCGGCCTCCAGGACCGCCGCGCTCGATGAAGACGATGAGATCGATTGCTTCTGCGATCAGGGCGGTTGGCGGCGTCTCGCAGGCCTCCATCGCCAACTGTTCGAGGCGGGAAAGGGCTGCCGACGCAGAGTTGGCGTGAAGGGTGGTGATGCCGCCCGGGTGGCCGGTGTTCCAGGCTTTCAGAAGATCGAGCGCCTCGCGCCCACGCACCTCGCCGACAATGATCCTGTCGGGTCGGAGCCTCAGAGTTGACCGGACAAGGTCAGAGAGCGTGACCGATCCTGACTGGGTCCGAAGCGCGACGACATCTTCTGCGGCGCATTGCAGTTCGCGCGTGTCTTCGAGAATGACGACCCGCTCGTTGCGGGTGGCGATCTCTGCGAGCAGGGCGTTGGCGAGCGTCGTCTTGCCCGATCCGGTTCCGCCAGCGACCACAATGTTGGCGCGGGCCGCGATCGCCTCGCAGAGCTCGGCCCGATGGGCGGCCGTGATAACCCCTGCCGCCTCATAGTCGGCAAGCGTGTAGATCCGGCTGGCGGGCCGGCGGATCACGAAACAGGGCGCCCGCACCACCGGAGGCAGGATACCTTCGAAGCGTTCTCCGCGCGGCGGCAGCTCGGCCGATATGATCGGTTTGAGGCGCGTCGCCTCGGCGCCCGTCAGGGTGGCGACCAGGCGGATCACGCGCTCGACCTCTTGAGGCTCGAGCCTTAACCCGGTGGGCGCCCGGCCGAACCCGCTGCGCTCCACCCAGATGCACCCATCCGGGTTTGCGATCACCTCGATGGTTTCCGGCGCCTCCAAAATGGCGCTGACCGCTGGTCCAAGCGCTGTACCGAGCATGGCCAGGCCGCGGGTGGGATCTCCGAAGCGGGCGCTGGCGTTCATTCTGGCGCCGCCTCTTCCGACGTCTTGACGCAGGTCGGATTGGGTCGATTAGGGCCCAGCCGGGCGATCAGCTCGAGCAGCGTCGCCTGACTGCTTTGGAGGGTCGCGAGGCGCCGGCTGATCTGGTCGAGCCTGATCAAGACGGTTGCGCGCTCGGTGTTGGTCGATCCGCTATCCGCCAGTGTGGCGATTGCGCTCTGGACGATGTCGGAGACGCTTTGGTCCTGGAAGCGCGCGACGCGCCTCAAAGCGTCTGCCAGGACCGGAGTGATGTAGGCCGTGATTTTTTGGCGAGCCATGTCAGCTCTTCCCCGCGCCACGGGCGAATGCGTCGTCCTCGAAGCCAAACACGGTGCGCTCGAGGTCGGGTTCGGTTGCAGCGGATGTTTCGACCTCGATGGCGAGCTCCGGTGATTTGCCTGAGTCAGGTCCTGCGAGCTCGGGCCCGACGCCGGTCGCCGGCGCGGAGAAGTTGAACGCCTGCTGGTTCGGGTGTTGTCCCTTCCGCGCGGTCGATCGGGCGGACGTGGCGCCAGGTCTGAGCTTCGGCCCCGGGTCTGGCTCTTGCGGCGATGGGACAACGCTCTGCCATGTCGTGGGACGTCCGGGCCCCGTGGGTCGGGCTCGCGGCGCCGGTGGGCGGAGCCGCGCCTTGAAGACGGGCTCTTCAAAGTAACGCAGCTTGGCCGCACGGATCGGCGGTGATCCGCCTGCCAGGATCAGGGCCTCGCCAGAGGGAAGCTGCATGACTTCGCCCGGCGTGAGCAGGGGCCGCGACACGTCCTGGCGCGAGACGGAGGTATGGCCAAGCCAGAGCGCCATGCGTGAACCTGCATAGTTCATCTGGCTCCGCGTCTCGGTGGTCTGGCCGAGCATGTCGGAAATGCGCTTGGCGGTGCGCTCGTCATTGCAGGCGAAGGCAACCCGGATATGGGCGTTGTCGAGGATTGAGGAGTGTTCGCCATAGGCCTGCGCGATCTGGTTGAGCGACTGAGCAACCAGGCAGGCCTTGATCCCGTAGCCCCGGATATAGGCAAGAGCGTGCTCGAAGAAATCGAGACGGCCGAGCTGAGGGAACTCGTCCAGCATGAGAAGGACGCGGCGAGTGGAGCCCGCCTTGAGTGCAGCGACCTCGGTCAAGCGCTTGAGGATCTGGTTGAGCATAAGACGGAGCAGCGCCTTAAGACGCGAGATCTCCTCAGGCGGGACGACAAGATAGAGCGAAACCGGCCGCTCGCCGCAGATCAGCTCCTCGAGATCGAAGTCTGAAGCCTCGGTGGCGCGCGCGAGCAGGGGGTCCCGGTAAAGAGCAAGGCAGCCAAGCGCTGTCGAAACGACGCCGGAGCGCTCGGCGTCGGCCATGTCGAGAAGCTGACGGGCGCCCGCAGCCACAACGGGGTGAGGCGCGCCGTCTTTAATGGGGCGTTCGAGCATCTCCCGCAGCAACGCCGAGATGGGGCGCTTGGGGTCGGCCAGGAGCTCGGCCAACCGGGCGAAGGTTTTGCTGTCTTCAGCGTAGAGCGTCCACAGCATCACTGCGACCAGAAGCTCAAATGCCCGGAGCTGCCAGTGGCTGCGTTCGCGAAGGGCGCCTTCCGGGTCGACCAGCATGTCGGCCAGGATCTGCGCGTCGCGAACCTCGGCGTCGCCGCGCCTTATCTGCGTGAGCGGATTATATCGATGTGTGTCTGGCTCGGAGGGCGCAAAGCGATAGACAGGCCCGAACGCCGAACGAAGTCCCGAGGTGACGGCCCAGTTCTCGCCCTTCAAGTCGAGAGCAATATATGAATGTCGCCAGACAAGGCCGGTGGGCAGGGATATGCCGACGCTCTTTCCGGTGTTCGTCGGGGCCACCACGAGGACGTGCTCGTCGCCGTCATGGCGCAGGAGCCGGCCGCGCCAGGCCCCGAGGATGACGCCATCGCCGGACGTCAGCTTCAGTCGGCGGATATCTCGGGCGTCAGCCCAACGCGCGCTGCCATAGGTTCGAGACCGACGCTCTTCGCGCGACCGCCAGAGCGAGAAGGCGAGGGCGGAGATGATTGACGCTGCACTGCCGCCGAGAAAGAACTGGGCGCCGGTTTCGAAGACGGACCGTGCATAGGCGTCGAACTGAAACCACCAGAGAAAGAATTTCCAGGGCGCATAGAGTGGATGGCCAAACACCCATTCGTCTGCGGTGCCAAGCGCGGCCTGGTAACCCAGCACGCGCGCCGTCCACTGCGTCGCTCCCGCCGCGCCGGCGAGAATGCAACCCAGCACGGTGGTGATTTGACCCCAATAGATCCGGCCGGCCCCCATCATTCCACCTCCACAGGAGATGTGCGGTAGGTCATAAGCGGATGGGCGACGCCGACGACGTCGCGCCCGCTCACCGGGCCGAAGTATCGACTGTCGAATGAGTCTGGATGTGAGGAGAGGAGAAAGATCTGGTTGGATGCAAGATGCCGGCATCCGCTCCACACAGGAAGCGCGCGGTCATCGCTTGTGTGAGGTCGGGCCAGGGCGGCGAGCTGACCATTCACGGTCACCGCAAGGTTCTCCCGGCAGACCGTGTCCCCCGCGCGCGCGGCCAGCGGCTTGAGGAGAAGCCGACCTTTGGCGAGAGCGCCGGACTTGAGCAGGGCTGATCCTGCAGAGCCTCGCGCATCGATCACGAGAAGGTCGCCTGGTTGGGGCGGCGTGGCGCTGATCCGGTAAAGCCCCAGTGGAACGCTTGCGGTGAAATTCCAGAGGAGTTGAGGTCGCGCGGGCGCCAGAGAAACCGCGCCCATCAAGGCGCCTGTGGCCGTGAGGCACACGATCGCCGCCGATTGGCGAGTCCGGTTGTGTCTGAAGACATGTTTGGCGGTCTGGCAGTCCACGGCTCGTCCTCCTGGCTTGCCATGTCCCGCAAGAATTTGGCCGAGGAGGCGCCGCACTTAGTGCGGTGGTGCGAGCGTCAAACAGAATTTGGTTTCGTCTGCGCCGCACTTAGTGCGGTGCGTGTCCAGCAATGGCAATTGACGGATAGTCCGCGTGCCGTTCTGGAGCAGTGGGTTCAAGAATCGTGAATTTGGGGGATGATATGCCGACAGAATGCCGAGACAGTCTGTCTGTCGACGGCTCGGTAGATGGGTCCGATCAGCCGTCACCTGCTCGCGACCGACGAGCGGAGGCGTAGTTGAATGGTGCTTGGAGCGGCCGAGATTGTTGCCAGCGCCGCCTACGCCTACTCCTCGAAAGGCGCCGCGATTCCGGGCTGGCAGGCAAACGTCGCCTTTTCCAGCAGGCCACGTCGAGCTAGGGTGAGGCCATGTGCAATCGCTACCACATGACGATCCTGAAAGAGGCGGGTACCCTGCCTGGTCGGTTGATTAGTTCTCAGAGATTCGGATCGCGATCCGAATAGACAACTTGCGCCCTAACTTTTGCCGTTGTGGACTTCTACTGAGCCATTCGCGGTGACAATTGTTTTGGACTTGAGCCGATGAGCGCGGACCGATCCGCCCTAAAAAATGGGCAAAGGTTCAGGCAGTGTGAAACACTCACCGCGCTTCGGGAGCTAAGCGCCGATCTAGGCAGGGTATAAAGCGCCGCGCTTTCTCGCCAGCGTTGTTCCAGGAACCGCGATTCATGGCAAGGTTGCATGCTATGGACGCGACCAATCCGAGCGTCAGTCTCACGCCCATGACGACGTTCGACAACGACTTCGAACCCAGCCTCGGCAGGATTGGCGATACGCGCAGCTCTGAGCTTCGCGCCATCCGCGCGGCCATCGCCAAACGCACCTGGAAAGGGAGCGGACTTAAGGGAAGCGGACCTTCAGGGCAAAGAGCGGCGCGCAGCGGTGCAGGCGCGCGCCCCGCAACGGCGCACTATGGCGCGCCGAAGACGACTTCCGTCGCTCACCGTCGCGTCGTCGTGAAGACGCACTTTGTGGCGCATGGATCCTCGCGTGGCGCCCCGCTTCGGGCGCACATCACTTATCTCGCCCGCGAAGGCAAAGGGCCAGCTCGGGGTCAGGACCAAACCGGCGACGGCCCCTCTCAGGCAGCCGGCCGCGAGGTCGATTTTCTCACTCGCGAGGAAGAGTTCGGACAAGCGCGCTATCCCTTCTACGACGGGTCTTGGGTTGAACCGGACGCCAGATCCATCACCGCTGGCTGGACCGAGGACGCCCATCACATCCGGATGATCGTCAGCGCCGAAGATGGCGAGGCGCTTGGCGATCTCAAACCGTTCATTCGTGAGGTCATGGCCGGACTTGAGGTGAGGCTGGGCATTAAGCTCGACTGGCTCGCAGTCAACCACTCCGACACCGACAATCCTCATACCCACGTCCTGATCAGGGGTCGACGCGCTGACGGCGCCGTTCTCGTGATCCCGCCGAGGTGGCTCACCTCGGGTATTCGCAGACTCGCTCAAGATATCGCAACGCGTGTCCTGGGGCCGCGCCTCGATGCTGACCTGGTCGCCGAGCGCGCTCGCGAGCTTGCCACCATGGACTTAACCGCGCGCGATGGCGAGCTGCTTCGCAAAGCGCAACTCAACTCGGGTGGCGTTGTCTGGCCGGAGCGTGCGGACCTTGCCGCTCGGCTGGAGCGGCTCTCTGGATGGGGCCTTGCTGAACGGACCAGGGAAGGCGGCTGGCGGCTCGATGACGATATGCCATCGAAGCTGAAAGCAATGGCGGCGCTCGAGGCGATTGAGCGTCTTGTGGCGGCCAAGCATGGCGAGCGGATGCTTCTCCTCGAGGCGGATCGCACGCGCCCCGAGACCGGTAAGCTGGTTTATGCCGGCCGGCCGGATGAATTCTCCGACGAATTCGTGGCCGTGATCGAGACCGGTCACGGCATGCAGCGCTATGCGCGGTTCAAGGCGGTAAACGATCTTGCGCGTCTCGCTGACGTGGCGCTGGGCGCGATCGTCACGTTCGAACCAAAAGCTCGAGGGTTGCCCGCTTCCGATGAGCAGGCGGACGCTCACGAAAAGCACATTGCCCAGCGCTATCCGGTGTCGGCGCAGGTTGCGAGTTACTGGCCGCTCACAGAGCAGGTCGAAGCCCGAGGGCTTACCCATCTCGACCGCGTCCTCGCGCGCGAGGCCGCCCCGGCCTCGGGCGAGAGCGCTTTTGCACGTGAGCTAGGCTCAGCGCTCAAGCAGCGGAGATTGTTCCTGATCGAACAAGGCTGGATGGATGCGCGCACCAGTGTGCTCGATCCACGCGTTCTTCCTCGTCTTGCAAAGCGCGAGCTTAGCGATCTTGGCGATCGACTGTCGCAGGAACTCGGCAAACCGATCCACACATTTAACGCTAACGGAGTGGAAGGGGTCTATGCACGGCGCTTCGATCTTGCGCAGGGCAGGGTTGTTCTGATCCTTGGCGAGCATTCGGGTCATCTCCTTCCGTGGCGCCCAGCGCTTGGGCGGTTCCAAGCACGCGCGGTCGAGGCGGCGATGGCGGGCCGGTTATGGTCTTGGCGCCTCGCTCCGGGTCTCGTCCGCGAGCGGGGCGTTGATCTTCCGCCGATGTAGGCAGCGCTCTGCTGCATCAGGAAGTCCCTGACTGACGCGCCTGGCCCGGCGCGCAATCAAACGCGCCGCAGCCAAACACGCTTCCGCGGAGACGGCGCGGCGCCAGGGGTCCACTCCTAGAAGTTCCTCCCCCGGCTGGATGACACCTCCGACCGGAAGAGGGACCCTCTGAATGATCCTGGGTGGATTGGCGCGGCTTCCGACGAACGCAATTCAAGAAGAGATTGCCATCCTAAAGGTAGGCCCGCTTTGCCAGACCCCATTCAAATGACAGAGTTTGCTCGCTTGCTTCGGGGGAGACCCATGCGGCCATCAAAGATCCCGCGCACGACTTCGGTCACGACGTTGGCGCTGACCGTCAGGCTCTTGCCTTGACCGTAACCCTTGCGCCGCCGGCCAACACCTGGGCTGAAAGCGGCCATTTCAGCAGTTTTTCGCGGCTGGCCCGCCCAGCGGCGGACGCTCGCGTGATCCCGTTACCGCGCCCCCCCGCAGGGTCAACCAACTCGCATCTTGAACCGCAACCATCCCTCGGGCTATCTCATGTTTGCCATCGTGGGGCCCGCCAAGACGTGGGCCTTCAAAGCATCCCAGGCCTGGCCAGCGGCGACGAGAGAAAGACAGCGACATGAGCGACGTTCAAACAGGGGCGCACACGTCCTTCAACCTGAACCCGCAGGATGATTTGAACGACCTGCGGATGTCGGCCAAGGCGCTGCCGTTGCTGGAGCACGTCAAGCGGTTCATCCGCGAGACCGTGAACCCGATGAGCGAAGAGTTCGAACGTCTCGGCAGGGGCAGGGCCGATATCTGGGCTTATGCGCCCGGCCAGCTCGAATGCCTCGAAAAAGCGAAGGACAAAGCCAAGGCCGAAGGCTTGTGGAACTTCTTTCTGCCGAACGCCGAGACGGGCGAGGGTCTGTCGAACCTCGATTATGCCTATATCGCCGTCGAGTTGGGCAAGAACCGCATGGCCTCAGAGACCATGAATTGCGCTGCCCCCGACACCGGCAATATGGAAGTCCTCGAACGGGTCGGAACTCCGGCGCAGAAGGAGAAGTGGCTGAAGCCGCTGCTCGAAGGCAAGATCCGCTCGGCGTTCGCGATGACCGAAGTCGAATCCGCCTCCTCTGACGCCCGAAACGTCAACACCCGCGCCGTACGGGAGGCGGACGAGTACGTGATCAACGGGGAGAAACACTACATCTCCGGCGCTGGCGATCCGCGTTGCAAGATCATGATCACGATGGTCCAGACTTCGCTGGACGGCCCGCCAAACCAGCGCCAGTCACAGATCCTCGTGCCGACGGACGCGCCTGGCGTGAAGATCGTCGGACCCATGCACGTCTTCGGCGACCCCGATGCGCCACACGGGCACATGCACATCATCTTCGACAATGTGCGGGTGCCAGTCTCGAATATGCTGCTTGGCGAGGGCCGCGGCTTTGAAATCTCGCAGCTCCGGCTGGGCCCGGGACGGATCCACCACTGTATGCGCGCCATTGGCCAGGCCGAGAAGGCGCTGGGGCTGTTGGTAACCCGCGGCCTGAGCCGCGAAGCTTTCGGTCAACCTCTGGCCCAGCTCGGCGGAAACCTCGAGATCATTTCGCGCGCTCGCATCGACATTGAAGCCATGCGCCTGATGGTGCTCAAGGCCGCCAAGGCAATGGATGTCCTTGGCAATCAGGAAGCGCGCATCTGGATTCACATGGTCAAAGCCATGATCCCAGAGCGGGTCTGCGAGATTATCGACGAAGCCATCCAGATGCACGGGGCGCTGGGCGTCAGCCAAAAAACGCCGCTGGCCCACATGTACACGCAGACCCGGACCCTCCGGATTGCGGATGGTCCCGACGAAGTCCATCACATGGTGGTTGGTCGCAATGAGTTGCGCCAATACCGCAATCTGCCAAAAGACCCGTCGACGGCGGCTCTGTTCCGGAACTAGGGAGCGGGCTGACGAGAGCCGCCTGACGAGGGTGGCGACAAGGCAGACCGAGCCGAGGCAGGCGCAAGCGAGCTTGTCGTATCGCGCGGCAATGCGCCGTCCTGCCGGACAGCTCAGGGTGTGACGCCGGGCGCGTGCCCAAGGGTCACTGCGCCGCCGATGTCGGCGGTGGTCAGGAGACGCAGGTAGCCATAGGCGAAGTGCTCGAGGCGAAGTGCTCGCGGATGCGCTCGGCGCTGAGCGCGCTCAGATCCGCGCCTTGCTGCTGATACAGTTTTTGCTAAATTAGAAAGGCATAATGAGGAGACAGTTTTGACCACCGCCCGTCGCAAGCAGACCTCGTTGGCCGCGCGTGCGGTTCGCAAGCTCGAGTCCAGAGCGGCAGAGGCGGCGCAACTGCTCAAGCTTCTCGCCAACGATCAGCGCCTGACGGTGCTCTGTCGCCTCAGTGGCGGAGAGATGTCCGTGTCCCAACTGGGCGAGCATGTGAACCTGACGCAGTCCGCCTTGTCGCAGCACCTGGCCAAGATGCGCGCCGAAGGTCTGGTGGCGACACGTCGTGAGGCGCAGACGATTTACTACCGCTTGTGCGACCCGATCGCGGAGCGGCTGATTGGCGTGCTCTGCGAACTCTATGGCGGTCACTAACGCCTAGCGGAACGCCGTTCCGGTCTTTACGCCAAGGCGCTTGAAAACCATCGCCGCGGGACAGAAGCCGGTGAACGAGGCCTGCAGCATGTTGGCCCCGGCGAAGGCCGTCAGCGCCAGCCAGTAGGGGCTGACAAGCCAGGCGAGGGCGAGGCTGCTCAACACAACCAGACCAGCAAACGCCAGAACCGCGCGATCGAGCGTCATGATTTTCTCCTAGATCTTGGCTGAGACCGGTACGGCTGAATTGGTTCGCACCCATTCGACCAGCGCATCCGACGTCGACAGTCCGGCCTTGCGATCGATCACTCGGCCGTCGCGGAACAGCAGCAGGGCGGGGATGCCCGAGACGCCGAGATGACGGACGGTCTGGCTCGTCTCGGCGTTCAGCTTGAGCAATCGCGCTTGACCAGCAAGCGCATGGGCGGCCGCTGCAAACTGCGGGGCCATGGCGCGGCACGGGCCGCACCAGGGGGCCCAAACGTCGAGCAGGACCAGGCCTTCCGTGTTCTTGAGGTGCCCGGCAAGCGCCGCATCATTGACCTCGACCGGCTCGGCCAGCATCAGCGCTCCGGCGCAGCGACCGCATTTGGCGGCTGACGCTGCGTGTCCGGCGGCGATCCTGTTGGTCGCGCCGCAGTGAGGGCAGACAGCTTGTGCGATCATGCGCGCCTCCTCAGTCCTTGAGCTTGTGAATGCCGAGCATGTCCATCACCAGCCCTTCGAAGAAGGGCTCACTCTCGCCCTTGCGGATCTTGCCGATGAAGTATTTTTCGAAACCCACCTTGGCCATGTGAACCCATTTGCCCTCGGCCGCCCAATTGACGTTGCGTGGCGGGATCTGAGGCTGGGCGACAAAGGCGACGCCGCCATCGCCAAAATCGGCGAGACAGACCGCGTTCCAGGTGGCTTCCTTGTCAGCAGGTTCGCCGCGCAGCAGTGCCCCGATATTGTGGGCTGTCGCGGTGACCATGGATTCGATCATAAAGCCGGTCTTGGGCACGCCGACGGGCACGGGCGTCTTGCCGGTCGGTGGAATGGCGACCGTGACGCCGATGGCGAAGATGTTGGGAAAGGTCGGGCTGCGCTGGTGCTTGTCGATCAGCACAAAGCCGCGCGGATTGGTGAGGCCCTCGAGGCCACGGATTGCGGTCACGCCGCGGAAGGCCGGCAACATCATCGCGAAGACGAAGGGCAGGTCATGGCTAGCCTTGAGCGTTCCGTCCTCGGCAATTTCCTCGACATGCATCAGGCCGGGGTCGACCTTGGCGACCTTAGCGTTGGTGATCCACTTGATGTGGCGGTTGCGCATCTCGCTTTCGAGCAAGCCCTTGGTGTCGCCGACGCCATCAAGGCCGAGATGGCCGATATAGGGTTCGGAGGTGACAAAGGTCATCGGGACCCGGTCGCGCACGCGGCGCTTGCGCAGCTCGGTGTCGAGGATCATGGCAAACTCGTAGGCAGGACCGAAACATGAGGCGCCCTGCACAGCGCCGACGACGATCGGTCCTGGCTTGGCGCACAGCGCCTCGAACGCCTTGGCGGCGTTCTCCGCATGGTCGACATGACAGATGGATTGCGTCGCGGCATTGGGTCCTAGCCCTTCGATTTCGTCGAAGGCAAGGTCGGGTCCTGTCGCAATGACGAGATAGTCGTAGGACATCGACTGACCATCCTCCAGTTCGACCCGATTCTCGGCCGGGTGAACCCGCTTGGCGCCGACCGGCGTGAAGCCGATGCCTTTGCGCTTCATGACGGCGGGAAGCTTCACTTCGATCGCCGCCCGGTCCCGCCAGTTGACGGCAACCCAAGGGTTCGACGGTACGAAATGATAGGTGTCGCCCTTCGAAATCACCGTCAGCGTGTCCTCGCGACGGAGCTTTTGCTTGATTTCGTAGGCCGCAATCGTTCCGCTGAGGCCGGCTCCCAGAACTACGACATGCGCCATATGCGTTTCCCCGCTCTCGACGGTCCAAGCCGCCCACCCAACCATCTTCCTGCTTGACTATATATGCGAACATCCGCATATACGCAAGTAAGAAGACGAAGTGCTTGCGCAAAGCGGGCCTTTCGACGGCCGATTAGCGCAGCTTCCAGGGCGGGATCGTTTCAAAAAGAGGGCCGGAGCAGATTGAGCCGGATCAAGTCGGCGCTCGACGAAGGTGTGAAGATAAGGAGATCTACGTGTTCGGATCGAAACCGGCGCCCACTGAAACGCCTTTGCAAATCAATGCCGCGATGAAACGGGGGGACGTCGTGCTGGTTGACGTGAGGGAACGGAACGAGCACGCGGAAGAATGCATCGAAGGCGCCTTGCTGCACCCGCTGTCGCAGTTCGACGCTGCGGCGCTCCCGCGGGCAGGCGGGCCGATCGTCTTGCACTGCGGCTCGGGCAAGCGTTCGCAGACGGCGTTTGACGCCTGCCGAAGGGCGGGTATTGCCGTCCGGTCGCAGATGGCCGGCGGCATCCAGGCCTGGAAGGCGGCGGGTTTCCCCGTTGCGCCCGGTCGGGCTTGAAGGACAGACCGAAGACATGAAGGCGTTCGGGACACGAATGGGGTTGATCGTTGCCGCGGGGCTGGCGTGGCTGGCTGCCTGCAGCGATGCGAAGTCCGCCGGACCAGCGCCAGCGGCGGCGTCTCAGGCCAATCCCCTGACGGTCGAGGAGCAACTGGTTCCCGACTACAGGGCGGTTTCCGCCATCATCACCAACCGAGACTCTGGCGATGGGCGCGCTCGTATCGGCGGCAAGCTGACGCAGCTGCTCGTGCGCGAAGGGGATGTCGTCAAGCGCAACCAGCTTGTCGCCGTCGTCTCTGACGATCGTATCGCGCTCGAAGCCAAGGCGGCCGTTGCGGCGGAGGCGGCGGCTCGGGCGTCGTCCGAGCAGGCCGGCCGTGATCTCTTGCGTGCAGAGAAGCTGTTTTCGCAGCAGGCGATATCACAGGCCGCGGTCGAGAGCGCCCGGGCGCAAGCGCAGACGACCGCGGCCGGTCTGCGCGCTGCCAGGGCCCAGGCTGAAGCTGCCCGCGCTTTGCAACAGCAGGGCGAGGTCCGCGCTCCGGCCGACGGCAAGGTAACCCGGGCCAGTGTGCCGCAAGGTTCGGCCGTCATGGCCGGAGATCTGATTGTGGTGATCTCGACGGGCGCCCAAGTGCTCCGGATCGAGTTGCCGGAAGCGGAAGCGCGCGTGCTGACGACCGGCGCTGCGATCACGCTCGTGGCCGATCGCCGTGACGCTGCGCCGCAGGCGGCCAAGGTGCGGCAGGTCTATCCCGCGGTCAGCAATGGGCGCGTTACGGCCGATCTTGACGCGCCCGGGCTGGACGCCAGCTTCATCGGCGCCCGCGTGCGCGTGCTGGTGCCGGTCGGTGAACGCCGCGCCATCATTATCCCCTCGCGCTACATCGATACGCGTTACGGGGCCGATTATGTGCGGCTCTCTCGCGCTGGCGCAGCGATTGATGCGCCGATCCAGCGCGGCCTCGCGACGCCCCTCTCAACCATGCCGGATGGCGTCGAGGTCCTGACAGGCCTCCGTTCCGGCGACGTGATCCTGCTGGCGGAGCACGGCTGATGAAGCTCGGCATCTCCGGCTCGATCACGCGCGCAACGATCCGGTCGCCGCTGACGCCGCTCTTCCTGCTGACGGCGCTCGCGCTTGGGCTGCTCGCCGTCTTCACAATTCCGCGCGAGGAAGAACCGCAGATCAGCGTTCCTCTCGTCGATATCCAGGTCAAGGCCGATGGCCTGCTTGCCCCTGACGCCGCAGAACTTGTCACCAAGCCTTTGGAGACGATCGTCAAGGCGATCGACGGCGTCGAACATGTCTACAGCCAGACCCAGGACGACGCCGTGCTGGTGACAGCGCGTTTCAAGGTCGGGACCGATCCTGACAAGGCCATCCTGCGCGTCCACGAAAGGATCCGGGCAGACTACAACCGGATCCCCATCGGCATACCCGAGCCTTTGATCGTCGCGCGCGGCATCAGCGATGTGCCCATCGTCGTCGTTACGCTGTCGCCAAAGGCGGAGGCGGCCGATCGCTGGAACGATCAGGCGCTCTACAAGGGCGCCGATGAGCTCCAGGCCGAGCTGATGAAAGTGCCCGATGTCGGGCTGACCTTCATCGCCGGCGGACGGCCGCAGGAAATCCGCATCGCGCCGGACCCCGGCCGCCTCCAGCTTTACAACGTGCCGCTGAGCACGTTGATCTCCACCGTCCGGGCCGCCAACGCGAGCTTTCCGGCCGGCGACCTGCACGCTCGTGACCAGACGACCGCAACGATTGTCGGCAAAACGCTCGATGATCCCGCTTCCATCGGCCTCCTGTCTCTCAGAAGCGCAGACGGACACCCTGTCTATCTGCGGGACGTGGCAGACGTCACTCTTGGCGCGCGGGAGGACCAGGCCAGGGCCTGGAGGTTCACCCATGACGGCACTACGACGCGCATGGCGCCAGCCGTCACCCTCGCCATCGCTAAGCGAAATGGCGCCAACGCGGTCGTCGTGTCACAAGCGATCGAAGCCCGCCTGCATCAGCTGGAAGGGCGCCTTGTGCCGCATGGCGTCGACGCGGCGATCACGCGGAATTATGGCGAAACGGCGAACGAGAAAGCTAACGAGCTTCTGCTCCATCTCGGGCTTGCGACGGTTTCGATCGTCATCCTGATCGCCTTGGCCATCGGCGTGCGCGAAGCGCTGGTCACAGCCTTCGTCATCCCGACGACCATCATGCTGACGCTCTTCGCCTCGGAGATGATGGGCTACACGATCAACCGGGTCAGCCTGTTCGCGCTGATCTTCTCGATCGGCATCCTGGTCGACGACGCCATCGTCATGATCGAGAACATCGCGCGACACTGGGCGATGGGGGACGGGCGCACGCGCATCGAGGCAGCCATTGAGGCCGTCGCCGAAGTCGGCAACCCTACCATCGTCGCGACCCTGACGGTCGTCGTGGCCCTCCTGCCCATGATGTTCGTGTCGGGCCTGATGGGTCCCTACATGGCGCCGATTCCAGCCAATGCATCGGCCGCGATGCTGTTCTCATTCTTCGTCGCGGTCGTGCTGGCGCCCTGGTTGATGGTGCGCTTTGCGCGCAAAACCCCGGCGGCCGGCGGCCATGTCCACGATGCCGGCGGCGGGCGTCTGGGTGCGCTCTACCGCAAGGTGGCAGGGCCAATCATTCGGTCGCGTCGTTCAGCCATCCTGTTCCTGGTCGCCGTCGGCGTCGCGACACTTCTGGCCTGCGCTCTCTTTGCGACCAAGACGGTCCGCGTGAAACTGCTGCCGTTCGACAACAAGTCGGAGCTTCAGGTTGTCGTCGATCTTCCAGAGGGCGCCAGCCTTGAAGCCACCGAGCGGGTCCTGATCGACGCCACCGCCATCGCCATGCGGATCCCTGAAGTGACGGCGGCCGACGCCTATGCCGGCACGGCCTCGCCGTTCAACTTCAACGGTCTGGTCCGCCACTATTATCTCCGCAACAAACCGGAGCTGGGTGACCTGCAGGTTCAGCTGCAGGCGAAGGATGCGCGCAACCGCTCGAGCCACGCCATTGCGCTTAACCTGCGCCAGAAGCTCAGGGCGCTCAACGCTCCCGACGGCGCCAGCATCAAGGTCGTCGAGGTGCCGCCGGGGCCGCCGGTGATCTCGACCCTATTGGCGGAAATCTATGGGCCAGATCCGGACACGCGGCGCGCCGTCGCGACCGAGGTGAAGAAGATATTCTCCTCCGTGCCCTACATTGTCGACATCGACGACGGGTTTGGCCAGCCGCGGCCGCGTCAGCGTCTTTTGCCCGACCGCACCCAGATGGAATTCTTCGGTGTTGCCGAGGGCGACGTGACGGCCTCGCTCAATGCCACCCTGAATGGCGAGGTGGTCGGCTATTCTCATCGCGGCGCCGGTCGCAATCCGATCGAAATCTCGGTGCGCCTGCCGCAGGCGGCGCGCACCTGGTCTGCAGGGCTCGCCGCGATGCCCGTCGCAGCGTCAGCAGATGGGTCTCGCCTCGTCAGTATGGGCGAACTGGTGAAATCCGAGGACGAGAAGGGCAGCTTTCCAATCTTCCGACGCGACGGCCGCAATGCGGAAATGGTCATGGCCGATCTTGCCGGCGCCTATGAGTCGCCGATCTACGGCATGATGGATGTCGCCAAGGCGGTGGACGCGCACGATTGGGGCAAGTTGCCCAAGCCTGCTGTCAGCCTCTATGGCCAGCCATCCGACGAGCGCAAGCCGACCCTGCTCTGGGACGGCGAATGGGAGATCACCTATGTGACCTTCCGGGACATGGGCGCGGCATTCGCAGTGGCGATCCTGGGCATCTATATCCTCGTCGTCGCCCAGTTCGGCTCGTTCAAGCTGCCGCTGGTCGTGCTAACGCCGATCCCGCTCACGCTTATTGGCATCCTCATCGGCCACGCCGTCTTCAACGCCGCGTTCACCGCCACCTCGATGATCGGCTTCATCGCGCTTGCGGGCATCATCGTCCGCAACTCGATCCTGCTGGTGGATTTCATCCGGCATGCACGCCGGGATGATCGCGCGCTCCAGGAGGTTCTGCTTGAAGCCGGCGCGATCCGTTTCAAACCGATCCTGCTGACGGCGGCTGCGGCCATGATCGGCGCCGTGGTGATCCTGTCCGATCCAATCTTCCAGGGCCTCGCCATCTCGCTACTGTTCGGGCTGGCCTCCTCGACCCTCCTCACCGTCCTGGTGATCCCCGCCAGCTACGTCGCCATGCGCGGCGACATTCCCCGGACGGCGCCGCCGCCGGCGCCACCCGCCTATCCCAAGCTCTCACCCCGCAAGTTGAAAACAGGAGATCTGTCTTGAGCGTCAATGAAGGAACCATCGACCGCGCGCTGCGCATCATCGTCGGCCTCGCGATCCGCACTCTCTCTCGCGTTTGTCGGACCCAAGACCATGTGGGCGTATCTGGGACTTGTACCTTTGCTCACAGGCGTGGTGGGGTTCTGTCCCGCCTATGCCCTGTTCGGAATCAGGACCTGCAAGCTGCGGAGCTAGGGCAGGCCACAGCGAAGACCTCCCTGCGATAAGGCGCCGAGATGAAGACTGTCCCAATCACTTACTTCTCGGACGTTTTGTGCGTCTGGGCTTACATCGCTCAGCCACGCATCGACCTGGTCAAGAAGACCTACGGCGACCAGGTTCGCTTCGAGAGCAGATTCTGCTCCGTGTTCGGCGACACGGCGCGCAAGATCAGGACTGCCTGGAAGGGCAAAGGAGACTATCCGGGGTTCAATGCGCACCTGCGCCACGCGGCCATGGCCTTTCCCGAGATAACGCTGCATCCGGATCTTTGGCTGACGGTGCGGCCTGCAACGGCGAACAGCGCTCACCTCTTCCTCAAGGCCGTCGCGTTGATCGAGGCGGCTGGGGGTGGCGAAGCTGGGACGGCGGAGGCGACGACATGGGCGATACGGCGGGCCTTCTTCGAACAGGGGCGAGACATCGCGCGCTGGGGTATCCAGTGCGATATCGGCCAGGAGGCCGGCGTTGCGATCGCCGAGGTCGAGGCTCTGATCCACGACGGCAGTGCTTTTGCGGCGTTGGCGTCGGATTATCAGGATGCGAGCGCCATGGGCGTCCACGGCAGCCCCACCTTCGTGCTCAATGAGGGGCGTCAGAAGCTCTTCGGCAATGTGGGTTACCGGATCATCGACGCCAACATCCAGGAGCTGCTGCGCGAACCACAGCAGGATCAGGCAAGCTGGTGCTGAACAAGTCTAGACCTAAGGGGCTGACTGGCTCTGGAAGTCGCCCGAGGTTCGACGGGGTAAACAGTGATTGATCTTTCGGCCACGGTCATCGTTGCAGCCTTGCTCAGCGGGATGCTGGTGGGGCTATTTCTTGCGATCTTCGGCGGCGGCGGGTCTGTGCTCGCAGCCCCTCTCCTGCTCTTTGCGGTGGGCGTGAGCGACCCGCACATTGCGATCGGCACGGCAAGCGCTGCGGTCGCGGCGAACGCCGCTTTCAATCTCATCGGCCATTGGCGCGGCGGCCGGGTCAAATGGCCTTGCGCGACCGCGTTCGCGCTTGCTGGGCTGGCCGGATCGTTTGCCGGGTCCAGCCTCGCAAAAAGGATAGATGGCCATCAGCTGCTTCTGGCGTTCGCCATCGCGATGGCCGCCATCGCCATCTCGATGCTCGGTCAGCCGAAAACCGAAGGCGATCCGGATGTGCACATCACCTGGCGTCTGGTGGCAAACCTGGCGCCGCTTGGCTTGGCGACCGGGTTTGCCGCTGGATTTTTCGGTATCGGCGGCGGCTTCCTCATCGTGCCGGGCCTGATGCTGGCGACCGGCATGACGATCGCGAACGCAGCTGCTTCCTCGCTGGTCTCGGTCGCGATATTTGGCGCCGCGACTTCGCTTAACTACGCCGCATCCGGCCTTGTCGACTGGCGTCTCGTCGGAATGCTTCTGGCCGGGGGCGTTGTCGGCGGATTGGCCGGTTTGCTGATCGCGAAGCGGCTGAGCGGGCGCGGGCCCGTGTTGCGCCGCGCCTTTGCCCTGCTGGTCCTCGTTGTCGCCGGTTATGTCGGCTTGCGTGCGGTGACGTCATTCTAGAGTGTGTCGCCAAAGACATCGTTCGCCCTCCAGCAGCTGATCACGCCACTGAAATCTGATTGAGATGGACGTCGAACTGCTCTGCGAGCTCCGACATCGTCTTCTCACCGCGACCGCCAGCCAACGCCACTTTCACTTTGAAGGTCGGACTGTGGTTCCGGCGCGGTCATCTTGCCATGGTCGCGCCTGCTACCGGCCTGCGGATCTCAGGCGGAAATTCCACCTAACACCGTGTCCAGATTTCCCGAGCCAGCTCTCAGCTACGAATTCCCAGTCAAACAGTCCGGTGCCTACGGCCTGAGGAGTACGTGACAAAAACGACAGGAAATATATGGCTTTCTCCGGTTTTCCCCCAGTTGGCCAGATCGTGGATCGAGGGCCGGCCGGCAGTTCGGCCGGATCATCAGGAAGGACACGATTATGGCCGGTCTCAATCTCGTCGCCTTAAACATCGCCCCTGCCGCGACACGTTGCCCGGATTGGGCGGAGGCGGCATAGCGCAAGGCAACGGCGCGGTTCCAGGCTTCGCTCCGCTCTGTCCTTGAGCGACCCGCCTGGACTACGAAGTCCACGGATCGACGACACTCACGCCGAGAGGCGCAAAGCCGCGAACGTTGCGCGTGGCGACGGCGGCGCCTCGCGCAATCGCGCATGCCGCGATGAGTGCATCGATCGGATCGATATTCGTACCCTGCGATGCAGCATTGGCGCGAAGACGCCCTGCTTGCTCGGCGACATTTGCGTCAATGTCGACAACGCGCCCAGCGAACTGACTTTGAATGGCTGCGACCCAAGCGATTAGCTTCGCACGGCGCGCCGGGTCATTTGCGCGCTCCGCGCCAAAAACAAGCTCGTGGATCGTGAGCGCGGAGATGAGCGGATCGGTCTGCGCACGAACAAAGGCCTGCACCTTTGGGTCAGGTCTCGGGCGCACCAGTTCCGACAGGACATTGGTATCGAGGATCACCCTGGTCATGACGCCGGGCTGCTGTCGCTCTCGAATGGGTTGATCCGATGCGAGCGGCGCGCGGGTAGCTCAAGTTCTTCGCCTGCGGGGGCGTTGTCGATCAGCCAAGATCCGAGCCCCGATGGATGCAGCGCCTCCCACGCTCTTGCAGATACAACCACGCAAGCATCGTCGGTCATGCCGATGCGCTGAGGCTCGCCGGATCGCGCGCGGCGCAGCAGCTCCGACAGTTGTGCTTTGGCGTCTTGGACCGTCCAAATGTCGTCGGCCATTGCATCCTCCAGGCACTGTATGTAGACTAGACTGGTCTGG
>JANMWT010000194.1:0-11656 GCA_031394145.1 Alphaproteobacteria bacterium | reverse complement strand
CGCAGAAGCTTGGCGGGGTCGAGCGCAGGCGGGTGGAGAGGGTGCCTGCGCCCATCTGCACCATCGGGCGCGCCGAGGTTTCGACGGCGTGGGCGAATGCGTCGTGGATGTGGCCGGTGAGGATGGCGTCGACTTTCGAGGCGGCGGCGCGCTGCAACGCTTCGGCGCCGCGCAGGGTATCGACGCCGATCTGCGAATGCCCAGGCTCGACCAGCGGATGATGGCAGATCAAGAGGCGCCAGGCGTCGCTCGCGCCACCGGCGAGCAAGCCCAGTGCGGTATCTAGGTCTTCCATGTCGACGACGCCGTCGGCCCAGTTGCGCCGCGCCTGGATGCCCCGCGCCGTGTTGATCGCGGCGATGCGAACGCGACCCTCGCCAAGTTCGATCAGGCGATCGACGGCGTCGAATTCGCCGAGATAGCGATGATAGCGATCGAAAGGCCCGAAAACCCGGGCGGTCATGTCGAGCACGGGCGTGTCGTGATTGCCGGGCGTGACGATTGACTTGCCCTTGATCGTCCGCAGCCAGTCGCGCGCCGCTTCGAATTCGCGTTTGGCGCCGGTCTGGGTGAGGTCGCCCGAGACCACGACAGCGTCTGGCTTGATGCGTTCGGCGAACTCGGCGACCTGAGCCAGCGCCTCGACGTCCTCGGCGCCGAAATGGAGATCGGACAGGTGCAACAGCCGGACTGTGCGGGTCAAGCCGCCGTCAGGCATTGCGCGGCCTCCTCGATGAAATTGACCTCGATCCGGCTGCCGGCCTCGATCGTTTCACCGTCAAGGATCACCGGTATCGCGTCGTTCTCCTCGCTATCGATGACCAGCTTGTCCGACGCGATGATTTTGACCCCCGGGGCGGAACGCCAGTCCGCCAGGAAGGACGTCCACATCACATTGAGCGCACCGGTGGTCGTCGTGTCGGTCAGCGCCGCGATCTCCATCCGGCCATTCTTCACCAGGGGACCAACCATGGCGCCGATGAAGCTGGTGACCGGCAGGCGGTCGTCGGCGCATTGATAGCCTTCACCGACGCGTGCTCTGAGGTGGATGGTCTGCAGCGCCTCGAGCGCGACGCGGGCGCCGGCGACAACGTTGGCGATTTCACCGCGACGCAAGCTTTCGCGTGCTTCGGCGAAGCGGGCGGGGGCGCCGGCCAGCATGGCGCAGTAGAAGCGCTCGCCGTTCAGATCGCCAGCGGGGATCATCTTGTGACGCGGGCTTTTGATCGTGTTGGCGAGGATCTGGGTCCAGGGATGATCGCCATGGATCGACTTGGTCAGCAGGTTCATGGTGCCGCCGGGCAACAGCAGCAGGTTCGGGATCTTTTGTCCGATCAGCGCAAGGGCCGAGCGGAGCGTGCCATCGCCGCCCCAGACGATGACCAGGTCAGGCGCCATTGCGGCGATCTCGTTCAGCTGCGCTGCGCTGTTGGTATGGTCGAGCGTTTCGATGGCGGCGGTCCCAAGACCGGCTGCGTCCAGCGCGTGGCGCAGCTTCATCTCGCCATCGACGGTCACACCGCCAGCAGCGGGATTGATCAGGGCGAAAGTCTTCATGGCGTCCCTTGGCGGCGCATCGGGGGCGCCGGTTTGTCGATTGGCGAGAACGTAGTGGCAGGCTCAAGGTTCCGCCAGACCGTCCTCGCACATCTTGGGCTTCGAATGCCTAGGCGCTTCGAATGCCTAGGCAAAGTGCGCTCCGGACAGCGCGCCGATTAGGCCGGAGACCAGCGTCACGACAATCCCCGCGATCGCCGCCAGCACGAGAATGACCACGATCAAGCCATTGTTCGAACCAAGGTCTCGATCGATGTCGGCGGGGATCGGTTTGTTCTCGCCTGGGTCCATGACCGCCTCACCGTCCCTGCATGGCTTGCGCTTCTGAGCCGGATCCGGTGTCAGCGGAACGAGACCCGAACCGTTCCATCTGTCAGCCATCATTGCGCAGGAGCGCCGCCATCATTGCGCAGGAGCGCCGAATGACCCCGGCGCTCCTGAAACTCGGTCAGCCCTGAAATCCCCTCAGCTCTGCATTCGTGCGTCGTGCGGGTTTAGCCGCGATACTGGCCATTCGCCCAGTAGGTGCGGCCATCGCGACGGTCGACATAGTAGTAACGGTTGGCGCGGCGATCGAGCAGCAGTTCCTCTCCATTCGGACCGCGGTCGACATACTGACCATTGCCGCCACGCGCCGCCTGCGTCTTGTCCTGCTCGTGGCCCACCACGGCGCCACCGATGCCTCCGGCCAAGGCGCCAATCGCTGCGCCGGTCGCAGCGTCGCCCGAGCCGGTGTTATTGCCGATGATGGCGCCAGCCGCGGCGCCCAGCGCCGCCCCGCCAAGTGCGCCACGCTCGGTATTTCCGGTCGAGGTGCAGGCGCCCAGCGCGAGCGCAAGGCCAGCGGCGGAAATCATGAGAAGTTTCATAACGGTCTCCTTGATGGATCGAGAATTGCTCGGGAAGGCAACGCGTGCGGACGGCGCCAGTTCCGTAATTGCTATGCGGCTCAAGCCTTGACCGCTGCGCGGATCGCCGCGGCGCAACCGCCAAGCACCGCGCCGATCGCAGCGCTCTCCAGCATGATCGGGAATGCGCCCAATGCCGGATAGATGAAGGCCAGCGCGATACCTGCGACCAGACCGATCACGGCGCCAAAAGCGAGACCGAGGCCGACACGGCTGCGCGGCCGCGGTTCGCCGCGTGTCACCACGCTGGGCGCTTTGTCGATCGCATTCAACTTGAGCAGCGTCTTCGATACCTCGCGCAATCCACTCTCTTCTCCTCCGGACATGTTCTCGGCGGTGCTTTCCGCCAGGCGCGAGGCATCCAGCTTCCAGCTCTCGAGGATGCGGCGCTTGTCGTCGCTGCTGAGCTCTTCGGCGTTCAGCACCTCGGTGGGGCTGTTAAAGTGGCGATGCGGGTTCGCTACGAGATCGTCGATCTGGCGTTCCATCACGGGCTCCATAGGCTCCTTGCCGGCACTTTTGCGGCGTCCGGAATAAACGTGCGCCCGGGGAAGCAGGTTCCCTGGGCGCGTCCGTGTTTAATTGCAGCTCGTCGTGGAACCTTTTGGTTCCGACGCTTTCGCCTAGGCGTCTCGATCCGGCAGACTGGCGTAGGCGATGCCACCGTCGACGGCGATGGAATCGCCGCAGACATAATCGCCAGCCTTCGAGGCGAGGAAAATCGCCGCGCCGGCCATATCTTCGTCGCGACCGATGCGACGCATCGGCGTGCGTTCGGCGACAGCGGCCTCCTGATCGCGCGCCGCACGGTTCATCTCAGACGCGAAGGGCCCCGGCGCAATCGCGGTCACCACGATATTGTCCTTCACCAGCGTCGCGGCCATCCGCTTTGTGAGATAGAGCAGGGAGGATTTCGACGCATGATACGAATAGGTCTCTAGCGGGTTGAGCTTGATGCCGTCGATCGAGCAGATGTTGATCACCTTGGCGGGTCGATCCGCCGAGGCCGCCTTCTTCAAGGCGGCGTGCAGCGCCTGGATCAAGAAGAAGGGCGACTTGACGTTGAGGTTCATCACCTTGTCCCAACCGTTCTCGGGAAATTCGTCGAACGGAGCGGCCCATGCGGCGCCAGCGTTGTTGACCAGGATGTCGAGCTTGCCTTCGCGCTTGTAGATCTCTTCGGCGAGCATCTTGCAGCCAGCGACGGTCGAGACGTCCTGCGGCAGGGAAATGCAGGTCCCGAGCTTCGAGAGTTCGGCTGCGGTTGCGTCGCAGGCGTCGGCCTTGCGAGCGGAGATATAGACCTTCGCGCCGCTCTCGACAAAACCATGCGCGATCATCTTGCCGATGCCCCGTGATCCGCCGGTGACGAGCGCGATGCGCCCTTTGAGTGAAAAGAGATTCTCGATCATTATTTGTCGCTCCCGAAAGGTTCCGGAGACCCTAGCGGGCCACCGGCGAAACGCCAGCGCGAACCGGGCTGCTGGCTATGACTTTGTCTCGCGACGCCGTCGCTTCGACATCCCTCGGCCTAGAAGCCGTGCAGCTTTGCATAGCGGTCGCGGTGGAAGCTCTCACCGCCGTAAAGCGTTTCGAGAACCCGGGCGCGTTTCATATAGAGACCGCTATCATGAGCGTCGGTCATGCCGATGCCGCCATGCATCTGGACCGTTTCGTTCGAGACAAGATGCAGTGTTTCGGCGGCGCGCGCCTTGGCCAGCGATGCGAGTTCGGCGACAGCATTGCCGCCGCTGTCTAGCGCATCGAGCGCGGCGGCGACGGCCGACCGGGTCAGCTCCAGCTCGGTGAACATGATGGCGGCGCGGTGCTGGATCGACTGGAATGAGCCGATCAGCTGACCAAACTGTTTCCGCACTTTCAGATATTCGGACGTCATCTCGAAGGCCGCATCCGACGCACCGAGCATTTCTGCGGCAAGCCCGATGCGAGCGCGATCCAGCAAGGCGTCGAGGATTGCGCGACCGCCATCGACTGGCCCGAGCGCGGCGTCGGCGGTCACCGTCACGCGGTCGAATTTGAGATTGGCGGCGGGGTGGGCGTCCAGCGTCTTCAGCGCCAGCCGCGTCAGGCCCGAGGCGCCGCCGGGGACCAGGAACAGTGTGACGCCCGCGGCGTCCTCCGGTTGGCCCGAGGAGCGGGCCGCGACGATCACCAGATCGGCTGCGGCGCCATCAACGACATATCGTTTCTCGCCGGTGAGCTCGTAGCCGGCGCCGCTCTTCTTGGCCGAGAGCACGATATGGTCAGGGTCATGGTGCGCGCCCTCGTCGACCGCCAGCGCCGTCAGCAGTTCGCCCGAAGCGATCTTGGGCAGATAGAGGGCCTTCTGGCTGTCGGAGCCGTAGATCCCGAGCGCCGATGCGCCGATCAAGGCGGTCGAGAGCAGGGGGGTCGCCGCGATGGTCCGGCCTTGCGCTTCGAGAACCTGTCCAAGACCGACATAGCCAAAGCCCGAACCGCCGAACGCTTCTGGAACCAGCACGCCGGCGAAACCCAGATCGGCCATCTCCTTCCAGGCGGCGCGGTCGAAGCCTTCGGCGCCGCCTCTGGCGCGCAGGGCTCGCAGCTGGGCGACCGGCAGTTTCTCCGCGGCGAAGGATTTCGCGCTGTCGCGCAGCATTTGCTGCTCTTCGGTGAGCACGAAGGCCATGGGCGTATCCCCTAGATACCGTGTCTTCAGTTTTGCGTGTGTGGTCTTAGCGTTCCGGCGACCGCCCAATCAAGAGCGTCCTCAAGCCGATCATTGCCCCAGAACAGTTCGCCGTCCGGGGTGATGAAGGTGGGGGCGCCGAAGACGCCAAGGTCGGCCGCCATGCCGGTTTCGGTGCGGAGCGTCTGCTTCAGCGTCTCCGAGCGCAGGGCGTTGAGCGTCGCCAGCGGGTCGCGGCCGGCCCGGCGAGCCGCCGCATGCAGGATCTGCGGGTCGGATATATCGCGATCGTGGACGAAATTAGCCTGATAAACTGCCTTTACGAAGGCTGGCCGCTCGGCCTGTTCGAGCGACAGGGTTATGCGGGCGGCGTTGAGGCCGTTCTGGGGAAACCGGTGAGGCCGATTGAATGGCAGGCCATGCTTCTCGCAGACGCGCTCAAGGTCGCGCCACATATAGGCGCCCTTGACGGGGAAGGCATTGAACGGGCTGTCCTTGAGCCCCTGCTGGGCATGAAACAGGGGGCCGAGCAAAAAGGGCCGCCATTCCAGCGCAACGCCCCGCGCCGCCGCCGCCTTTTCCGCACGCATGACCGCCGGATAGGAATAGGTCGAGGCAAATTCGAACCAGAACTGCAATTTCAACCTTGGGTCCCCTCTCAGGCGCCGCGCGGGTCTGTCTTCAGGATATCAGCTCTTCAGGATATCAGCTGGGGCGCGCGGCGGAAACCGCCAAGAGGTTTCAAAAGAGCGAGGCCGGGACCGTGCGTTTCTTCCGTAGCGGCTCCTGAACCACGCCGGGATAGCCTTTCAGCGGGACCAGCGGTTGGCCGCCATAGGCCCAGTCCTGCAGCTGATCAATGGCGATGTGGTAGCGCGCTTCGCGCCCGGTGCGCTCGGCGAAGAGGGCGCGGGGAAGGTTGACCATCTTGGGCGATCGGCTGCGCTCGTAGATCAGCGGTGATCCGCAGCGTGAGCAGAAGCTCCTTGCGGTTCCACTGGCCTTGTCCTCGAACCGGTTGATGCTGGCCTCGCCGCGGGTGATGCGCATCCTGCTGCGCCAGGCGCCGACATAGGTGGCGTAGACTGCGCCATGGGCGATGCGGCTGGCTTTCGAATGGTCGTGCCAGGCCCAGAACACGGGCACATCGATTTCAAGCTCGACGGCGCCGCACAGGCACTGGCCCGTGGCGGTCGCATCGCTTTTTGCGCGAACCGCCGGCAGCCGGTCTTGCTTGACGCCAGCCATGTCGGTCACACCCTCGCGGCCAGGAAGGCGATGCGCGACAGACGGCGGTGCCCGGCAAGACCGGCGGCGGTCCGGCAAGCCTTGCTGCAGATTTGGGCGGATGCGGCGCCCTGGAAATGGCTCTGGCGGGCGCCATAGTGGTCGGGGACAATCGCATTGGCCATGAATGTTCTGCGTCCTTTGTTTGGCGCCAGTCTAGCAGACCCGTAGGCGCGAGCGAGCCAGCTGCGCCATACTCGCAACCGTCTTTTGGTTCGGCTGCTCCAGGAAACGATTGACCATGACCTATCTCGACGGCGCGGCGCTTGCCTTCTTCCTGATCGCCTGGTGGTTCCTCGGCTGGCTGATCGACGCCTCACCCTGGCACAAACACACGCTGTCGGCGGCGATGAAGACGCACCGCCGCGAATGGATGCGCCAGATGGCCAGCCGCGAGGTGCGCCTGGTCGACGCCAACATTACGACCGGCCTGCAGCAGGCGACGTCCTTCTTTGCGTCGACCGCCTTGCTGGCGCTTGGCGCCGGTTTCGGGTTGCTGACTGCGGCGGACACGATCATCGATGCGTTCGAGACATCGTTCGTCCATGTCGAGATCGACCACGGTTCCTTCTATCTGAAGACCGCCGGCCTGATGGCGCTCTACGCCTATGCGTTCTTCAAATTTGGCTGGTCCTACCGGCTGTTCAACTATTCAGCGGTGATGTTGGCGGCGACGCCGGCGCCAGGCGTCGCTCATGCCGAGGAGGCCGCAACCGACGTCGCCGAAATGAACATCGCGGCGGCCGGCCAGTTCACGCACGGCTTGCGCGCCTATTTCCTCGCCATCGCATTCCTGGCTTGGTTCCTCGGCCCGTGGGAGTTCGCTGGCGCCACCGTCGTGATCGTGACGGCGCTCGCCAACCGCCAGTTCAACTCGGCCGGCCGGATGGTGGCGGTAAGATCGGCGCGACGGTTGACGGGCGCCGAGCCGGACAAGGCTAGTCAGGCAGGCTTGTGATCACCGCCGGAACCGGGCAGGCGCGCGGATCGGCGCGATGGGCCCTGACTTCATCGAGGCTTGGCCATGCAAAGATCTCGGCGCTGCCGATGGCATTGAGGGGGTCGCTGCCTCGCTCAGCCCGGACGCGACGCTGCGCTGAGCAGAGGGCCTCTAGATTGACCGCGATCGTCGCAGCGTAGACTTCCTGCCATGAGAACTCATTCGGGGTCGCGCGCAGCTTCTCCTTCACGCTGTATTCGAGACCCTTGGCGGCGACGCTGAAACGGAGGGACGCAGGAGAGGGCGCGAGGGGCCTCGCCACAATCGCTGGGGGCGCGGGGGCGGGCGAGGTCGCCGGCGCCAGTCGTGCTGGCGCGGCGGTCGATGGGTTGGGAGCGGCTGGCGCGACCCGCGCTCCTCCGGCGGCTGGTGTCAATCGCACCGCCGGCGGCGGGCCGCCGAGCCCGCTCGCCAGGATCACGCCGAGACTTGTGCCGATCACCGCCCCCACGCCAAGACCGGCCCATCCGACCGTTGCGCGACCAGCGGATCTCTGCTGCATGACCTGAAAGGTCTCGCGGACATCGTTGGGAATGTCGCCTGCCCTGGCCTAGGCAAAACGGCTCACCTTGCGATCGAAGGGCAGGGCCAGATCGCCGAGCCGCCGCCAGGGCTCGGGATTTCGGTTGGCGCCATCCGGGCATCTTGCCTCCGCTGGCGACAATTCTCCGATCAGGCCCAGCACCACCGCTGCACGGACAGAGGCCTTGCCCGGGGCGTCATGGAGAGCGCGGAGTGCGCGGCGGCGTGCGGCATCCCAGCGCGAATTCCCCGCGCAGTTGCAGAGATCGCTGAGCGCTGCATGGAAGCGAAACCGCTGTTGCGCGCCGAGCTTGCCTTGCGACCAGTTGAGACTTTTGCGCTGGAATGGCCAGCGGAACGCCTTCTGCAGCGCCAAGGCGGTTTCGCCGACACGGTGGACCTCAGCTTCTTCCCAGGCGTCAAACGGGCGACGGCTGGCGGAGGCGACTTTCAGTTCTTCCACCAGCGCCATGAATGCGCGCACCGCTTCGGGCGAACCAAGATGCGCCTTGCCGGCGTCATTGTCGGCGAGCGCTGCGAGATCAAGGGCCGGGACGTTTGCCTTGCGGAACGGTTCGGGCATTTCGCCATACGCCAGGGCCGGGTCAATCTTGATCGGGATCAGCTTGTTCATCCCGAGAGCGGTTAAGCCTTCGAACCAGCACATGTCGGAGTTGAGGTAGGATCTGCTGTCCAGCGCCAGCACGGCGTGGACGTCATGTAACCGGCCGGCAAGATCGGGCAGCCAGTCCTCGCCGGGCGCCATCTCCATCCCCCGGACATCCCCGGCCTTGGCGACGGCCATGTCGAACGCTCCGGGCGCCGAGGTCTGGATCATGTCGATCAGGCGTTCGGCCTCAGCGCGATCGGCGCTGGAATAGGAGACCAGGATCGATCGGGTGGAGACTGGACGGCATGTGAAACCCGTACCTTTGCAGGGGAGTCCTAGGGTCCCGGCGGATGAATGTAGAGATCGGCGGCTGCGTTCCGATGACGGGCGCCCGAAGGCGCCGGCCGATTGAGCGGTTCGCTCGTCTCGCTATCGCGTCGTTGCGCGCTCGGCTCCTAAACAAGCGGACAGGCGCGAGCGGCGGGCGGCGCTTGCGGGATAAAGCCTGATAATGCAGTCTTCTCCTGGAAACCCCTCGGAGACCCCCAATGAGACGGATCCTAGTGCTTGCCGCCGCCTGCTTTGCGCCGGGCGTTTATGCGCAACAGGGCGCGCCCCCGCCGCCCCGGTGTGATGCGCCGATCTATCGGCAATTCGACTTCTGGATTGGCGCATGGAGCGTCACCAACCCGGCTGGAATGAAGGTCGGCGAGAGTTCGATCACCAAAGAAGAGAGTGGCTGCCTGGTCGTCGAACACTGGATCGGCAGCCGGGGCGTTGGCGGGCAGAGCTATAACTTCTACGATCCGGCCAGTCGGAAATGGCGCCAGGTCTGGGTCGCGCCGAGCGAACAGACGGATTATTCGGGCGCGCTCAACGACCGGGGCGAGATGGTGCTCGAGGGCGTTTCGCAGCTGGCGGGCGGCGCCACGCAAAGATCCCGAGGGACCTGGACCGCTAATCCGGACGGCACCGTGCGCCAACGCTTCGAGGACTGGGACCCGAAGAAGAAAGCCTGGTCGGAATCGTTCAACGGCCTTTACACGCGCAAGGGCTGATCCTCGAGGCCACGACCATGGCAATCTTTTTGACATGGCTGGGATGCCCGAAAGGCAATGGCCAAGGTCGCTTCCTCGGCTAGTCTCTCGGCTTCAAGCAGGGGACGCCGCCATGTCGATCGCGACCACGCCGAGACCGCCCTATTATGCCGCCATCTTCTCCAGCGTTGGCACGGACAAGGACGAAGCCGGCCACAGCCAGGCAGCAGAAGAGATGGTCGGTCTGGCCATGCAACAGCCGGGTTTTCTCGGCTTCGAATACGGCAATCCCCTGGAGAGCCGCTTCAGCGTGTTCATCAGCTATTGGCGATCGGACGAGGACATTCGCAACTGGAAGCAGGTTGCGGACCATCTCGCGATCCAGGAAAAGGGCAAGACCGACTGGTATTCGAGCTACCGCGTCCGCATTGCAAAGGTCGAGCGCGACTACGGAAAGTAACAGACGCTACTGGTGATCCCGCAATCCCAGCACGCGTTTGGCCACCACGTTGAGGTTGACCTCCGAAGTGCCGCCCTCAATCGAGTTGCCTTTGGCGCGCAGCATGGCGCGGGTCGACATGATCTCGCCGGTGCGGAAGCCATCGCCCTCCCAGCCAAGGCCTTGATGGCCCATCGCTTCGACCTGCAGTTCAGTCTTGTTCTGGTTCATCTTGGCGGCGGCGTATTTGATGATCGAAGTAGCCGGGCCGACATCACCGCCGGCCTTGGCCAGTTCCGTGTTGCGACGGATGGTGAGCAAGAAAGCCTCTTCATACATCATCTGCTTGGCGATACGGGCGCGCAGGTCGCCGTCGGCCAGCACGCCATCCTTGTTGACGCCGACATATTTCTTGGCGATCTCGCCAAGGCTTGAACCAGCGTTCCGATCCGAGCCAAAGCCGGTCGCCGAGATGTTCTGGCGTTCATACTGCAAAAGACGCTTGGCGATGTCCCAGCCCTTGCCGGGAACGCCCACCATCTGAGGCTTGGCGACCTTCACGTCGGTGAAGAAGGTCTCGCAGAAGGGTGAAGACCCCGAGATCAGCAGGATGGGACGCGTCTCGACCCCGGGGCTGGTCATGTCGAACAGGACAAAGGAAATGCCTTCGTGCTTCTTCGTCGTGTCGGTGCGGACAAGGCAGAAGATCCAGTCGGCATAGTTGGCGTAGCTGGTCCAGATCTTCGATCCGTTGATCAACCAATGGTCGCCCTTATCCTCGCACTTGGTCTGCAGCGAGGCGAGGTCGGAGCCCGCGCCGGGTTCAGAATAGCCCTGGCACCACCGGGTCTTGCCCGCGACGATGTCCGGCAAGAAGAGCTTCTTCTGGTCTTCGTTGGCGTATTCGAGCAGCACGGGCCCCAGCATCCAGAGGCCGAAGGAAGCGAGGGGGGCGCGTGCATTGAGCCGCTTCAATTCCTGATCGAGCACGATGGCTTCGGCTTTCGAGAGGCCGCCGCCGCCATATTCCCGGGGCCAGCTTGGCGCCGTCCAGCCCTTGGCCGCCATCTTGTCGAGCCAGATCTTCGAATCCGGATTGACCCATTCCTGCTTGGCGCCGCCCCAGACGACTTCTTCCTCGACCATCGGGGTGCGCATCGACGCTGGGCAGTTGGCTTCAAGCCAGGTCCGCGTCTGGTCGCGGAACGCTTCGAGGTCGGCCATGGCACTTCTCCGGCGCTTGCAGGCTGCAAGGGCTATTCGCGGCCCGATACCGGGTCAAGATACCGGGTCAGGGCGTCGAGAGACTGCGGTCAGTTTGGACTGACGCTGTTCCGGCCGGTATGGAAGCCGAGCTTGTTGGCGGCATGCACCAGCGCCACCAGCACAACCGCGGCGGCCAGAAACATGATGAACCGCCAGGATATCCACCGCGTCTTGATGGTGTCGCGTTTTGGCCGCGCGTCCTGCCAGACGGCCAGGCCGATCAGGCCGGCGCCGAGCGCGGCGCCGCCAAGTGTCAATATCCACTCGAGGTCCAGATTCGTCTCCGAGGATGGCGTTGCGCCGAGCGCCATAGCGCGTGATCTATGCTTCGGCCAGTGCCCTTCGGGGCTTCGGCCAGT
>JANMWT010000118.1:0-2200 GCA_031394145.1 Alphaproteobacteria bacterium | reverse complement strand
CTCGGGACAGGCCGTCAACAGCTCGGTCTAACCGCACAGCGTTGCACGCCAGTGCTAGAGCAGATTCCGATCACGTCGCATCGTACCCCGCGGCGGCGAAGTAGTTGGCGCACTCGGCGGGGTACGATGCGACGTGATCGGAATCTGCTCTAGCACTGGCGTGCAACGCTGTGCGGTTAGACCGAGCTGTTGACGGCCTGTCCCGAGTACAATGGACCCCGCGCCCACCGTTCGAAAAATGCCGACAACACGCGTCGTCGGTCGTGTCTCAGTTGGAAACTGTCATCCTAAAAGACGGCGGCCACGGGAGGCGCTGACCACACGTGACCGCCGTAGGTGTGATCGCTCAGAATGGAAGCGTCCTAAGTAGAATTACCCCGTTAGGCCTAACAAAAGGTGCTGGCATCTGTGGATGGACCCTGCGCTTCAATAGGTGATTTGGTCTGATTTTGAGATCTGTCGGGCACTGTCAAAGCAAAGGCGATTACTTGCGAGGAGCGCCGAACGCGCGGCGAACCCTTAGCGGATTTTGCTAAGCTTTTCGGCGCGATTGGTGCCCGAAAATACGCCCAAAAACCGCTCTACTTGGTTGCCTTGACAGTGCCCCGCCGACTATTATCGTCGCCGAGGCTAGCGTCGAAATCGCTGGCCCAATCACGCGCCCCGTCATGGAGGGAACTGTGAAATTCTTCAATTCGCTGGGGCCGAACCCACATACCGTTCGCATGTTCGCCGCCGAGAAGAGTTTAGACCTGCCGGTGCAGGAAGTGGACGTGATGGCCGGCGAACATCGCCGGCCGCCCTACAGTGTTCAGAACCCGATGATGCAGACCCCGGCGTTCGAGACGGACGACGGCCAGATCATCGTCGAGTCGACCGCGATCTGTGAATACCTGGAGGAACTCCACCCTGATCCGCCCCTGATCGGATCCACGCCAGGCGAGCGGGCCGAGACGCGCATGTGGCTGCGGCGCCTCGACCTCAACATCCTAGAGGGCCGTTCGCGCGCCTTTCGCGCGACGATGGCTCGCGACTATTACATCGACAAGATCAAGCTGCTTTCTATCCCCGCCGCTGAGGAATTGCAGACCCTCGTGGAGGACCGGACGCTGTGGCTCGACCAGCAGATGGCCGACAAGACCTGGATCTGCGGCGATCGCTTCACTCTGGCCGACATCATGTTCTACTGCTTCATGGCCTTCCGTGCGCCGGAGGGAGAGAGCAGCCTGCCGCCCGGGACGCCGAATCTCGACGCATGGTTCCACCGGGTGAAGGTGCGCCCTTCGACCAAGGCATAGGCGCCTCGCGCCACGGGCGGCCTCGCGTGCGGATCAGGAATACCACCAAGGTCTGGGTGGCGATGGACTCCAGGAACCAGCCCGTCCGGAATACCCCCGGCCCGGTGTGAAACAGCAGATACAGCGCTGCGAAGGTCGCCAGGTCGAACACCGAGGACAGCGGGCCCATCACCGCTGCGAACCGCACGATGTCCCGCAGACGCCAGCGTTGGGGCTTGGCGATGTCGGCTGCCCTCACGTTGTCGAACGGGATGCCCACTTCGGACAGGTCGTAGAGCAAGTTGTTGAGCAGAATCTGCGTCGCGCCGACCCTGGTGCAGACGGCCAGCGCCGCCTCGGGCGCGCCCTTGACGATCAGCAGCGGTCCGTCCGGGCCTTTGGCGAGCACCGCGCCCATCCGCCGATCATAGTCGAAGGGCAGGCGCCCGTGGCGCGTCCAGCCCTTCGCTGCGTCGGGCCAGGCCTTGCCAAGGGCCTCGTCCAGCCAACCCAGGTCGCCGCCCGGCCGCGCGCAGATCGCGCCGAGCTGCCCCGGCCGGTCGGCGGCCTTTCCGCCTGGCCCGAAGCTTCCCGCCAGGACGATCTCGGCCGAGGTCAGCGTCCCGGTCCTGTCGGTGCACAGCACCGTCATGGCGCCCAGGTCGTGGATCGCGGTCAGACGCTTGACGATCACCTTGCCGGCCGCTTCCGTCGAGCCAGTTAGGTCACCGACTGCGGATGGCCGCTAGTCCTTGTCGGGCTGTCCGACAGCGTCGCGGATGGCCGGAAATCGGCTTCATCCAACTTGGCATTCCTGGGGTCCAAAGGCAGTCTGCGGTTGCCGAGTAGATTTTCCGGTCCACCGCAATTCGGACTTCTGGTTGCGCTCCGGTTTTTGCGCGCGCCAACTGCCGGACGCGCTC
>JANMWT010000116.1:0-4516 GCA_031394145.1 Alphaproteobacteria bacterium | reverse complement strand
ACGCTATACAGCGTGCACGCGCACGCTCACTTCCGCGGCTACCAGATGGAGATGACTGCGGTGACGCCGGACGGCAAGGAAACGCCGGTCCTGTCCATCCCGAGATACGACTTCAACTGGCAGCTCGACTACGACCTGAAGCAGCCGATGACCTTCAAGGCCGGCACCAAGATGGTCCTGCACTACATCTACGACAATTCGGAGCACAACAAGAGCCTGACGAAGGACGTGAAGGATGAGGACGGCAACCCGCTTCCCTCCTACACGACCGAGGTCAAGACGGGTGAGTACACTTACCAGGAGATGTTCTTCTTCCGGATGAACTATCGCTGGAACGAGGAGACCTCGAGCCACGTCCGCAAGGATCTGCAGGACCAGCTGATGGCTTCACGCGCCTTCGGCATGCTGGATGACAATCTCGACGGCAAGCTCAGCATGGACGAAGTGAAGACGCGCAGCCCCGCGGTCGCCGCCAAGTTCGCGGACATCGACACCAACCATGACGGCTTCATCGACATGAACGAGCTGAACGCGAGCAGCGCCGTCAAGGCCACCTCCCGCCAGATCCGCGACGCTGACGCCGCGCTCGAATAGAGCTCGACCCGCGACGAAATCAGAAGGCCGGGGCCGAAACGCTCCGGCCTTCTTCGTTGCGGGGTCGACGCATCCTTCTCATCCTGCCTTCGCTCGGCTCTCATCCGAATTTTGCAACGACCCGAACCGGTCAAACTTGTCGGCGCGTCATGATCCCCGGACACGACGGTTGAATTGTATTGTGGATATGGATCGCGGCCTTGCGAAGCGCCCGAACTGCGTTAAGTGCAGGTCCATTCGAGAGGAACACGCATGGCGGACGGGCCTGTCCTGAACACGCGAGCGTCGGCGCGCGCTGAATGCGGCGTCGGCGTCGCGGCGGCGCGGATTGCCGAAGCGCTGGTCAAGAAGAATGTGCTTGCCGTTGTCGCCAGCGATTACCGGGCGCGCGACGTCCACGCCGCGTTGCGCGGCGCTTCGCCCAAGACCCAGGTGATTTTCTTCCCTCCAAGCGATGCGCTGCCAGGCGATGCGCAGCCGCCGACAGCGGCAAACACCGGCATGCGAATGGCGGCGCTGAGACAGGCCCGGCAGCTGGCGCTGCTCAAGTCTCGGCCGCGCGTCGCATGCATCACGACCGCCGAGGCGGCCAGCGAGCTCCTCCCGGACCCCAAGACATTCGATGGGGCGCTGTCGACATACGCCGTTGGCGGGCGGCTCGACCAGGATGCGTTCGCCGGTACTTTGCTTCACATCGGTTATTTTTCCGACGACCGGGTCGACGAGCCTGCTGAGTTCGCCATCCGCGGCAAAGTAATCGACATATTCCCCGCTGATGCGGCGCGGCCCGTGCGCATCGAAACGGCGGACGGCGTTATCGTTCGGATCCGCGAGTTTGATTCAGTCAGTCAGCGCGGCTTGCGCGATCTGCCTGTCCTGAAACTTGGGTCGGCGGCGGTGCCGATCTTCCCGGGCAAGGGTCATATGCTGTTCGACTATTTCCCGGGCGCAGTCATCGCGCTGGATCCGGGCGCTGCGGCCGAGAGAGCGAGATTTCTGGCGCTTGCGGCGGACGCCTCTCATGGGCCCGCCGGAAAATCGGCCGCCGCGGGAAGAAAGCCCGTTTCGCAGGCCGCCTGGGACGCAGCGTTGAAAGGACGTCCCGTCGTTGATCTTTCAGCGACGGCCGACGAACGCTTGGTCCGCCTTGCGCAGACGCCTGAACCCGTGCGCGCCATGAATGCGGAAATCGCCGCCGCGATGTCGGCCAAAGCGCGCGTCGTCCTGGCTGGATCCGAGCACGACCTGCGCCTGGTCAAGAAGCGCCTGGCCAAGAAAGTTGCGGCCGGCGCAAGGCCGATCGCCAGCTGGATCGATGCGGATCAGGGTTGGCTCAACCGGGTGAAACTCCTTGAGATTGAGCTGGAGCAGGGGTGGCGCGACAAGCGCATGCTGGTGATCTCAGCTTCAGACGTGCTGGGCAGCAGTTCAGGCCGAGCCGCCAGATCCGGCGACACTGCCGAACACCTCCTCGAGATTGGCGACGTCTGCGTCGGCGATGTCGTCATTCATGAAGACCACGGCATTGCGGTGATTGCCGGACTGCGCCAGCCAACCGGCTCGGGAGCGGGCGCGGTCGGCGAAGTGATCGAGCTCGAGTATGGCGGGGGAGCTAAGCGTCTGGTGTCGGTCGAAGACGCCGACCGCATCTGGAAGTACGGCGCCGATAGGTCGGCCGTGACGCTCGATGGCTTGGATGGGGTGAGCTGGCGCAAGCGCCGCCTGATCATCGATCGCGCGATGACGGAGACCGCGGCTGAGTTAACCCGCCTCTCCAAGGAAAATGCGAAACGGCGCGCCGTAAAGATCGCGCCCGACCCGGCTTTGTACAACGACTTTGCCGCTGGCTTCCCGTTCTCCGAGACGCCCGACCAGGCGCGGGCGATCGTCGCGGTCCAGGAAGATCTTGGCTCCGGCCGTCCGATGGACAGGCTGGTGATCGGCGATGTCGGGTACGGCAAGACCGAGGTCGCCTTGCGCGCCGCGGCGTTGACCGCGCTTGCAGGCAAGCAGGTCGTGATTGCCGCGCCGACGACCGTGCTGGTGCGCCAGCACTTCGAGGTCTTCAGCAAGCGATTCGAGCGGACCGGTCTCAAGGTGGCCTCGCTCTCGCGGCTGTCCGACGCCAGTGATCGCAAGCGGGTGAAGACGGGCCTGGCGGATGGTTCGATTTCGGTGGTTGTCGGGACCGCCGCGGTCGCGGCCAAGGACGTCGCCTATGCGAAGCTCGCCCTCGTCGTCATCGACGAAGAACAACGCTTCGGGGCGGCCGACAAGGCAACACTGCGCAGCCTTGCCGACGAGGCTCATACGTTGAGCCTGACCGCGACGCCAATTCCTCGCACGCTGCAAAATGCGTTGCTCGGGCTGAAGCAGATGTCGGTGATTGCAACGCCGCCAGCGCGGCGCCAGCCCATTCGCACCTTCACGGGCGTCTTTGATGACGGACAGGTTCGGACGGCGCTGCTGCGGGAGAAGGACCGCGGCGGGCAGAGCTTTGTCGTGGTCCCTCAAATCCGCGATCTGGATATGCTTGCAGCGAAGCTGGCGAGGCTGACGCCGGAACTTTCGCTGCTGCAGGCGCACGGCGACATGCCGGCGGCGGAAATCGACACGGCGATGGTCCGTTTCGCATCAGGGCAGGGTGATGTTCTCCTCGCCACCAACATCATCGAGGCCGGGCTGGATGTTCCGCGCGCCAACACGATGGTTGTCTGGCGCGCAGACCGCTTCGGCCTTGCACAGCTCCACCAGTTGCGCGGCCGGGTGGGGCGCGGCAATCGACGCGGACATATCATCCTGACGACGGAGCCGGGTGCCTCGCTGACCGAGGCGACCAGGAAGCGGCTGCGCACGCTTGAATCGCTTGATCGTCTGGGCGCCGGTTTCGCGATCAGCGCGCGCGATCTCGATATCCGCGGTGCGGGTGATCTGATGGGTGACGCACAAAGTGGCCACATGAAGCTGATCGGCATCGATCTTTATCAGCATCTTCTCGAGCGGGCGGTGCGAGAAGCGCGTGGCGAAAAACTTGAACGCTGGACGCCGGTGATCAATGTCGGCGTGGGCGGCCGCATTCCTTCGGACTGGATTCCTGAGGCTGACACGCGATTGTCGCTTTATCTAAGGCTGGCGCGTCTCACCTCGCGTATTGAACTCGACGCGTTCGAAGAGGAGCTGGTTGATCGGTTTGGCGAAGAGCCCGGGGAGGCGGCGATCCTGCTGCGGATCGCCAATCTGCGCACGTTGGCGCGAGACGCCAACATCGCAAAAGTGGATGCAGGCCCGAGCGCGATCGCATTCACGCCGCGCGGCGACATGACCAAGCGGGCGCTCGCTGACGCCGGGCTCGTCGCCAAGAATGGCCGCCTCCTGCTTGAGACGTCAATCGCATCTTCCGTCGAGCGTCTTGCACAGGCCGAAAAACTACTTCGCCAGCTGGCTGGTGCGCGGAAGCGCTCATGATCTCTGTCTGCGATGCCGCGCCTACGTAGCGTCATGGCTTGCGCCCATCGGGCCGCTCGCGCAGTGTCGGGCGCACACCTGAGACGAAAGAGCGCCCATGGAGCTGATCAGCCAGACGGCCGTCGAGGGGAGGCCGGGGCCGGTGTATCGTGAGGCCTACCCTCGCTTGGACGGACTCCAGTTCAACGACGCCAAGACGTTTGTGCATGGCCAACCCTTCGAGGCGTTCGCACGGCTGCGGGCATCTGCCCCGGTCTGCTGGCATGCTGAGCCTGGCGATCTTCCCGGTTTCTGGGCCGTGACGCGGCATGCCGACGTCATGCGCGTCAACGGTGATCCAGCTACATTTTCTTCGCGGCGCGGCGGCATTCTGATGAACACGCCGAAGCCAGGGACGGGCCATGTCCTGCTTGGCCGCGCCTCCTTCGACACGATGATCAATCTCGACGCGCCCGAG
>JANMWT010000106.1:0-4460 GCA_031394145.1 Alphaproteobacteria bacterium | reverse complement strand
GCCGCCATCTCAGCTTTCGCTTCGTGGATGTCCTTCACCTCGAAGCAGACATGATGCTGGCCGCCCTTCGGGTTCTTCTCGAGGAAGTTGATGATCGGCGATTTCGCGCCGAGCGGCTCGATGATTTCGAGCTGGGTGTTGGGCAGGTTGATAAAGCCGACGCGCACGCCCTGGGCGGGCATGTCGAAGGGCTGCACGAACTCGGTGGCGCCGTAAAGGCGACGGTATGTCTCGAACGTCGCTTCGATCGAGGGCACCGCGATGCCAATATGATTCATCCGTCCGATCGTCATGCCTGTTTCCTCCGCGAGCTCGTTGCTGAGATCCGCGTTTGCCTAGACCCGATGAATTGTCACGTCCACCAGCGGACGCTTGCCAAACGTCACTTCGGCGGCGCGCCGAACCGCCTTGACCATGGCGCGTTCAATCTTCTCGTCATCGCTGCGATCCGCTTTCGATAGCCGGCTGAACGCCATGTCCGCGGCTTCATCCAGGGGCTCAAGAGACTCATCGGCCGCTCGCCCGTCAGATTCGGAAAAGCCACGCGCCACGACGGCTGGTCCATCGCTGACGCCGCCCTTGCTGATCGCGACGCTGACCCCGACATAACCATTGAAGGCGATCTTCTTGCGCTCCCAGAGGCCGCCTGCGCCTTCCGGCGTCAGGGTTTCGCCATCGAGATAGAGCCGACCGGTTGGGACTTCATCGATCACCGCCGCCGGGCCGGGCGCGAGGCGGATGACGTCGCCATTGTTGGGCGTCAGCGCTTCGGGGACCTGCAACGATGAGGCGTAGCGGGCGTGCTCGACGATGTGTCTGCGCTCACCATGGACCGGGACGGAGATGCGCGGGCGGGCCCACAGATACATGCGGCGCAACTCGTCGCGACACGGATGGCCGGAGACGTGGATCGCAGCCTGGCGCGGGGTGACCAGCTTGATGCCGCGATCAGCGAGCATGTTCTGAACTTCGCCGATCGACCGTTCGTTACCTGGGATGACCCGCGAAGAGAAGATCACCGTGTCGCCCTGCCCGAGCTTGACCAGGGGATGCTCGTCGCGGGCGATGCGCGCGAGCGCAGCGCGCGCCTCGCCCTGGCTGCCGGTGCACAGATAAAGCACGTGCTGGGCGGGCAGCTGGGCGGCGTCCTGCGGTTCGATGAACTGGTAGTCGTTCAAGATGCCCACAGAGCGCGCCGCATCGACGATGCGCAGCATCGAGCGGCCGACCAGACAGACCGACCGATTGTTGACCCGCGCCGCCTCGCAGGCGGACTCCACACGCGCGACGTTGGAGGCGAACGAGGCGATGGCGACGCGGCCAGTCTGCTCACGGACGGTCTCGATCAGCGCGACGCGCGCTGAACCTTCCGAACCGGCTTCACCTTCCTCGAATACGTTGGTCGAATCGCAGACCATGGCGAGGATGCCTTCATGGCCCAACTCTTCGATCTTCGCCTGGTCAAAGTCCTCGCCGATCAGCGGATCGGGATCAATCTTCCAGTCGCCGGTATGAAGGATCATGCCGAGCGGCGTTCGAATGGCGAGGCCGTTGGGCTCGGGGATCGAATGGGTGAGCGTCACCAGTTCGACGTCGAACGGCCCGAATGTCTGGCGCGCTCCGAGTTGCAGGATATGCAGTGGCGCTTCGTCTTCAAGTCCGCGTTCGCGCAGCTTGGCGGCGACAAGATAGGCAGTGAAGGGGGTTGCGTAGATCGGCGCGCGCAGGCGCGGCCACAGCCAGCCGATCGCGCCAATATGATCTTCGTGGGCGTGCGTGAGGATGATCGCCTCGATCTGGTCGGCGATCTGCTCGAGATAGACCGGATCCGGCATGATCAGCTCAATGCCTGGCGTGCTTTCATTTCCAAAAGTCACGCCGACATCAACCACGATCCAGCGCCGGTCGTTGGGCGGACCATAAGCGTAAGCGTTGAGGTTCATGCCGATTTCCCGGCATCCGCCGAGCGGCGCGAACAGCAGCTCGGCGCCTTCTTCAGATTTTCGGGCCATCAGGTGGCTTTAGCCGTCTGTTTGATGTTGCGCTCATAGAGCAGCAACAGACCCTTGATCGTGATGTCGGGATCGAACTGGTCGATGCGGCTCGCGGCGCCCTGGAAGAGCGAAGCGACGCCGCCGGTGGCGATGGCTGTCATCGGCTGGCCATACTCTGCCTTGATGCGTTCGACCAGCCCGTCAATCAGGTCGATGTAGCCCCAGAACACGCCCGACTGCATGGCCTCGACCGTGTCACGGCCGATGACCCGGGCTGGTTTCTGGATCGCGACCCGCGGCAATTTGGCCGCCGCGTCGTGAAGCGCCTTCATCGACAGGTTGATGCCCGGCGCAATAATGCCGCCCTCAAAGCCGCCATCCGCCCCGACGATGTCAAAAGTGGTGGCCGTGCCGCTGTCGATGACGATCAGCGGGCCCGGATAATCGGCGTGGGCGCCGACGGCGTTGACCAGGCGATCGGCGCCGACCTCGCTTGGCTTGGCCATCCTGACCTCGACAAACAAATCGACGTTCTCACCGACCACGAAGGGCTCAACCTTGAGATAGCGCCGGGCGAAGTTGCGCTGGTTGAACAGCGATTGCGGCACGACAGTCGAGATGATGCAGTCATCGACCTGAGCGAGGCTGAGACCGTTGATCTCCATCAGTTGCGACAGCCAGACAGCATAGTCGTCCGCCGTCTTGGTCATGTCGGTTGCGCTACGCCACTGCGCCCGCCACGCCGTGCCGTCATGGACCGCGAACAGCGTGTTGGTGTTGCCCGTGTCGATCGCCAGCAGCATGGGGAGATGTCCTTCCTGGCTCCAGCCTAACCCAATATCGAGATTTCGCCCGCTCGAACATGGTGCAGCGCCCCGTCGGCGAGTTCGAGAACCAGTGCGCCGTCAGGCGCGAGATCGCGCATGACGCCTTCGATCCGGCCAGTCGACGGCCGCAGTTCGACGCGCTCACCCATGAATGCGGCATGCGCCAGCCAGTCCGCCCGGGTTGAGGCGAAGCCTTCGGCGACCAGTTGCGCCAGTCGGGCGCGAAGCGCGATGTCGAGCAAGGACAGATAGCGTACCGCCGTCAGGCTGGCGCCGCCGGGCAATTGCGCAAGACACGCGGTCGCGCGGTCCGGTCGAAGCGGGGCTGTGGCAATGTTGACGCCAAAGCCCGCCGCCATCCAGAGCCCGCCGGGGCTGGCGCCGGTTTCGATCAGAACGCCAGCAAGCTTGGCTTCGCCATAGAGCACGTCGTTCGGCCATTTCAGCCGTAGACGGGAGGCGTCAACGCCCGCTGCGCGGGCGGCGTCGATCACCGCAAGCCCGCCAGAGAAGCAGGCGAGCGCAGCTTCGGCGGGTTTCGCCAGAACCCGGAACAGCGCGGTCGCCGAAAGATTCCCGGCCGGCGAATCCCATGAGCGCCCGAGGCGGCCGCGCCCCGCGGACTGGCGCGCGGCCGAGAGCCAGCAGGGTCCAAAATCACCCAGCTCGGCGCGCCGCCGCGCCTCGCTGTTGGTCGAGTCGATCTCATCGAACCGATGGATCGGCCAGGTGGTGGAAAATTCGTCGGGCGTCATGCCCAAAGCCTAGCCGACATGGGCCGAGGCGGCCACGTCCAGCAGCCGCTGGATCGCAATCGTCAGCACCGGGAACATCAGGACCGAGCTTGCAAACACCGTAGCGGCGACGGTCCAGTCCGTGCGGTCGAGCTTTTCGGCGGGCGGTTTCATCATGATCGCCCAAACCACGCGAAGATAATATCCCAGCGAGACGACGCTCGAGGCGAGCCCGATCAGGACGAGCCACAGCATGTCGGCGCGCAAACCGGCCTGGATGACCTGCACTTTGCCCCAGAAACCGGCGAGTGGGGGAATGCCGGCGACCGAGAAGATCAGCATGATCAGCCCTAACGCCATGCCGGGCTTGAGTTTGGCGAGGCCGTTGAGGTCGCTGACGGTCTCGAGCGGCAGGCCGCCGCGACGCAGCGCCATGATGCCCGCGAACATGCCAAGCGTCGCAACCACGTAGAGCGTCATGTAGACGAGCACCGAAGCTGCGCCGATCTTCTCGCCGGCTGCGATGCCGATCAGAGCGAAACCGACGTTCGAGATCGAGGAATAGGCCAGGATCCGTTTCAGATTGTTCTGCAGCAGTGCGCCGAAGGCGCCGATGACCATCGACAGAGCCGAGATGATGGCGATCACGCCCTGCCAGGAGGCGCTCTGCGGCCCAAACGTCGTGAACATCACATTGGCGAGGACGACGACGGCGGCGATCTTGGGGGCTGTCGAGAAGTAGGCGACGACCGGGGTCGGCGCGCCCTCGTAAACGTCCGGCACCCAGACGTGGAAGGGCGCAGCCGAAGCCTTGAACGCCAGCCCGACGATCAAGAAGACGAGGCCGAAGGTGAGCCCGACCGAAATCGGAGCGGCAGCGATCGCTTCGTACCCGGTGCCATGAG
>JANMWT010000028.1:0-15214 GCA_031394145.1 Alphaproteobacteria bacterium | reverse complement strand
CCTGGCCGTCGCCACCAGCGCTGCTCTACTCGCCTGGGCGGCTGACAGGTTTTATGACGCCCCCGTGCGCCGGTGGTTGAGCCGCCGGCTTGTCGGCGCAAAGGCCCGGACTGCAGCCGGACAGCATGGTTAATTGGCCGTCATACTGGCATACCGCTTGCTGATGACCTGTAGCGCCCCTGGGCGCGAACGGGATCTCATTAGCTTCCCGTCTTGCAGGACCGACCGTCGGAGGAATGAGCATGGCAACGCAGGCAGATACCGGCCGGGCTCGTCGTCTCGTCTCGGTCATCATACCAACCAATAACCGTCCTGCGCTGCTTCGCGAGGCGCGCAGCAGCATCCGCGCGCTCGAAGGTCCGGACCTGGTCTTCGAGATCCTGATCGGCGACAACGGCAACGCCCACGATACGTCGGTCGTCGCCAACGAGTTCGGCGCGCGCTATTTCAAGACCGACAAGCCGGGGGCGGGCCGGCCCGCAGCACCGCATCCGGGGCAGCTTGGGAGAGTTCTTGCGCGCGTATGAGGCGCGGCTGGCCTATTTCTACACCTATTTCATCGAGGGAGCGAAAGAGCACGCGAAGGCGGGACGCTACGGCGCGGCAGTGATTGGCGTGCTTGATGCGGCGTATGTCTTCCCGTTGCGGCTGGTCGTTGGTGCAATTGCCCCCAAACCGGTTGGCTCGACGCGGCCATGTTAACAAAGCGGGAAACGGCTACAGGGGGCGCCGAGAATCAGACCGACATCGCGCCCCGTATGCCAAACTCCGGCATCCATCCGAAGGCTTGGCCATGCACGAAGGGCGAATAGGGCAGCGCCTCGCGCAACTTCAGCTGCCTGCGCATGGCGAGGATCAGTTTTCGGCCGACCAGGCGTTTGACCTGAAACCGCATCCAGCCTTTAGATCGCCACAGCGCCGGACTGTTCTGCGTGGCGAACGCGAGGCATTCGCCTAGACCCGCGTCATTGCCTTGCTCGAGGCACAGGCCCGCCATCCAGAAGGCCTGATTGACCATCCGCTGCCTCATCCCGGCCAGCCACTGCTCCGCGCCGGGAAGATCCTTGCCCCAAGTGGTGAGGACTTTCGCCGCCGTGTGGAGCTGCATCTTCAGATCGGTGAGGGGGCCGTTGGTGTATGGGATCGACATGTTTTCGCGGTGGCGACGGTAATAGGCTTGGGTCGTCGCGAGGGCGGCGACCGCCGACCGGGTCGCAAGCCGCATCCAGGCGTCCATGTCGCAGGTGTGCGGAAAATCGGGATCGAATCCGCCGACCAGATGGTGAACCGAGGTCCGGACCAGGGCGGCAGGCGACGCGACGCCACACCAGTTGATGCAGCATTGCTCGAGGAATTCCGACCCGGAAATCACCTGGTACTCAAACTCATTTGCGTCCGGCACTCCGGCCATCTCGGACGTTTCGGCCACGATCATCGCCTTGCCGTAGGCCATGCCGACCTCAGGAAAACGCTCCATCACCGACACCGCGCGCGCAAGGGCGCCGGGTGTGGCGGCGTCGTCGGCCGAAATCAGAAGCGTGTAGGTCGCCGTGGCCCAGTCCATGAGGCCGCGGTTGACGGTTCCCACCAGTCCGAGGTTCTTCTCGTTTCGCGTGTAGCTGACCCGCTTGTCCGCGGCACAAAGCTTCGCCGCCACTTCAGGCGTGTTGTCCGGCGAGCAGTCATCCACGATCAGTATGCGCACATCGACGCCGCGCTGCGAAAGAATAGAATTGACGCAGAATTCCAGATAGTGGGCGTATTTGTAGCAGGGGATGACGACGTCGACCAAAACCCTAGTCATGCTACGTCCGCCTTCCGCTCCGTCGCCTGATGGCGCCATTGGGCCCCTTCGTGGAAAATGCCGTAAGCGGCCGGGGAGGCGAACACCGGATGACGCACGTGGAACGTGCCGCCGATCTGCGCCGCCTCGAGCGGGCCATAGCCGTGCTCGCGCACATAGATCGTGGCCGTGTAGAGGTCCGCGATCAGCTTGATCGGCGGGGTGGTGATCTCCAGTTCGCCTTCGCCATCAACCATTGGAATCTCGAGCTCGTCGTCGATCGAGGTGAATGTGCAGCAATGGACGTCGTCCGAACGGTTCATGCCGACGCCGAACAGCGGCCGCTGGATCGGCCGGTTGGTGCGGTAGCGCAGCTTGATGATCATGCGTTCGCCATGGTCGAAGAGGCGGGTGTCCTCGCCGCGCTCGTTGCGGAGCGAGATTTCGGTGAACACCAGCGGCGGGTTCTTCGCGCCGCTCTTGAACCAGGGCGCCGGCGCAAGTTGGCTGTCGCCTTCGTAAAGCTTGAGCCCCTCCTCGGTGGGGCCGTCGAAAACGACTTCGCCCTTGCGAAGGTAAATGACGCGCGGGCACATGGTCTTGATCGCATACATGTTGTGCGAGACGAAGAGGATCGTGGAGCCCTTTTCCTCAAGCGACCGGGCGAAGTCCATGCACTTTTTCTGGAAGCTGAAATCGCCGACCGCCAGCACTTCGTCGAGCAGCAGGATATCGGGATCGAGGTGGGCGGCGACGGCGAACGACAGGCGCACATACATGCCGCTGGAGTAGCGTTTTACCGGCGTGTCGATGAATTTCGAGATCTCAGCGAAATCAACGATCTGGTCGAATTTCTTCTCGACCTCGACACGGCTCATGCCCAGGATCGAACCGTACAGGTAGACGTTTTCGCGGCCGGTCAGCTCGCGGTGGAAGCCGGTGCCGACTTCCAGGAGGGCGCCGAGGCGTCCGGTGATCTCGGCCGTGCCTTCGGTCGGCGTCACGATCTGCGACAGCACCTTCAGCAAAGTCGACTTGCCGGCGCCGTTGAGACCGATGATCCCGACATTCTCTCCGCGCCGGATCTCGAAACTGGCGTTGCGCAGAGCCCAGAACTCGCCGGATTCTGCTTTCGATTTGCGGCCAAACCCGCCCAGCATCGACTTCATCGCATCGCGCAGAGAGTTGTGCTGGGCGCCGAGGGCGCCGAGTTGGTATTTCTTGCCGAGCCCGTGAGCCCTGATCGCGAGGTCCGACATCAGATGAGATCCGCGAATGAACGTTCCATGCGCTTGAAAAAGATCAGCCCACCAATGAACAGCGCCACCACCAGAACGCCGCTGACGATTATGGCGATCGAGTCAAGATCGCCCTTGCCGAAGACCGCCCAGCGGAAGCCCTCGATCACGCCGACCATCGGGTTGAGCGCGACAACCCACTTCCATTGCTGCGGAACCAGTGAGAACGAATAGACGACCGGCGAAGCGTACATCCAGATCTGCAGCATGAAGGGCAAGGTGTGTTTGACGTCGCGATAGCGCACGTTGATCGGGCCGAGCCACATGCTTATCGACAGGGCGGCGATCCCCGCCATGGCGATGAGTGGCGGCACAGCGATGAGACGCCATGTCGGCATGACGCCATATGCCATCATCATGATGAGCAGAATGACAAAGCCGATGGCAAGGTCGAGCAGCGGCCCGATCGCGCCGGCCAGCGGGATTATCAGACGCGGGAAATAGACCTTGCGCACCAGCTCTTCGTCGGTGACGAGGCCGGTGCCGCCGCGACGCACCGACTCGGCGAAGTAGTTCCACGGCAGCACGGCCGCGAAGGCGAAGATCGGGTAGGGAATGTTACCCGGCGTTGGCATCTTGGCGAGTATGCCGAAGACGATGGTGAAGATGATGACCGCGAAGATTGGCTGGATGATCGCCCATGCGGCGCCCAGCGCGGCCTGGCGGTAAAGCACCATGATGTCGCGCTTCACCAGCGTCGCAAGCAGGCCGCGATAACGCCAGATCTGGTCGAATTCGAGGTCGAATAGGCCGCGATCCGGCCGGATGAAGGTCTTGCGCTCGCTGGTGCGCGACCGCATGCCGCCCGGCATCGCTTCAACCAGGCTGGCCGGCGGCGCAGCGGCGACGGACGTCGGGTTGGTCATGAGGCGGTCGCCTGCTTGAGCATGTCAGCGACCTTCTCGATTTCGCTGTCAACCATCTGCGGATAAAGTGGCAGGATGATCGTACGATCCTGTCCGGCCTCGGAATGCGGCAGCGGAAAGCGCGTCTTGCCGCGATAGAGATCCTCGCGATGGGCGCACATCACGCCGCGACGGGCTGAGACGCCGGCGTCGAGCATCGTCTGCATCACCGTGCGCTGATCGGCGTGGTCGGGGAGGCGGACGCTGAAGCCCTGCCAGTTGCTGCGGGCCCAGGCAGGCTCGGCGGGCAGGCCGATCCACTGTGAGGCGCCAAGCAGGCCGCGATAGATGTCGGCGATCTCGCGCCGCCGCTTGACGATGCCGTCCAGGCGCTTGAGCTGTTCGCGGCCGACGGCGGCCTGGATGTCGGTCATCCGGTAATTGTAGCCGAGGACCGGGTGGGTTTCGAAGATGACCTGGTTGGAACTGTGCCGCACCGTGTCCGGCACGCTCATACCGTGCTGGCGCAGCAGCTTGAACTTGGCGGCCCAGTCGGCGTGCGGCGTGGTCAGCATGCCGCCATCGCCCGTCGACATGATCTTGCGCGGGTGGAAGGAGAATACGGCGGCGTCGCCGCGCACGCGTCCGATCTTCTCCCATTCTCCATTCCACCTGATTTCGGAGCCAGCGGCGCAGGCGGCATCCTCGATCACTTTGAGGTTGTGACGGCGCGCGATCGCCATGATCGCCGCCATGTCGGCCGGCATGCCCATCTGGTGGACGGTCAGGATGGCCTTGGTCTTCGCCGTAATCGCCGGTTCGATCAGCGCCGGGTCCATATTGTGGGTCGCGGGGTCGATGTCGATGAACACCGGCGTGGCGCCGCAATAAACGATCGCGTTGGCGGTCGCGATGTAGGAATGGCTGACGGTAATGACCTCATCGCCGGCTTCGACGCCTGCGGCGAGAAGAGCAAGGTGCAGGCCGGTGGTGCAGTTGGACGCCGCAACCGCATGATCGGCGCCGACATGGGCGGCGAACTCCTTCTCGAACGCCACAACCTCCGGGCCCTGAGTTATCCAGCCCGATAAAATGACGCGCCGCGCCGCCTCGACTTCGCGTTCGTCCATGACAGGTTTGATGATGGGGATCATGATGCCGCGTGTATGCAAAGTCCGAGCCGAAATCCAGCGTTGGTTCACCCCGCGCCGTCGGCGGCAATATGAACGAGGACTGTTTCAATTCGATTATCCCGTGAACGGCGAACTTGCAGGAAATCTGCGTTTTCCCGCCGCCCCTGTGGGCTGAGCGATCGGATTGTCTCTGGTCTGATCGCGCCTCGAGGTTCGGACGGGGTAAGCTGTCGAGCAATTCTGCTTGCGCATGCCTCGCGCGACATTCGCAAAGGTGAAGAGCCAGGTAAGAAAGGTTGAAGGACCCTCTACAGGGGTGATTAGGGTTTGACCGTCCACGGCATGCTGGGGTGGCCTGCCTGGTCGCAGAATCCTGACATTGGGCGGCGCCAGATTTGAATGACAGTAATCAATTGTAGCGGAGACGCTGCTAGGCTGCGCACACGGCCGGCCGCGATGTTATGGGTGTCATGAGTTCGATCGAATCGCTCGGCTGGCAGCACACGCTTTTCATGAAGCGATTAAACCGCTTCGAGCTGCTGAAGCTGCGGCCGGACTGGCCATGCGCCAAGATCAGTTTGCGCGTCTACCGCAACCATGGCGTCGAACAGGTTCTGAGTGCGCTGCCGCCGTTTCTTGGCTTTGGAGGCTTCATCGCCGAAGTCTGGACGGGCGATTATGACGACTCGCTGACCTTCCCGCCGGCCTCGGCCGATGCCTCTCTGGTGTGGATTGATTTCAGCCGCTACGCGACGCTTGCGACCGGCGAGCTAATCGACTGGTTCCTGGCCCGGCTGGATGCGCTGCGAGCGACGGACAATGGCGCCCTGATCGTCGCCAATGATCCGGACGACACGCCGCGCGCTGCGGCAATCAATCAAGCGCTCAGCGACTGGGCGAAACGAACGCCCCGAGTCGCGCTCCTCGGGCTCGCGAAAATCACTTCGGGGCTGGGCGCTGCGGCGTTCGATGCACGCAGGCAGAAATTGACGGCGACGCGCCTGTCGGACGCCGCCTGTCTTGAGGCGGCGCGCGAACTCGGGCTGAGCGTTCTGCCGGAGATGTTCGCGCCGCCGCTCAAGGCGCTCGCTGTCGACCTCGACAACACGCTGTACAGCGGCGTTCTGGGTGAGGACGGCGCTGCTGGCGTTGTGCTGACGCCGGGGCATAAACTCCTTCAGGAGAAACTCGTCGAGCTGCAGTCGCGCGGCCTTCTGATCGTGATCGTTTCGAAAAACGAACTCGCCGACGTACAGGCGCTCTTCGCTGAACGGACGGACTTTCCGCTGCGGCCGGAGACTGTGTCCGACTGGCGCGTCTCCTGGAACGGCAAGGCGGCCGGTATTCGCGAGGCGGCGGCGGCGCTGCGCATCAGCGAGGACGCTTTCCTGCTGATCGACGACAATCTCGGCGAGCTCACGTCGGTTGCAGCCGAACTGCCGCGCGTCAGGCTTGTCTATGCAGCTGCGGCGGACGAGGAAACGGCAGCTGCGCTTGACTATTTTCCGGGCCTATCCGGTCGCAGCGCCAGCCGAACCGATGCATTGCGGGCCTCTGATCTCCAAGCAAACCGCAAGCGCGAGGCGCTGGCGGTCACGGCGACTGACCCTGCCTCCTACCTGAAATCCCTTGGCGTCGAGATCGTCCTCGCCATGAATCCCGCCGAGGATCGCGGCCGGCTGGCGGAGATGTGTATCAAGACCAACCAGTTCAACCTGGCTCTGGCGCGGCTGGATGAACTCATGGTGGACCGCTATCTCGTCGATCCGGAGCGCCGGGCGGTGATGGTCTTCATGAAGGACCGGCTCGCGGATTCCGGATCCGTCGCGGCGCTGTTCGCGCGGCGTGAAGCCGGCGTACTGCACATTGACGAGCTCTGCATAAGCTGCCGCGCCATGGGCCGTCATCTCGAGGACATCATGATCGCTGCGGCGATCGAAGGGGCCGTGGCCGAGCTTGCCGTCGAGACGGTGAGATTTACCCACGCCGTCGGGCCGCGCAACCAGCCGGCGCGGGCGTGGCTGGCCTCCTTTGCCGCCGTCGATTTGGGCGATCAACCCGGCCATGTCGATTTAGCCTGGCGCCAACCGCGTCTGTCCTCGATGCTGGTCGACCCTCCCGTTTCAATCAAATGGAATAAATCATGACGACGGACGAATCGGATCAGATCCTCAAGGACGTCTTCGCCGGCGTGTTCGGGCGGCCAATCGATATCTCCGCGCCGCTGACGCGCGAAGCGTTCGGCGAATGGGATTCGCTCAAGCACATGGAAATCATGTTCGCGTTGGAAGCAGCGACGGGTCGTGAGTTTCTTGAGGATCAGATCGCCGAGATCAAATCCGTCGACGACATCCGCGCGATGCTGAGGAGCTGATATGCGGCACGATTATCGGCCCGAAGGCCGCGCTTACCGCCTGCGTCCTGTCGAGCTCGCCGACGCCGCCGAAATGGTCAGGCTGCGCTGCGATCCGCGCAACGCCAAATTCCTCAACGCCACGTCGCCTAAGGTCGAAGACCAAGAAAACTGGATGCGCGGCTATTTTGAGCGGGAAGGGGACTGGTATTTCGTCGTCGAGCGTAAATCGACCGGCCAGATCGACGGGCTGATCGCGATTTACGATTACGACCCCGAGACAAAAGCCGCAGAGTGGGGTCGCTGGATTGTGCGCGAAGGCGCCAGCGCCGCGGTCGAATCGGCCCTGCTGATCTATCGCACCGCTTTCGATCTGATCGGGCTCGACGCTGTCTATTGCCGAACCTTGGCCCTGAATACGCCGGTCGTGTCCTTTCATGACAGCATGGGCGCGCCGCGCATTCGCATTATCCCCAATGGCGTGACCATCCGCGACGTTGTCTACGACCAGGTTGAGCACAAGGTGACCAAGGCGCAGTGGCCGGGCATCAGTCCGAAGCTGATGGCGATGGCCGACCGCATCGGCGTCATGCTTGACAGGCGCAAGACGTGACGCTGGACGGCCTGCCCCTGCAATTCCATCACCTTGGCGTCGCCTGCCGCGATCTCGACGCCGAAGCGCGCGCATGGACGATCCTTGGCTATGCGCCCGAAGGGCCTGACTTCACCGACCCGGTCCAGCAGGTCAGCGGACGGTTCCTGACCGGGCCCGGGCCAAGGTTGGAGTTGCTCGTCGCAGCCGGCCCGCAATCGCCGGTTCCGGCCATGCTGGCGCGGGGCGTGAAGATCTATCACACGGCCTATGAGACGCCGGATTTTGACGGCGCGCTGCAGGCGTTACGCGCTCGGCGCTGCAAGCTCACGGTCGGACCTGTCCCAGCGATCGCGTTCGGCGGCCGCAGGATCGCTTTCCTGCTTCTGCCCAATATGAACCTGATCGAGCTGATCGAGGCGGCCTGAGCTGAGTGGAGCTGAGCTGACTTGAGCTGGCTTCCCCGCGGCGACGCTTTCTTTCGAGCGCCGACATGCGAAATGGCCCGGGCGAAATGGCCCGGGCGAAATGGCCCGGATGTGTCCGGGCCGGTTGTTTGGAAATGCGACGATTGACCAGGCCTGAGCCGCTCTCAACCTCTTGGCGGGCCTCTCGCCTGCCGTCATCGGCGCAGATCCCATCCCTTAGCCCGGCCCTTAGCCCGACGCTGACACCGCTTTATTGAGGCGACGTCCTGCCGGCTGGGGAGGTCAGACCGCCGCGCTTGCACGGTTTGCGCGCCACCAGGTCACCAGGTCTTCAAGACCCTGTTCGAGACCGATCTGGGCTTTGAAGCCGAGCATGCGTTCCGCTTTCGAGGTGTCGGCGAGGCGGCGTGACACCGGGTTCACCGCGCGCGGCGGCTGGTATTCCGGATGGAGGTCCGACTTCATCACCTTGAGCAGCGCGTAGGCGAGTTGTTTCAGCGACGTCTCCTGGCCGCTGGCGATGTTGAAGACTTCGTCGGACACGTCAGAGGCAAGACCGAGCGCGTTGGCGCGCGCGATGTCGCCGACGTTGATGAAGTCCATCGTTTCGTCGCCCGTTCCGAAGATCAGCGGCGGCTGGCCAGAAGCGATGCGCTCCATCCAGCGGATCAGCACCTCGGTGTACTTGCCGTGGACGTCCATGCGCGGCCCATAGACGTTGAAGTAGCGCGTGGCGACATAGTCGGTTCCGTACATGTCGTTGAACGACCGCAGTAGGCCTTCGAGCATCACCTTCGACGCGCCGTACCAGGTGCGATTATTGTAGGGGTGATGGGCTTCAGTGGTTGGGAAGGTGTCGGCCAGGCCATAGACCGAAGCGGACGATGCGGCCAAGATCTTCTTCACACCCTTGAGGTGCGCCGCCTCGATGACATTGTAGGCGCCATCGCACATGACTTCCATCGCTTCGCGAGGGAATGCGGCGCAGGCGGTGATGCGTATAGCGGCGAAGTGGACGACGGCGTCCATGCCGTCGGTTGCCTTCATGACGGCGTCCATGTCGCGGACATCGCCCTGAACCAGCTCGACCCGACTATCCTTGAGGCTGTGCTCGACATTGCGCAGGGAGCCGCGCGACATGTTATCCAGTATCCGGATCTTCGCCGGCTTGTAGTTGTTGTTCAGCAACAACTCGTCGATGGTGGTCGAACCGATCAGGCCGCAGCCGCCGGTCACCAGAATATTCGCGCCTTCGAGGTTCATCGTTTCAGTATCCGTGGTTCGTACGGCGCGCCGGCCGTGTCTGAAAATCCAACCGGCCGGAGGCCGGGTGGTCGCGTCGATGGTTACGCAGCTTGCAGGCTTTGGGCCTGCAGAGCGGCCACCGCGGCGACCACTTCTTCCTGCTGGACGGAGGTCAACTCCGGGAACATCGGCAGCGACAGAACTTCGCGCGCCGCCTTTTCCGAGTGCGGGAACTGGCCTTCCTTGTAACCGAGGAAGTCGAACGCCTTGTGCATGTGCACTGGCACCGGATAGTGGATGCCGGACTGGATGCCTTTCTTGTTGAGCTCGTCCTGCCAGCGCGCGCGGTCGTTCGTCCGGATGGCGTAGACGTGATAGACATGGCGGCGGTCGGCGGCTTCGGCCGGGATGGCGACGCCGGTGTTGGCGAACATTTCGCGGTAGCGCTTGGCGGCGTCGCGGCGCATCTCGGTCCACTTCTCGATGTACTTCATCTTGACGTTGAGGACCGCGCCCTGGATGCCTTCCAGGCGCATGTTGTAGCCAATCAGTTCGTGGTGGTATTTCTTCTCCGCCCCCCAGTCGCGCAGCATGCGGACCTTGCGGTTGATCTCGGGATCATTGGTGGTGGTCATGCCGCCTTCGCCCGCCGCGCCGAGGTTCTTGCCCGGATAGAAGGAGAAGCCCGCGAAGTCGCCGATCGAGCCGGCGCGCCGGCCTTTGTATTCAGCGCCATGCGCCTGAGCCGCATCCTCGAGAACCAGGAGGCCGTGCTTCTTCGCGATCGCCATGATCGGATCCATATCGGCCATCTGGCCATAAAGGTGGACCGGTACGATCGCCTTGGTGCGCGGCGTGATGGCGGCCTCAAGCTGGGCTGGGTCCATCGTGAAGGTCACCGGATCGATGTCGACCAGAACGACTTTTGCGCCAGTGTACTGGATCGCCGAAGCCGAGGCGATGAAGGTGAAGGGAACGGTGATGACTTCGTCGCCCGGTCCGATGCCAGCCGCCAGCAGCGGCAGGTAGAGGGCATTGGTGCCGTTGTTGACGCCCACCGCGAACTTTGCGCCGGCATAGGGTGCGAAGTCCTTCTCCAGCGTGGCCACTTCCGGCCCGAGGGTGAAGGCGCAGCTTTCCATCGTGGCGATCAGCGCGGCGTCAATTTCGGCCTTGATCGAATGGTACTGGGCTTTGAGGTCGACGAACGGGACCATGGTGGAACTCGCTACTTGCTGGCTTTGCGGGGGAGATGGACGGTTTCGCCGCGTCCTCGCATGGACGACGTTGCTGCTTCGATAATTTCGACCATGCGAAGTCCAAATTCACCGTTGGTGATCGAAGTCTTGCCGTTCTTGATGCAATCGACGAAATGCTTGCCCTCGACCAGCAACGCCTCGGCGCCGTCGACTTTCGGCGCCCACATGTCGCCGGCCCGGTAACCGACGCGCATCTCGTGGATCTTCGCCGGATCGTCGGTGAACGAGACGCCCTTGTCGTAGATCTTGAGTTTCTCGGAGGGCTGCAGCTCGTCGAAGGTGATCATTTTCGCGGTGCCGCCGATCAGGATGGTGCGCACCTTCACCGGCGCCAGCCAGCTGACGTTGACGTGGGCGATGAAGCCGGTCTCGTAGAAGAGGGTGATGAAGGCGAGGTTCTCAGGCGTGCCAGGATAGTGGTTGATGCCGGAGGCCGAGACCGCGCTCGGATGATGGCCAAACACATAATCCAGGATCGAGAAGTCGTGGACAGCGAGGTCGGCGATGACGTTCACGTCGCGCTGGAACAGGCCGAGGTTGATCCGGGTCGAGTCGTAATACAGCGTCTTGCCAAGGTCGCCGGCCTGCACCATGTCGCGCATCTTCTTGACTGGGCCGGTGTAGATGAAGGTGTGGTCGACGTGCAGCACGAGACCGCGCTTGTTGGCTTCCTCGACCAGCGCCTGGGCCTGCAGCGAAGTTTCCGCCATCGGCTTTTCCAGCCAGACGTGCTTGCCCGCCTTCAGCGCCGACATGGCGAGCGAAAAGTGGGTCGAGACGGGGGTTGCGATTGCAACCGCATCAATTTCGGGATCGCGGATCATTGCCTGAACGTCGGTGGTTGTCTTCGCCGCGGGATACCGCTTGGCGACGATTTCGAGGACTTTCGGGTTGAGGTCGGCGACGGTATGGACACGCGCCTCCGATAGCTCTGCAAAGTTGCGGACGAGGTTGGGACCCCAATAGCCGTAACCGATGACGCCGATATTGAGGACGCGATCCTTGTCGACCATGCGGGGTCCTTTCTGGATTTCGGCCGCCGGCCCGGTCTCCGCGAGTGCGCGCTTAGACTTCCCGGTCCTGGGTCTATTGGCCTTAACGGTCATCGCAGAACACCCCTACTGACACACCTGTTTTGCTCGCGGGAACTGCGCTGCAGGTCAAAGTCGCCCGATCAGGGCGGCAGTGTCCAAAATTGGCAGCGCAGGCCGTCTCAGCATTCGCTTGCCAAAGTCGGGAGCAAGCCTCGGGCCAGTATCCACGATCAGGCGAGTGAGCCGCAACGCACCAATTCGCGCCCTGAGCGACCGCCGACGCTGGTTAACCGGATATTTGCCGGGCCCGCCGACGGACACTGTCATCGCCCGGTGTGCGAAACCGGCACGGCCGGCCCTTCCCCGGCCCTTACCATGACGAGTGCGGGGCGGGGCAGGGGCGGTTTCCGGGCGGCTATTCGACCCGCTCGATCTTGTAACCCTTGGCGGCGAGCATGCCGAGAACGCTGTCCTTGCCCGCCAGATGGCCTGCCCCGACGGCGACGAAGAAGACGCCCGGCTCGCCCCTTACCAGCGCATCCAGCTTCACCGTCCAGTTCCTGTTCCGATTGACCAGCAGCGCCTGGTAGACCTCGGGCGTATCCTCGAGATCATCCTCGATCATGATCTTGTCGAGTTTCTCGACATCACCCTTCGACCAGGCGGAGACGAGGTCGCCCAGCAAGGTTGGCTCCTTGTCGATCTCGTCGATGCCGGCAACCAGGTAGTCGATCTGCACTTTTTCCGGCAGGTCGGCGAAGACCAGCAGTTGTTCCTCGACCGTCTCTAGCTTGCGACTCTCCTTGCCGGCGGCGGTCGCCATCGGCAGCAGCGTACGCTCGACCCCAGAATTGGGATCATATCCCGCGTTGGAGATCATCTGCTCGCTCAGCGTCATCGCCGCGAGCCACGGCTTCATCGTATCGAGCGCGATCATCGGCACCGACAGCTTGGCGCTGGCGTTGGCGACGGCCGCCCGCTGCTCGGGTTTCAGATGCTCGGAGAGCTTGTCAGAGGTGGGATACATGCCGAGCCGTTTGACGACTTCCAGCAACGCGATCTGGTTGGGGTTCACGTCGGTTTCGAAATAGACCGCCTTGGAAGCGTTAAGCGCATCCTCGACCGGCTTCGCCCGCCAGGACAGTTCGGGCGGCAGCACGTGGACGGTGCCGAACAGGTAGACGGTCGTGTCCTCGTCGCCGATGCGCCAGAGGGCCGGCTTGGCGGCGAGTGGGGCGGGAGCCGCGGCAAGCGCCGCTGGCGACCCGGCGGGGGGCGCTTCTGGCGCCGATGCGGTCTTGCTGCAGGCGAGAAGGGCGACCGCCATGGCCGCCATAACCGCAGGTTTGCCGAACCGGATCATCCTCACTCCTCGTCTGGCCCCCGAAGTCTGGCCCCCGAAGTCTGGCCCCCGAAAAAACCGGGCTTGCCGCAGGCTTGCAGATCGGGTCACCGCCGTCACCCCCTGCCGGGTTTACGGCTTTTTCGGGGGCCATCCCGCCGCGCTTGCCTTGCTGCTTTCTTTCGCTAGTGTCGCCCGCGATCGCAGCCTCCCTTGAGGTCAAGGGCTTTTCGGGCACCCGTAGCTCAGCTGGATAGAGCGCTGCCCTCCGAAGGCAGAGGTCACAGGTTCGAACCCTGTCGGGTGCGCCAATGATTCAATGACTTGGAATTTGGCTCGGGCGGGCTTCCTGGCGCTGGTCAGCATTTGGTCAGCAGCTGGAGGCAAACGTTCGCACCGGTCAAATTTTGCTAGTTGTTCACGCGTGGGCACTCTCCTGATGCCGGCCGCCGCAACCTGAGGAGAAGAAGCTGCCCTATCGAATCGAGATTTGGCGGTGCGGGGAAGTAATCGGCTCGATCAAACTTACGGCCGAAACGGATGAGCGCGCTGTCGAGGCGCTTAGCGACGTCTTTTGGGGAAACAAGGAGGGCGCCAACTTCGCGCACCTTCTCTGGGCGGACTCAACGCTCGAGGTGGATTCTGTTCGCAATGACTTTCACCTCGCGGCTTAATCTCGGGAGATCTGCTTCCGCAGTTCCGCGCGCACAGGGTCATGCGAAAACTGTTCCCTCCGCCCCCGGTGCAAGCCCTACGCCGCAAGCATTGGCTTTTCGCAATCGCGTCGCGCGCGAACTCGACCTATCGCCGTGAACGCATGGGCCGGCGCCGACGCTGATCCTGTGTGCAAGCGGTTAATCATGGGTCGATTGCCAGAACGCTAATCGGGTGATCGTGGTCGCAACTTCCATCGCGCGACCGCCTCTAGCACATCCGGAGAGGCGGCTGGGCCGGGGCGGTTGTTGGACCGTTCCGATGCCTCGAGGTCGCTCGACATGTTGGCGAAGCGGTCCGGCTTGCAAAATTTCATGTGGACATAGACTGGCGCAGGGTAGCGCCGGATATAGCGCTCATCGTTGTCCCTTAGGTAGGGAGACTGAAGTGTTTCACAGTATCCCAGCGCGTTGTCGTAGGAGGCGAAGCGACGAAAGAACAAGCGCGGCTCCATCTCTTCGAGAGGGCGGCCGGCGATCAGACTGACGCCATCTTCATGAAGGTTCGCCCCGACGTGAGAAAGTATCTGGGCTGGACAGGCCCTGAAGCGCTCGATCGCGCGAGCGAATTCCGCCGTGGCGATCGTGTCTCCGTCCCATTTCAGAATAAACGGATAGCGGCAACGGGCGAGGCACCAGTTGTAGAAATTCGCGAGAAGCGAAGGCGATTTCAGCCCCTCCGGCGTGGCGGCGAGGCGCCGGTTCTCGTCCCCGTAGCGGGCGATCTTGTGGCGGTAGGTGAAGGATCGAACTTTTCCGGGGAAGTCGCGAACCAGCTTGTCGATGATCTCGGGCGTGCGATCGTCGCTGAGATTGTCCACGATCACCACTTCGTCGACGAGATCGACGATCGAGCGAACCGAAGGATCGAGGAATTCCTGCTCGTTCCGCACCCGCATCATCGCGGAAATCTTCTTGTGGCCACGATAGACGGCGCCGCGCAGGACAAGTTTTGTTATGCGCCAGCGGGTGCTGTCGATCCGCCAGCCGATGCTATGCTTGATCCGCGAAACGATCATCACCCGTCCTAGTCATTTCCCTCGCCGCGCGCCCCGCAAACGCGATGGACACAGGCGCCAATCACCAACGAATCCGGCGATCGCCGGCTTGCCTCCCGACCATGACCGGTTTGATGATGGGCATCCTGACGCCGCGTTTATGCAAGGTCCGAGCCGAAATCCAGCTGCGC
>JANMWT010000137.1:0-10480 GCA_031394145.1 Alphaproteobacteria bacterium | reverse complement strand
CAAGCGTCGCGCCGAGCGCGATCCGCTTCAGTTGGAGACACAATAGGAGTACCGTGATCGCGGCCGGGCACGGGATTAGGCCGCCGGTCAATCCAAACAGAACTATCTGACCTGTCGTTACCTTACGGTCCGCGAAGCGGTGGCGGATGTCGTTGGCATGCGCCAGGGCATGCGCGTCATCGATGCCTCCCGCCGCGACATCCAGGCCGTGTACTTCCTCATGAAGATGATCATGCCCGTGATCATGCTCGACAAAGGCGAGGTCATAGTCGTGAGTGTGGCCATCATGGCCCAGCTTGAGCCGCGCCATGAACTCGTGTGGTTCGGGGATTGGCTCGCGCGACACTAGAAAGTCTTCGTGGGCCGCCATCGCAAATGATTGGCGGCGCCCATCGGCGCGCTCGGTCTCGACGACTACTTCATCAGGTCCCCATGCACGGCCTCGTTCCACCTTCAGGCGCCAGCGAGGCGGGACACCCTGTTCGAAGATATCGAGAACAACAACGCCGTGGCCCGTATCGACGCGCCGCGTCTCATCGCCGTGAGCATGATGATGGTCAGTCGTCACAAGGCCTGGAGGGTGGTGTTCGCGCCAAGTGCGCCGCGCCATCCAGGATGCGATTACAATCATGATCGCGGCTGATGCGAGTTGGAAATACGGTTCGTTGGCTTCGAGGTCCATGTTCTGGCCGAGCGCGAGACCGCCGAGCGCCACCAGCCAGACAATCGCCGTGTGCGAAATCGTGGCCGACAGACCAAGCAGCACCGCCTGCGTGACTGTCCCGCGGATCGCGATGATGAACGCCGCCATCATCGTCTTGGAGTGCCCTGGTTCGAGGCCGTGTAGCGCGCCGAGCAAGATAGCAGTCGGGATGAACAGCCAGGCGTTCGATGCGCCTTGCTGAAGCAGATCGGTGAGCGAGGTCATGAGCGGGACCCGAGGATCATAGGTATTTGGTGAGCTCTTTCAGCTCCTTAAGGCTCCCTTGGTGGCCGTCTTCGAGACAGTGCTCGATGTGGTCGTGGATGAGTTCACGCTTGGCGTTGCCGACCGCTTTTTCGACCGCATGGAGCTGCTGGGCGAGATCGACGCAAGGCCGCCCGTCCTCGATCATGGTGAGGATTGATTTGAGATGGCCCTCGGCCCGCTTGAGACGTTTCGCGATGTCCGGATGCGAGGCGTGCTTCATGGACAACTCCTATCCTGGGGGAGGGGATATACACGATCTTCGCATTCAAGTAACTGTGCGGCGGATTGCATGCAATTTCTCGGGCTCGTAGGGTCGGGAAAACTCCGAGAAATGACCCCTCACGTTCCAACAAAATCAAGCGAGTGGCGTGCCGATCGGCACGAGGACCGCCTGCCGAGCTACATGCTGGATTTGCGCCTGATGGGCGGTTCGCCGATCAGCGTCGCTACAGGCGCTCGCCGAGCACACGCTGCCGCTGCTTTACACCACATTCATCGTCATCGCGGTAACCGGGGTCGCGCTGTTTTTCTATGATCCCGTTCACGTCGGGCGCCACGCCTACTTCACGCTGAAGCTGTTCTTTATGGCGTTGGGTCTCGCCAATCCCGGCGCGTTCCACAGGTTCGCCTTGGCCAAAGCTCTGAAGTCGGACTGCACGCCCACACCCGGCGCCCGGACGCTGGCGCTGTTTCGCTCGTTTGATGGACTCTCGTAATGCTCGCCGCATCGCTAAACGTCGAAGGCCCGCCCAGGGTTCTGCTGCGGTGATGGCAAGATGAGTCGGCCGGCCACACTCATCACCTCTGGGTCGGAGTTACGATGGAAATAGCGCGAATGGTCGCGGTGAGAACCATGAGCGTCAACGTGGTTCCATCCGCTTCGCCTTTTTCAAAATCTCCCTCAGCCTGGGCCATTGAATTGGTGACGTGTGCAAAGCAGACAACCGATTTCTGCCTCGCGGTTGCGAATGAATACAAGGCAGCAGCCTCCATCTCGACAGCAAGCGCGCCGAGATCACGCGCCGAAGCGATCGCCGCCGCAGTTTCACGATAGGGCGCGTCTGTGGTCCAGGTCGCGCCTCGATGCAACACAACGCTAGGGATGCTCGCTAGTGCGTCTTCGGTTCGCGTCAGTAGCGCAGCTTCAGGCGCCTCCGCGAAAGTCGCCGGCGGCAGATAGTGGCCGCTGGTTCCCTCATCGCGTATGGCGCGCTCGATAAGGACAAAATACGGCGTTGGCCCGACGTCGGCGAGCTGGCCGGCAGAGGTGACGCTAATAAGCATCTGGCAGCCGGAAACGAATAGCTGCTCGGCCACCAGAACCGCAAACGATGCGCCGACCACGCAGCCGACAATTCCGACCTCTCCGACGCCTTCGAGCGCAAATGTGAGGAGTTCGGTATGGTAACAGGCCCATCCTTCGTGCGTGCGTCCCGCTCCGGTTCGTTTGAGATGGCGCACGATGTCGCCATCGGGATCAAGAATGCATACGGCCGGAACTGCGAGCGTGGGCAGCTGTTTCTGTCGTCGAGCCTCGCGTAACAGCGCTTCCGGACGAAACACCGAGGAAGCGGCATAGTCCTTCTTGATCACCATTGGAGGCGCTGCGTCTGTGCTCGGTGCACTGAGTGTTCCCCTTCGAACGGTCTCACCTCAGGCTCCCGCCGCCACTGGCAATCCTGCGGCTTTCCATTCGGGATAGCCGTCCTCCAGGCGCGAAACGCGATAGCCATGGGCGCGTAACGTCGCAACAGCCTCGAACGCCATGACGCAATAGGCGCCGCGGCAGTAAGCGATGACTTCACGGCTTTTGGGTAATTCCGAGAGCCGACGTTTGAGATCGCCAACCGGGATGCTGATGGCGTTAGGCAGATGGCCGAGCGCGAATTCGTCCGATGGCCGCACGTCCAGGACGGTGACAAGCCCCAGCTTGAGACGCTTGCGCAACTCCGCTCGCGACACCGGCTCCATCGCGTCGCGGTCGTGAAAATAGCCGCGCACGACGCCATCGACCTCCGCGACATTGCGTTCGGCGACGCGAGTGATCGCATGCATCAGTTCGAGCACGCTGTGGTCGGCGAGGCGATAGAGCATGAACTTGCCGTCACGCCTCGCGGCCAGAAGACCTGCCCGCCGCATTGACTGGAGATGTTGCGAGGCGTTGGCGATCGAAAGGCCTGTCCGGTCGGCAAGGCCCTCGACGGTTCGCTCACCCTGCGCGAGGTGCTCCAGAATACCGAAACGATGAGGGTTCGCCGCGCCCTTCGCGACGGCTGCAAAAGCCTCAAGCAGCGTCTCCTTGATCCTCTGCCTTGACATGGTCGCGTCGTATCTCCATCATTCAAGCGAATAATTGAATGTAGCCGTCGTCGATGTCAACCCGCCGGCTGTCATGCGGCAGGAGATCGTGATGATTCTTCGACAGTTTCTGCATGACGATCCGGTCGCTATTTCCTACCTTTTCGGTTGCGGCGGCAAGGCTGCGGGCGCTGTGGTCGATCCCGTTGGCGACATTGCCCCATACATCGAGGCTGCGGCAAAGGCCGGGATGCGGCTGCTTTATGTGATCGACACTCACCTCCACGCCGACCATGCCTCCTCTGGGCGAGCGCTCGCTGACGCCTCGGGCGCCAAATATGTCCTGTTCCATGAAGCGCCGGCCGCCCCGCCATTTCATGGCGTGCACGAGGGCGACGTGCTTGTACTCGGCAACGTCACCGTCGAGATCCTGCACACGCCGGGGCATACGCCTGAGCACATCTCCTTGTTGGTCCGCGATCGGACACGCTCGGAAGAGCCGTGGTTCGTCATGACCGGCCACACCCTTATGGTTGGCGACCTTGGCCGCACCGAGCTGGCCGCCAGCGCGGAAGAGGGCGCTCGCGCTCTTTTCCGGACTGTGCAACGCCTGAAAGCGTTGCCGGACCATCTGGAGGTGCTGCCTGGCGCTTATTCGGGATCGGCGTGCGGCAAGAGCCTGAGCGGCAAGCCGACATCTACGATCGGCTTCGAGAAACTGAACAACAAAGCGTTTCGCATCACGGATGAGGCGGAGTTCGTGCGGCGCATGACCGACGATATTCCCGCGCCGCCGCCCCGCGCCGCCGAGCTGCGTGCGCTCAACGCAGGCCGCCCTCCAGTAGCTGGTTAGGGATGAGCGTCTTCACTTCCGGAGAAAGCAGTGGCCGCATCGCCCTCGGGCTTCGGGCCAACTGGCGGCAGTTCGCGCTGCTTGTGCTGATCAACGCCTTCGTCGGGGGAATGGTTGGCGTCGAGCGCACGGTCGTACCGCTCATCGGCAGCCAAGAGTTCGGCATAGCGTCAACGACGCTTGTGATGTCGTTCATTGTCAGCTTTGGCCTCGTGAAGGCGTTCGCCAATCTTCTCTCGGGTCAGCTTGCCGACAGGTGGGGGCGCAAGCGCGTGCTCGTGCTGGGCTGGCTTGCCGGCGTGCCGGCGCCTTTCATGATCATTGTTGCGCCCAGCTGGGATTGGATCATCGCGGCCAACGCCCTGCTTGGCGTCAGTCAGGGTCTAGCCTGGTCGATGACCGTCATCATGAAGGTTGACCTAGTCGGTCCAAAGTCTCGCGGCCTGGCTGTAGGTCTCAACGAGTTTGCCGGCTATCTCGCGGTTGGACTGACGGCGTTGGCCACAGGCTACATTGCTTCACGCTACGGTCTCCGGCCGGCGCCGATCTACCTCGGCGTTGTGTACGCGGTTGCGGGCACGGCGCTAGCGGTGCTTCTGGTCCGAGATACACGCGGTCATGTGGCCCTGGAAGCGAGCCAGGCGCTGGCTCTACCTTCACCGCTCTCGTTTCGGGAGGTCTTCGCGCTCACGACGTTTAAGGATCGAAATCTCTTTGCCGCGTCGCAGGCCGGTCTGGTCAACAACATGAATGATGGAATGAGCTGGGGGATATTCCCTTTGTTCTATTCGGCGTTTGGCTTGGGGCTCGATCGCATCGGTCTCCTCAAAGCTCTCTATCCCGTGACGTGGGGTCTCCTTCAGGTCGTGACCGGCCCGCTAAGTGATCGTTGGGGGCGCAAGGGCCTGATCGTGACCGGCATGTGGGTGCAGGCGGGCGGCCTCTTTCTTACTGCTGCGACGCGCGATTTTGGGTGGTGGCTGGTCGGCAGCGTGCTGCTCGGGGTCGGCACCGCCATGGTCTACCCGAGCCTTATTGCCGCCGTCTCCGATGCATCCCATCCAACATGGAGAGCGCGTTCGCTCAGCGTGTACCGATTCTGGAGGGACCTCGGTTATGCGATCGGCGCGCTGGCAGCTGGGTTGATCGCGGACTTCTTTGGTCTTGCGTCAGCCATCGCTTCGATCGCCGCGGTGACGTTTCTCTCCGGCGTCGTTGCCGCGTTTGCAATGCGTGGAAGCCGACCGGCCCGATCCTTGGCGGTCGAAGAGGTCTGACTTCGGTCTGGCGCAGGCGGTTTCGTCGCGCTAGTTCGTTGGCATGCCGAACGATCTCGCGATCCTCGAAATTCTTCTTCGCGGCCTCGCGCTGGGCGCCCTTGGAGCGACTGCTGGCAGCTTTGGCCGTAGTGGAGCAAGCAACGCCGTTCGGGTCAGCGGCGTATTGTTCTGCGGCTGCGTGATCGCCTATGCGATCAACTCGTCCGGAACGCTTCGGGAAATTATCGGCCCTGCGCAGCCAGTGTTTCATATCCTGTCGCTTGGTGGCGTCGGCGCCTTCTGGGTGTTGGTGCGCGCGCTGTTCGAAGACCGGCCGCTGAGTCTTGGCGCGTTCGTGCCTTTCGTCGGCCTGACGGCGCTCGGCCTCATCGCGATGGCGATGCCTTTTTCGATCCAACAGGGCTTCTGGGTTGCGCACAACCTCGTTCAGGTCGGCCTGGCGGCGCATGCGCTGTGGACTGTCAACGGCGGAGAGAAAATGCATCGGTCGGGCGGAGTAAAAGTACATCACTGGCGGTGAGCGCAGGTGTTAACGCAAAGGGCCCCCAATTGGGGGCCCTTTGCGTTTGCGGCCAGTTATGAGGGGCGCTCAGGGGTCGAGGATCTCGCCGGTTTCCGGGTCGAAGGCGAGTTCTGGGGCGGTCTCGGGGGCGGGTTGCGTGTCGGCCGGTGGGGGCGCGGCGCGGCGGCGGGTCTTGGACTGCTTGAGGCGGAAGCTGTCGCCGTTGAACTCGAGAATGTGGACGTGATGAGTAAGCCGGTCGAGCAGCGCGCCGGTCAGTCGCTCGGATCCCAGAACCGACGTCCATTCGTCAAATGGCAGATTCGAGGTGACGATGGTCGAGGCACGCTCATGGCGCTGCGAGAAGACGTCGAACAGGAGTTCGGCGCCGGTGCGCGACAGCGGCACATAGCCCAGCTCATCGATGACCAGAAGCTTCACGGCTTGCAACTGAGCTTGCAGCTTTAACAAGCGCCGCTCGTCGCGCGCTTCGCTGAGCATGTGGACGAGGCCGGCGGCGGTGAAGAACGCCACCGAGAAGCCGCGCTGGCAGGCGGCGAGCCCCAGCGCCAGGGCGGTGTGGCTTTTGCCCGTGCCGCTGTTGCCGAGCGCGATGACGTTCTCGCGCAGTCACGAACTCGCAGCGGGCCAGTTCGAGCACCAGCATCTTGTTGACGCTGGGGATGGTGGTGAACTCGAAGGTCTCGAGGGATTTGACGGCGGGAAAGTGCGCGGCGCGAATGCGGCGCTCGACCATGCGGCGTTCGCGGTCGATGAGCTCGAGCTCAATCAGGCGCATCAAATAGCGGGTGTGATCGAGGCCTTCAGCGGCGCATTGGGCTGCGAGCTTGGCGTATTCGCGCAGAATGGTCGGCAGCTTCAGTTGCTTGAGATGATGAGCGAGAAGGATCTCGGGTTGAGCGCTCATGCCGCGAACCTGGTTGTTTGGCCCGTTGCCTGAGCGCCGGTCAGCGCCAGATAATCGGCGGCCCTGGTTGTCTTGACCTCGGCGCGCGGCAGATGGGGATAGGCCTCAAGGTCGAGCTTGACCGTACGGCGTTCGACGCGGGCGGCGACCAGTTGCTTGACGGCGTCGAAACTGATGGCGCTAAGCGACAGCGCCGTGGTGATGGCGGCGGCGACATCTGCAAGCGCGAAGAGCTCGATGAGGCGCAGCACCTGGATGTACTCGCGCCGCCCACGCGTCCCCATGCGGCTCTCCAGCAGCCTGCGGAAGGTCGCGAACGCCTCCGGCAAGCCCCAGTTCTCAAGCGGCGCCGCCTGATCGAGAGCGTTGGTCTTGCGCTCCAGAAGCTCGAGATAGTGCAGCGGATCGAAGATCAGATCGGCCTTGGCGTAGGCGCGCGGATGGCGGGCGATGACATCGGGCCCGCAGATGACGACGACTTCATCGACGAAGCCTTTGACCAGAACCTCGCGATGGCCATAGCGGGTGGGCACGGAGTAATCATTGGTGCGGTAGCGCACCAGCGAGAACGCGCTGACGCGCGTCGCGACCTTCTCGCATGGCTCGAAGGCGCCGACCGGATCGTTGCGGAGGACGCCGATGTCCGCCGCCATGCGCGCGCCGATCGTGGCCTCAAAGCCGCGCAGCACATCGTCCTGGCGGCGGATGCAGCCCGCCAGGAGCATGGCGTTGAGCTCTTCGAAGCTGGCCGCATGCGGGATCGGAACCATGAAGTTCTTGCGGGCATACTTGACCAGGCCTTCGACATTGCCCTTGTCATTGCCCTTACCCGGCCGGCCGAACCGATCGGCGAACAGGAAGTGGCTGACCAGCTCGCTGAAGGCGCGGCTGCGCACGCGGACGCCATCGCCCAGAATGCGCGCGACAGCAATCTTGAGATTATCGTACAGTATCGAGAGCGGCACGCCGCCGAAGAAGGCAAACGCCGCAACATGGCCATCGAGAAACGCCTCGGTGGTCTCAGCCGGATAGGCCTTGACGAAGCAGGCGTCCGAGTGCGGCAGGTCCATGCAGAAGAAATGGATCTTCTGGCGCACCCCGGCGATCACCGCGACCGCCTCGCCGAAATCAACCTGGGCATGGCCCGGCGGGTGGATCAGCGGCACGAACATCTCGCGCGCGGTGATGCGAGCGCCGCGGACATAGTCCTTCACCGAGGTGTAGCCGCCCTGGTAGCCATGCTCGTCCCGCAGGCGCTCGAATATCCGCTTGCCGGTGTGGCGCTGCTTGACCGGCGCTGCCAAGTCCGCCGCCAGGATCGCATCGATCACGCCCAGAAATGGATCGAGCTTGGGCCGCGCCGGCGTCTTGGCCCGCCGATATCCCGGCGGCGCAGAGAATGCGCACATCTTCCTGATGGTTCTCGGATCCTTGCCGAACCGCTCAGCCGCCTGGCGCTGCGACAGTCCCTCGACAAACACCGCCCGACGCACCGCTTCGTAGCTCGACACCTTGTACATCCCCGACCCTTCGAACCGCCCAAACGGCCGAAAGGATTAACGGCGAAGCATTTTTTCTCCGCCCGCGGACGACACGCGTCGCCGCTTCAGTGATGTAGTTTTACTCCGCCGCGCAAGGCTGCGGTGGACGCGGCAAAGGAACAAGCCCGCCGGGCGATCACGCTTGCCCAGCTTGCCGAGCGTTGGCTTGTGGAAGGACCTGACGCCGCGCCCACCAAGCGCGCACGAAGCTGGGAAACGGATGCCCGCTGTCTGCGCCTGCATATCCTGCCGCTGCTGGGCCAACTGACGGCGCGCAATCTGACCCGCGACGACATTTCTAAGACGCAACGCGCGATCATTGCCGGCAAGGCTGCGAGAAAGAAGCGCAAGACCGCCGGAAGGGGACGGAGCATTGTGCGCGGCGGGGCAGCCATTGCCCGGCGATCTGTGGCGGCCCTTTCGTCGCTTCTGTCCTGGGCGGTGGATCACGAAATCATCCCCGCAAACGTTGCAACGCGGGTGAAGAAGCCGCCGCAGAACAAGAAAGAGCGCTTCCTGAGTGAGGCCGAAGCAGCCCGCCTCTTTGACACCCTGTCTGAGATGGAAGGGGAGGGCGCACTTCTGCCGGTGCACGGCGACGTGTTTCGCACCTTGCTGCTTACCGGCGCCCGTCGCGGTGAGATCACCGGCTTGCGGTGGGATGAGGTGGACCTTGGTCGCGGGCTCGCCACCTTGGGCGCCGAGCGTCACAAGGCAGGCGGTCACTCCGGGCTGAAACATATCATTCTGAACGCTGCCGCTGCCGCCAATATCTCCAAGCGGCCCCGGGAAGGGGATCTGGTATTTCCCGCACCGTCAGACGTCGCGCGACGGAGCAACAAGCTACCTGAGCGGGGTTGTAATGCGGGCCTCGCAAAAGCCTGGCAACGGGTGCGCCTGAAGGCTGATCTGCCGGGTGTGAGGCTGCACGATTTGCGGCATAGCTACGCGAGCTTTGCGGCAGCTGGCGGCGCCAGCTTGCTGTTGATTGGCAAGGCTCTGGGACACAGCCAAGCGGCCACGACTGCACGCTATAGTCACCTGGGCCATGATCCAGTGCGCGATATGGCCGAGAAGATCGGCCGCACGATCATGGGTGGCGTAGAGCGAAGCGCCAATTCAGGCGACGTTGTAACTCTGAGACGTTGATGCGATTCAGCCCTGCCGGAGCGCGAACGAGCAGATCCCTCGCTTGATCGGGGTCACGACCATCACCTATGGCAGGGTCGCCTCAAAGCTGCCGGTCGCGGTCGTCGCGCCGATCAGGCAGGAGTTCGCCTCGAAGCAGCCATTCGCAATCTTCGGAAATTCGCGGCAAGATTCGACGTTCCGCCGCCGGTCATGTAACCCTTCGGCCCATACCAGCGGGGTCGGGCGTGCCGGACATTTTCCTTTCCTACAATCGCGAAGACCAGGCGGTGGCCCGCCGGTTCGCGGAAGCGTTTGGGGCCCAAGGCCTGGATGTCTGGTGGGACACAGCCCTGAAATCCGGCGAAGCCTATGACGAAGTGACCGAGACCGCGCTGCGGACTGCGAAGGCGGTCGTAGTGTTGTGGTCAAAGAAGTCCGTGCAATCCCGCTGGGTGCGCGCCGAAGCCACGTTGGCGGATCGCAACCGAACACTCGTCCCGTGTATGATCGAGGCTTGCGAGCGGCCGATCATGTTTGAGCTGACTCAGACGGCTGAGCTTGCGCACTGGCAGGGGGACGCCAGCGACAGCGCATGGCGCTCCTTCCTGTCGGACGTCTTCAGGTTTGTCGCGAAAGGCGGATCTGCGCCTGCGGCGCCAGCACCGGGCGGACTCAATCCGGCACCCTCTGCACCACCAGTCGCACGCCCAACTGCTCACGCTGGCAAGCCGCATCATGAACGGCCCTCTATCGCCATTCTGCCCTTCACCAATCGGTCGACCGAACGCGCAGACGAAGTGTTCGCCGGCGGCATGGGGGAAGACATCGCATCAGCCCTGTCGCTTGGGCGGGGCCTGAAGGTGATATCTCAGGGCGCCACGGCCGCCTATCGCAAGAACACGTCAGACCTACGCACGATCGGGCAAGAGCTTGGTGCGAAATACATGCTGGAGGGCAACGTCCGCCGAGTTGGTGCG
>JANMWT010000007.1:0-3447 GCA_031394145.1 Alphaproteobacteria bacterium | reverse complement strand
AGGGCGCAGAATTGTTGCGTGCAAACGGAATCGACAAGGCCGACGTCGCTCCGTGGGATACGCAGACGGTTATCTACACCTCCGGAACCACTGGCCCATCAAAGGGCGTCATGTCGTCGTCTCTCCAGGGGGCGACCAGTTTTGCCTATGGTTGGGCCGGTTCGATTGCGACCGACACGCGCATCCTGATCAATCTGCCGCTGTTCCATGTCTCTGGCTCGGGGGTTATCCGCATCGCACTCGCCAAGGGCGCCTCGTTCGCGCTTGTCCCGAAATTCTCAACTGACACATTCTGGGATGTGGTGCGAAGCACGCAGAGCACCACCGTCGTGCTCCTTGGCGTCATGGCCACCTTTGTTGTCAACCAGCCGCCTGGACCCAAGGACCGCGACCACACGCTGAAATCGGCCCTGATGGTCCCGCTTGCTGAGGACGCCATCGCTTTCAAGGAGCGCTTCGGCGCCGATGTCTATACCGTCTTCAACATGACCGAGGTGTCTTCCCCGCTCATGGGCGTGGTGAACCCGACGCCGGTCGGCACCTGCGGCAAAGCCCGGCCGGGTGTCGACGTGCGTCTGGTCGACGCCAATGATTGCGAAGTCGCGCCGGGGGAAATCGGCGAGCTGATTGTGCGGACCGATGCTCCCTGGGCGATGAACTCGGGCTATCTCAACGATCCTGAAGCCACCGCCAGGGCCTGGCGCAATGGCTGGTTCCACACCGGCGACGCCTTCCGCCAGGACCCGGATGGCTCGTTCTTCTTCGTTGACCGCATGAAGGACTCGATCCGCCGGCGCGGCGAGAACATCTCCTCGTTCGAGGTTGAAACCGAAGTCTGCGCCTATCCTGCAGTTCGCGAGGCCGCAGCTGTGGCGGTCCCGAGCGAGGTCGGGGAGGACGAGGTCCTTGTCGTGGTCGCACTCAATCCCGGCCACGACTATGCGCCCGGCGATCTTATCCGCTTCCTTGCCGATCGGATGGCGCACTTCATGGTGCCGCGATACATCCGCGTGCTCGATGACTTGCCGAAGACGCCGACCCAGAAGGTCGAAAAACATCTCCTGCGCGCCGAAGGGATCACGCCAGACACCTACGATCGCGAAGCTCACGGGCTCTTCATGAAGGCCGGAAAGCTGGTGGAGAAAGCCCTTGTCTGATCGCCGGCCGCGCCTCAGTCAGCGCGGCGCAGCACCAGCGAGGTATTGATGCCGCCGAAGGCGAAGTTGTTGGAGACGAAATATTCTGCATCGACCTTGCGTGGCGCGCCCATCACATAGTCGAGCTCGGCGCACTTGGGATCGACATCCTTGAGGTTTGCTGTCGCCGTCAGCAGGCCCTCCGTCATCATCTCGATGCCAAGCCAGGCCTCCAACGCGCCGCATGCCCCCAGCGTATGGCCGAAATGGCCCTTCAGCGTATGGAACGGGATCCGCGAACCATAGACGGCATGGCTGGCGTGGCTCTCGACGACGTCGCCTGTGGCCGTGCCGGTGCCATGGCCGGAGATGAAGCCAAGTGCGGATGCGGGGATACCCGCCGTCTCCAGCGCCAGACGCATCACATCAATCTGGGTCGCCTCGGACGGCTGCGAGATGTGGGCGCCATCGCAATTGGTGGCGTAGCCGACGATCTCCGCCAGCGGCTTTGCGCCCCGCGCCAGCGCGTGCTCGCGCTCCTCGAGGATGAGGATGCCGGCGCCTTCGCCGATCACCAGGCCATCACGCGACTTGTCGAACGGACGCACCGCCGTGTTGGGATCGTCCCTGCGACCCGATGTGGCATAGAGACGGTCGAACACCATGGTCATGGTCGCCGAGAACTCTTCGGCGCCGCCTGCCAACATCACGTCGGCGCGGTTTGCCTGGATCGCCTCGAACGCTGCGCCAATGCCCTGGCTGCCGGAGGTGCACGCAGACGAGGTTGTGAACACGCGGCCCTGCATGCCGAAGAAGACCGCAAGGTTCACCGGCGAAGTGTGAGACATCATCCGGATGTAGCTGGTGGCGTTGAGGCCGCCGGTGCGACCGCTCTCGAGAAATTTGAAGAAGTCGAAGGTTGGCGAGACTGATCCATAGGATGATCCACACGCAACGCCGGTGCGTCCGGTCTTGATGATCGGATCGTCGTTGAGCCCTGCCTGCGCGATCGCGCCTTCCGCCGCCTTCACGGTCATCACCGCGACGCGGCCCATCGAGCGCATTTGTTGGCGTTTGTAGACGCCTTCATGCTCGAACCAGTCGGCGGGCGAACCCAGCCGCGTGCCCATGTCGGTGAGATGCTCCCACTCGGGGATGTATTTCACACCCGTCTTGCCCGCGTGCATGGCGTTGCGGATCACCGGCCACTTGTCGCCAAGTGATGAAATGCCGGCCATTCCGGTGACAACCACGCGCCGCACTAAACCAAACCCCCGTTCACGCCGATTACCTGCCGCGTAATGTACGCCGCCTCCGCCGAAAACAGGAATGCGACGACGCCGGCAACGTCCTCCGGTGTTCCAGCGCGCTTCATCGGGATCGACTTCAGGACCTCTTCGATCGGCGAGCCGGACGTCATTGCGGTTTCGATGAAGCCGGGAGCGATTGCGTTGACGGTGATCCTGCGGCTGGCCAGTTCGACCGCCAACGCCTTGGCCGCGCCGATCAGCCCTGCTTTCGCGGCCGAATAATTGACCTGACCTCGATTTCCCATAACGCCAGATACAGACGACATCGCGATGATCCGTCCGCCCGCCTTGAGCCGGATCATCGGCAGGATCAGCGGATGCACGGTGTTGTAAAAGCCGTCGAGGTTGGTTCGGAGAACCGCATCCCAATCGCTGCCATCGATAGCGGCAAAGGTATTGTCGCGGGCGATGCCGGCATTGGCGACGACGCCCCACCAGGCGCCTTTGGCTGCGATGTGCTCCTCGAGCGCGGCCTTCGTCGCCTCTCGATCAGCAACGTCAAACTGCAGAATTTCCGCCTGCCCGCCGACGCTGCGAATCGCCTCGGCTGTGGCGTCCGCCCCGCCTGTGTCGCCGCCGAAATGGACCGTCACAGGAAAGCCGTCGCGCGCCAGCCGCAGCGCCACCGCCCGGCCGATGCCTTTGCTGGCGCCCGTGACGAGCACCGCCCTGTTCGAATTCCCCGTCATGTTCGGTCGGTACACTCTGGTTCAGGCGAGCGAAAGAAAAACTTGGCGCGGGTTAGGGCCTGCCGTCATTTAGGGGGTTCCTGCGGATAGCAAATCTCGATTCATGGGGTGTCAGCAAGTGGAGCTGACCCTGATGGCGCAACCGAGACGATACGCCCTTAGCGACGATCTATGGGAGCGGATCTGGGAGCTGCTGCCTGGGCAAGAGGGCCATCGCGGCGTGACGGCGTCGGACAACCGTCTGTTTGTCGAGGCGGTGCTGTTCCGTTATCGCGCCGGGGTGCCTTGGCGCGATCTGCCTGACCGGTTCGG
>JANMWT010000006.1:0-15775 GCA_031394145.1 Alphaproteobacteria bacterium | reverse complement strand
CCGAACCGGTCAGGCAGATCGCGCCAAGGCACCCCGGCGCGATAACGGAACAGCACCGCCTCGACAAACAGACGGTTGTCCGACGCCGTCACGCCGCGATGGCCCTCTTGCCCAGGCAGCAGCTCCCAGATCCGCTCCCATTGATCGTCGCTAAGGGCGTATCGTCTCGGTTGCGCCATCAGGGTCAGCTCCACTTGCTGACACCCCATGAATCGAGATTTGCTATCCGCAGGAACCCCCTAAATGACGGCAGGCCCTAGAACAATGCTGCGGGTACCAACCGTCTTGAGCTAATTGTTCAGCCTGAGCCGCTCCGCCGCGCTCGAGCAATCGCGTTAGCTCACCGCGCCAGAACCCGCGTCGCGCGACGTTCGGAGACAGGTTCACATTAGACTGCCAGCGCCGCCAGAAGCCAGAAATGCTGCATTCAGGTGCAATCTATGAGGCCCCGGCCGGGGTCGATCGGTGAGAAGGACAATCTGGTGTTCCATCAGGGACACCGATGGCCGGACGAAGACCGCCTTACCTGGAGCGCCGCAGCGCTGTCTACTATTTCCGCGTCGTCTTCCCGCGCTTGGGACACGGACAGACAACCTTGGTCGGTCTCCAGGTATGGAATCCTGCCGATTGGGGAGGCGCTTAGAAATGCCTCTCTCTCCCAGGGGTATGACAGGCGTTCCTCAAATTCGATCTGCTTCTCGGAGGATGTTGGAAATCGCAGCGTGAGTAGTGAGAAAGCGCCTCCAGCTATTTTCCGTCTACCGAGAACGCGAGCAACACGTTGAGCGGATTGCCGACCGCGCCAGTCGCGCCGTTGTAGCCGGAGATAGCGTACATCGTTCCACCCGAGACCACGAAGCCCGTGTGATCGAAGGAACCGCCGAGCTGTTCGGCGATCCCATTGGTGGTCTTATAGGTCTGGCCGGCTGAGTTGAACGCCCAAAGAATCTTTCCCGTCCCACCGGCATAGGCGCGAAGCCAGCCATCATGCCCGCCGGCGAACACGACACCGGGGATGACGGTCACTGGAGCCGATTGCGCGTTAATGCAGCGTCGCGGCGGCGCCCAGCCGCACGGAACTGTTGGCGCCGGCGCCTGCCAGAGGAATTTGCCGTTCGCCGGATCAACCGCGTAGAGCCCGGCCTTGGCCTTGTCTCTCGCAGCGGCGGCGTCGGAAATCGCGACATAGAGCGCCCTGTTGTCGGCCGCCATGCCCCACTCAATGCCCCCCAGCGCGCTGCCATGTCCGACCTGGTTCATCCACAATTGCTTGCCGGTGTCCGGATCGACGCCATAAACCGCGCCCGACTTCTGGCCCGACAGCACGACCTGCTTGCCGCCTGTCAGCGTGAAGAGGATTGGCGAGGCGCCATAATCATGGTCCGGCCCTAGCTCTCCCAGCGGACAGTTGACGCCCTTGCGCGCGCCGCCACAGGCAATCAGAAAATTGTCGTCCTTCGACGTCTGGGTGGCCCAGCGGATCTTGCCATCGTTCAGGCCGATGGCGATGACCGCATCGGAGGTTGGTGAGTCAACCTCGGTGTAGGAATCTCCGGTCGTGACGTAGAGCTGCCCGCGCTTGGCGTCGATCGTCGGTTGCGACCAGATGGCCGCACCGGCCGGACCGTACATCTGGGTGCCAGCCTCGCTCTTGCGTGTCGGTTTGGGATCGAGCACGGCGGTGCGCCAGATCAGCTTGCCGGTCTTGATGTCGAGGGCGTTCACAACGCCGCCAAATGTACAGCAATTGTAGCTGGCCAGCGCGCCCATGTTCTCCTCGGAAGAGGAGACTGGAACATAGATCCGATCACCATTGATCACCGGCGAGCCGGTCAGCATCGCGAGTGGGTGGGGATCGAGGTTGGTTTTCCAGAGCTCCGCGCCGGTCATGGCGTCAAGTGCGCGGAAGTCGCGGTTGAAGTCGCCCACATACATCACCCAGCCCGACGGCGAGTCGCCTGGGCGATGGGCGATGACCGGCGATTGCCGCATTGGCGAGCCGATGGCCTGGCGCCAATAGACGCACCCGGTCCTGGCGTCGAGCGAGAAGGCGTCCCCGGAGAATGTCACAAGGAACATCCGGTCGCCGATGATCGTTGGCTGCCCGGCCCGCCCGCCCGCCAGCGAGAACGCCCACTTGACCTTGAGCCGGCCAACATTGCCGGCCCTCAGCGTTGTCTTCTCCTGGAAACGGCTCGAGCCGCCGGTCTTGCCATAGCCGTTCCAGTCCGTGGCGGCCGAGTGGATTGGCGGCTTGGCAGCGCACTTATTGTCTGGCGGCTGGGTTCCGGTGGCCGCGGCCGCCGCTGTCGCGGGCGCAACCGCTTTGCCGGTCACATAGGTCGCCATCTGAACCATCATCAGCGGTGTCAGCCCTCCCGACATCGGTCGCATGATGCCGGTGGTCAGCGCCTGAAGGACACTCTCCGGCGCTCGCAGGGCAAGTTCCTCGCGAGAGGGCGCTCTGCCGATCGCTGGATCGTGGCAGGACTTGCAGCGAGCCTCGAACAGGGCAGCGCCGGTTGCAGCATCGCTCGCGGATTGCTGGGAATGGCCAACGCCGGCAATGGCGCCCGCGAGAAGAAGTGCGGTCAATCCCGAAATTGCTGCTGCGCGAAGTTTCATTGGTCGTCTTCCTGGCGTGTCCGCGTTTCTTGTCGAACGTCGAGCGCGAAAACGCCGCTGCTGGCTGCTGTGTCGTCCGGTTCTGCGCGCAGCCTTGGACACGCAGGCGCTCTGCCCATTACTACACCCGCTCGATGATGATGGCCGGCGCCATGCCGCCGGCGGCGCACATGGTGACGAGGCCGCGCCTGAGGTCACGCCGCTCGAGTTCATCCAGGATCATGCCGATCAGGATCGAGCCGGTGGCGCCGATCGGATGGCCCAGCGCGATGGCGCCGCCGTTCACGTTGACCTTGCTGCGATCTAGCTTCAGATCGCGAATGAACTTCTCGGCGACGACGGCGAACGCCTCGTTGATCTCGAAAAGGTCAATGTCGTCCAGCGTCAACCCGGCCTTCTCCAACACTTTCCTCGCCGCCGGCACGGGGGCATTGAGCATGAGCGTCGGGCTGTCGCCCATGTTGGCCATGGCGACAACGCGCGCACGTGGCTTGAGGCCGTGCTTCTTTGCATAGGCTGGTGACGCCAACAGCAAGGCGGCGGCGCCGTCGACGACGCCTGACGAATTGCCCGCATGATGCACGTGCCGGATATTGAGATCAGGATAGACCTGGCGAATAAGACCGGCGTAGGTTTCGCCCTTATCGTTTAGCGGCACCTGCGCCATCGCCTCGAAGGACGGCTTCAACCCGGACAACCCTTCGATTGTCGTTTGCGGCCGCGGAAATTCCTCCCGATCAAGCGCAAGCGATCCGTCCTCCTTGTAGACGGGGACGAGGCTTTTCGCGAAATTTCCATTCCGGATCGCCGCATCGGCGCGCACCTGGCTCTCCAGCGCCAGCGCATCGAGATCGGCGCGCGGGATTTGCTCCAGCGTGGCGATCGCGTCGGCGCAGACGCCCTGATGACTTTGCGGATGCCGCGCGCGAAGGCGAAGATTGCCGGCATCCATCAACGCCGGAGCCTTGGGATCTGCCGCGCCGATCGTGAAGCTCATCATTTCCGTGCCACCCGCGACAACGAGGTCCGACATTCCCGACATGATCGTTGAAGCTGCAAAGCTGACCGCCGTGATGCCCGATCCGCAGAAGCGATCCAGCGTGACGCCCGAGGCGCGAATGTCGTATCCGGCATCGAGCGCGGCCATGCGGCCAAGGTCCCTGCCTTGCTTTCCAAACTGGCTCGACGTGCCCCAGATCACGTCATCGACGTCAGCGGTATTGACGTCGTTTCGCGCGGCGATCGCCTTGAGTACTGTGGCGCCCAGTTGCTGGGGATGGATGTCAGCGAGGGCGCCCTTGCCGATCCGGCCGATGCCCCGCGGCGTCCGGCACGCGTCGATGATGTAGGCTTCTGTCATTTTGTTGTTCCTGCGAAGTTTTGGGAGCCTGGGGCGACGACTGTGACCATGGGGTGTTCCGATCCCTTAGAGCCCAGATTGCATCTGAGTGCACGGCGCGCCAGAGGAACACGCATTCGCCGCCAATCTTGCAGCCATGTCCTCCAAATGCCAACGCGGCGAAGGCGCCGAGGTCCGGTGGTCGCAACATTTGGTTTCTTGGTGAACTGGAGTGGGGCGAATGAAGCAACGGCGAGCGCCGCGCAAATTTCGAAGTCGGTCAGGCCGCTATGACCTCGCTGATGGACTTTGTGGTCCGCATCGCACCGTCGCCGAAGGTTCCTGCAGGCAACCCAACCAGTTGTTGAGCAGTGAGCACGACCCGGCTGACGGGGTCGCCATTTCCCTGGATGTGCTTGCCTGATTTGTGCGCGCCCCTTGCGCCGCCGGCCAACAACAGCGGTATGTTTTCCACGGAATGGTTTTTTGCGTACCCGGAGTCCGAGTAGCCAAACACCAGGGTGTTATCGAGCAGAGTGCCATCCCCTTCCTTGATCGCATCAAGGGCGTGCACGAAGTCGCCAAAGCCGTCGGCACACAGCCCGGCGCATTTTTCGGAGAGCACCTGATATCCCAGCTTGGGATCGATCGGCTCGTCGTGTGTGTGCAGGTGGTAGATCGCAGGGTCGCCCGGCAGGAAAACACCATTCGTGCCGTCCGAGTGCATCACCGTGAAGACCTTGGTCTGGTTGCAAGCAAGGCCCATGGCCAGGAGTTCGGCCATCAGCTTGTTGTTCTTGTTGACGGTGTAGATGTCGCGCGCGAGCGGCGTGTCTGCGGGCTTCGCCGGCACGACGCAGCTTTCGCATTTCGCAGGCTTCTCAAGTTCAAGCGCCAGCCGGTTCTCCATTGCGCGCACCGACGTGAAGTACTGGTCGAGCGCGTTCTTGTCGGCCGCGCCGAGCGAGGACATCAGCGTCTGGCGCTGTTCACCAACGGCCGACAGCACCGATTTGCGCAGCATGACCTGCGGATCAGGCGTGAACGTATCGGAGTTCGGATCCTGGAAACCCTCGCCGAACAGTCGCGTATAAAGCTGAAGCGGAGAGGCGTCAGCGGGAGCGGTCGCCGAGCCGGCGACGCGCGTCGAGTACGACTTCTGCGAACCGTAAGGCGAAATGTCGACCTGGCGGAAGCGTGTTCCGTTGCCGATCGCGTCGGCGACAAGCGTGTCGAAGGTCGCGCCGTCATACGCGTTCACCACGAGCGGAGCGTGACCCGTGAGGATCGCGGCGGTGCCGCTGAAGTGCGGTATGTTCGACTTTCCTTCGAGCTCCACCTTGAACCCTGAAAAGACGGAGACTTTATTTTCCAGACCTTGCAAGGATTTCAGCTGCGGCGTGAGGGTCCATTGATTGCCGCTTGCTTCCTTCGGAATCCAGCGTGACCCGCCATCGACGGTTGGCGTCAACCCCAGGCCCCAGAAATAGGTTCCGAAGCGGAGCGGCAGCTTCGCGCCGTCCGCATACGCCTTGCCGTTTCCATCCAGGAAAATGTCCAGGGTCGGAACGCCGACGCAGACGGCCGTTCCCCCCAGGGCGCCTCGCAGGATGGACCTACGTGTGAACCTGCTCATGGGACATTCCTCAAGCGGCCTGTTGTCTGATCCGATGTACGATCGTGCTCCAGCATTTTATCGCCCGGCCAAAGCGTTCTCGAGTGAAGGAGGGGGCTCGGCCGGTGACGCCAGGCCGATTGCATAGTAGCCGCCGCGAGGGTCTTGAATGGCCTTGGCCCAATAGAGCGGATCGCTTGGCGACGTCGGCTCGTCGGGATTCGGCTTGTTCGGCCACGACTTTCCGCCCCCGGTAAGTATGAAGCCAGCTTCGGTGCCGAGACTGCGCATGGAGCGCGCCAGCTCCTCCGGGGTCCGTGACGCCGCCTGGGACACGCCCGAGAAAACTTCCGCTCGTTTGACCACCTGATGACTATCAGGCGTGATCACGAATGCAGGAATGGCGTCCATCGTATAGAACATGGAAATGTGAGTGTTCGGCCCTTTCACTCCTGGCGGCTTCCAGTCGGCGAGCTTCTCGCAATTGTGCCAAAGCGCGACGAACTGATAGCCGCCGGGTTGTTCCGCAGCGCTGGCGGCCGACGCCAGGCCGACATAGATGTAACGCCAGTTCCGGTATCCGCCGATGTCGGCGGTCAGCTTGCCGTCCGGCTTCAAGGTCAGGCGCGCCTGCGGCTTCTCGAGGATAAGGTCCTGACCGAAACCAAAACGCGATCCGGGCTCGCGCAGACGTATCCGCTCCAATGACGCTTTTGGCGTGATGATGCCCTTGGCCGACTTGGCTTCGAACACCGTCGTGAACCGTAGATCGGGATCGATGCGGTAAGAGTCGTCTAACCCGATCGCGCCGTCCGCGTTGATTCCCAGCTTATCCTTCGACAGATAGAAACCGACCCGCATGTTGGGATCGTTCATGGGATCGGCGCCCGCGCCCGAAAGCACGATAACGATCGTGAAGACGCCAGCTCGCATCTCCGTCATCTCGTAGTCTTCGCCGGCGCGCGGTTCTCTGGAACCACGGCCTCCGCCGCGATACTGCCTCGTGCAACCGACGGCGCGGTAGTATTGATTGTCCAGGCCCTTCTCCTTGCCGTCCGGAGAGCCGAAGCCGGTCTTCTGGTTATGATCCAGGTCGAAACCGTATCCCGTGTTTCCGACCACCATCGGCGTCATCGGATCGGGAGCCAGGGTTGGGTCCCGATTGACGTTCATCCCCGGCTTCGGTCCACGATCGTTGAGCCTTACGCCTCCGACGGCGGCGCCGATCAGAAGTTTCTTGGCTTGCTCCTCGGTGCGCCAGGACGTTGTCATCAACTTCACCCAGTCAGGGGCGGGCGCGTCCCCGTTGGGGCAATTCGAATCCTTGTCGGCGCCTTTCCAGCCAGGATCGGTGAAGTAGTCGACGACGAACCCTTTTGACCATTCCGCAAACGCTGGCGCTGGCGCGGCGAGCGCCGCGAGCCCTACCATCATCAAAAGCAGCAATCTTGTCTTCATCAGAACCGCCAACCTCCGAAATACGAACCCGTGTTCTCTCCGCTTCGACATCGTCGTCACTCAGGGCGCGTGTAGCGCTGTGCTCTCGATCGCCGCCTGCGTCCGCGCAGCAGGCGTGACCGGCTTCGGCAGCTTTACGCGATAGAATTCGGGGCTCGCCGCGATGTCGGCGATCAGCTCTGGCACCTTGTACCCCTTCGCCGCGAAGATCTTGGTCTCGCGATCGATGAACTCCTGATCCGCCTTGTCGGGCGCCCGGCCGGTCCCGTAAGCGAAAACGTTGCGAACGAGGCACGCCGGGATCTGCGGATTGTCGTGGAAATTGGCGCCGAGCCCTTGCGACCCGTCGAACTTCTTGCCCAGCCAATCGACCGAGACGTCGATTTTCTGACCGCTCTCCATCGTACGGAACTGGCCGAGCCCGTCGAAGTTCTCAAGCGCGAGCCCCGGCGGATCACTGAGCAAATGGCAGCTTGAGCAACCCGCGTTGGTGGCGTGCTGGAGAAGGCGCTGGCGCACCGTTCCCGCGTCAGAGTCGCGAACCTTGGAGAAGTCGACATTCGCCGGAGGCGGCGGAATGCGCATGCACATGAAGACCTCGGACAGCTTCACTCCACGAACGGTCGGCGAGGACCGACCCGGATGAGAAAACAGCATCATGAAGGTGGCCTGGGTCAGCACGCCCGACTGGCCGGTGTCTGGCGGGAAGGTATAGCGGGTCCACTCCCCGTCGTAGGTGTACGGAACCTTGTAGACCGGCGCGAGCGCCCGGTTGATGAAGCTGTCCCGGGCCGTGAAGATGTCGCGGTAGTCGCCATTCTTTGTAATGAGCTGGTCGACCAGCACACGCAGGGTCTGTTCGCGCGCGCCTTCGGCCACAGCCAGGCTGAATTTTGGGTAGACCTTCGGATCCTTGGTCAGATCCTCGAACATGTTGAAGTCGAGCATGTCGGTGAAGAAGGATCGCAGGCCGACTTCCATGCGGTCGTGATTGGCGACGAGCCGATCGATTTGCGCCTTGAGGCCTGCTGTTGTGTTGATCGAACCGTCCCTGGCGGCCGCGAGCAGTTCCGCATCGGGCGGAGCATCCCACATCAAATAAGAGAGGCGGCCGGCCTTGGAGTAGCCGTCGAAGCGCACGGTCTCCGGCGAGGCGCTGTCAGGCTCGGCGGTCTCCAGGCGGAAAAGGAACTCCGGCGCGGCGAGCAGGCTGATCAGCGACAGCTTGAGGCCGTGATAGAAGTCTTTTTTCTGGATCGCGCCAGCCTCTGCGAGCTTCACACGCAAGGCGACGTCCGCGGCGGTGAGAGGACGGCGAAACAAACGTTCGCCATACACGCGGACGAATTTTTCGGCGCACGCAGCGTCGGGTGCATCCGCTCTGGTCGGCGCACAGGGTACGACCTTGTCGCGGGCGACCTGAACAGCGGCCTTCTGATTTTCCTGCGTGGGCGTGCTCAGCAGCACCTGGTCGGCGATCGAGCGGGCGATTGTGAAATACTGCGCAAAGCCCGAGTCCGAGATTGAAACTTCGCTCGCTCCGATTGCCAGCAGGCCGTCTTTGCGAAGCTCTGGCTCGAAACGGCCTTCCGCCTTGATCTTCGACCCGAAGATGTCTGCGATGGCGTGCCTGTACTGAAGCTCGGTGATCCGACGCGTCCCGACCAGCGTCAACTTTGCGCTTTGGCGGTCAGCCGTCCGAACGGCTGGTTTGTCGGTTGCACTGTGGGCGACTTTCGTCACCGCATCGTCAGAGATGGCGCAACTTGCGAGCAGAAGTCCCGTGACCCCGGCGGCAAGAGTCAGAATGGATCCGGACGCGAGGAAACGGCAGAGGCGGGTCGCGGGTCTGGCAGTGACCATCACCGTCTCCATCGACCCACGAAGCCTCCTGCTGCCATTGGGGCCGTAACGCCACCTCATACGATAGCGGGTCACGTAGCGTAAGCGTCAAGCGCAAACGCGCCTACGGATCTTGGGTCTGACGGCAAAAGGTGAGTGAAGCTCGCCTTCCGAGATGCACTCGCGATTTGTTGAAGTGCTGGGCCTACTTCGCACCTGCAACCAAATCATCCCCAGATCATCTCGGGATCGACCCCGAATCCCTCGATCTTGTACTGGTCGTAGAGGTGGGAGCTCAGGAAAACGAGAGGCACTTCGTTGGCGACTCACCCTGGCGGCGCAGCACCGCCGAGCGCGAACACCTGTATTGCCGGCGCACCAGTCGGGGTTGGGGGTGTCTCGCCTCTGTTGCGGCGGAAAGCCTGGTAGCGGCGGGAGAGATCGTTGACGTGGTTGTTGCGCAGGCCGGTGACGACGGCGACGTATTGAACCTTGCCGACAGCGTAGGTGATGACACTCGAGCTCGGAAAATTGTCCAACGGGGCGGTCCAGAGCAGCTTGCCGTTGCGATCATCGAACGCTTTGAGCGCCGGATCGAGGTCGCCGGCGAACACCACTCCGCCTGCAGTCGCGAGTACCGAACTGGAGATCGGCGCCGGCAGGTCGTGATTCCAGTTCAGTTTGTGACCCGAGAGATCCATGGCCTGAAGGCGGCCCATCATGCCGTCCTTGTCCGCATCCGGGTGATTAGCGTTGGTGAAGCTCGCTCCCGGCGCAGTAAGAAGTTTCGAGCCCTGCGCGCCGAAAGTGAGGCACCATTCAGTGATCGGGACGAAGACCCGACCGCTAGCGGGGTTCAGCGACGTGGCCGGCCATGCGCGCGCCCCAGAGACACCCGGACAAATCAACGTCGGGCGCGCCGGATCAGGAATTTTAGTCGGATCTATGGTCTTGGCGCCGGTCTCAGGATCGATGCTAGCGATGACGTTTTGCGTACCGGCGTCGATCGAGAAGAGATAGGCGCCAGTCTTGGCGTCGAGTGCATCGAGGATGCCCATCTTGCCGATGGTCATTACCACCCGGCGCGTCTTGCCGGCGACCTTCATCGTGGTGAGCTGCCGCTCGAACACCCAATCGAGATCCCACTGGTCATTGGCCAGGTGCTGATAGTGCCAGACCAGCCGGCCGGTGTTCGGATCGAGCGCAACGGTGGAGTCGGTGTAGAGCGCGTCGTTGGTTACCGACGGATCCGGCGAGCGCTTGAGCAGCGGCGCGGTGTCGTAAGTCTGGCCGACGCCGAAATAAACGAGGTTCAGCAACTTGTCGTAGCTGCCCTGATCCCAGGCGGAGGCGCCGGTTCGCCTTTCGATCGGCAGACCGTTCCAGCTGTCGCCGCCTGGCTCGCCCGGCCGAGGGATGGTGTGGAAGCGCCAAAGCTCGCGACCGGTCGCGATATCGAGTCCGACGATGAAGCCGCCGCCAGGCGCGCCGCTGGCGGTGACGCCCTGGATCACCTTGTCGCCGACAATCAACGGTGCGCTGCGCAGCTGGAAATCGCGCCGATTTGTCGCCGGAGGGCTGAGCTCAATCGTGTGATCCCAGACCTTGATCCCGCTCTTGGCGTCGAGCGCGATCACATGAAGGTCCGAGGTCGGTACAAACACCCGCCCGCCGGAGAGGGAGAGCCCCATCTTCTGGCTGGATGGCACGCTCGGAATGTAGACGTTGCGCCAAAGCAGTTCGCCGTTTGACGCATTCAAGGCCAGCACAACGTCGGGCGTGGTCTGCAGGAACATCACGCCGCCATGAACCAGCGGCATCGGCATGCTGGGTCCGGATTGCAGCGGTGTCCGCCATGCCGGAGCGAGGTTCGTAACGTTGTTCCTGTTGATGGTCGCCAACGGGCTGAAGTTCTGGGCGTCATAGGTTCGCCCCCATTGCAGCCAGTCCCCCGGCGCTGGCTTTTCCAGCATGGCAGGCGTCACAGCGTGCAGCTTGGCAAAGAGTGCCGCAACGATATTCGCGGGCGCCGATTTCATTGCCGGCGGAGGCGCTGGCGCAGCGATTCCCCCGCCGCTCGATCCCTCAACTGTCCTGCCGCCAAGCAAGTGAGCGAGCGCGCCGATTTCGGCAGGGCTCAACCCTTGCGCCATCGGCTGCATAATCCCGCTGGTCAAAGCTTCCGCGATGTCCTGAGTGGTGCGCGCGCGCATCTGCTCACGGCTTGGCGCCCGCGCGACTGGCGGCTCGTGGCAGGCGCCGCAGCGCGCCGTGAACAGCGCGCCGGCGTCGATCGGCGCTCCGCCGCTGTCCTGCGCCGCCGCAGTGACCGGAATTGCGAGGGCGACAAATAGGCCAACGGCGGCGATGGCGGCTCTCATCTGGCGTTACCCTTCCAAATACTTTGCCCTGCTTGTCTGCCACACTAGCTCCATCACCTGTCACAAACCAGTTGTGGCGAGCTGACTGTGTACGCGTCCTGGCGAAGGGCGATTGCGCGACACGCTTCCGGCAAACCCAAGTCTGTTTCGGGCCAACGATACTCGTTGGGAATGTCGGGCTCGACTGTCAGCTGTCGGGGGCGAGTCCTGCCGGTCAGCGCTTGCCCGATCTACTAGCCGACGACCGTCACCCCGTCACGCGATGGCTGAACGGGACAATGTTTGACGACCAGCATATGACGCCTCCATCGCTGCCTGAGCAAAGATGGAATCAGCGTTCGCGCCAAAACGCACGGGGATTTTCAAACGGAATTCGCCAGAAACGTTCAGTGGTCGCGCTGTTGCATTGATGCCAAACGAGACTCGAAAAGTGTTCAGATCTAACCTGACAGCACCCTCAATATGTGATCGCCTGAAACACGAATGGAAAGCGACCCATGACGGAACAACCTAGAGCAACCCAAGGCGCAATGACTCGACGCGCGCTTGCGCTCGGCGCGGCAAGCGTCGCCGCCAGCTCCGCCCTGCCCCTTCCCGCTCAGGCAAAAACGTCGCCGGCTTATCGGGCCCTCCAGGTCAAGGGCAAGACCACGTGGAGCGAGTCGCTGATGGTGCTTTATTTTGACGAGCAGGTCCGAAACGGATTTAGCCTCCGCATATCGCGTTTCCCGGACTACGATTTGTCCTGGGTTTGGCTCCAGGCCATGCTCGACGGCAAGTTTGTTTCCTATGCGGATCAAGCGCTGCGTTCTGGCGCCATGCACAACGGTCCCGATGCACCGAACGGGGACTACTCCGTGCCGGGCGTGACGGTGGGCGCGAGCAGGCTTGGCGCCGCACGTGACATCGAAGAGATCACCTTTCATGCCGATCTCGGCGCTTTTCAGGACACTGTTGGACACAATGGAAAGGGGCCTGTGCGAGTAAAGCTCAGTGGCTCGTTTCGACCTGGTCTACTGCGCGCGAATTCGCCCCCCGGCCGGTTCGAGCGCCTCGGCAGCGTCGACGCGATGCTCCAGGTCGGGAACCAGCATCGCAAGATGTCGGGCCAAGCCAAGGCGCATGAACAATCACAGACCAAGCCGCGCTTTGAAGGCCCCTTTACCTACGCCATGCTGTGGGGCAAGGACGCCTCGCTCGTGGGGCTCAGCTCGCCCGAGCGCCAGTATGGAGATGTCGAGATCGGCGGGCGCGACACGCCACTCGACCGCATAGACTTTGAGCGCTTCTCGCCGACGCGGCGTTTTCGGGGGATGCTGGCTGGCGGCGGCGAGATCAGCGGACTCGCGCATACGATTGTCGCCTACGAAGTTCCGGTCTTCGATCGCATCTGGAACGGCCAGATCGTCTCCGCCCATATTGGCCAGGCAGAGGTCGTCGGTATGATCAACGATTGGCGCCCCGAAAGCCAAGTATACGCGGCGTTCTAGTCGTCAGCCACGACAACGCCTGTCTCCGCTTGTCGCCGGCCGCCCAAGATGACCAGGAAAGGGTCTGTCATGCTGCTTCGCATTATGGCTGTGAGTTTCGTCCTCGCGTTCACACCCGCCGCTTTCGCTCTTGATGGCAAGATCGTTCATGTGAAGCTGGCGACCAAGAATGTTCCCGGCCCCATCGACATCGCGGTCTATACCCCTCCTGGTTATGACGCGAAGCGGGCGACGCCCTATCCGCTGATCGTCCAGCTTCACGGCGGAAATGGCTCCAGCGAAAACATGACGACAATGGCTGAACCGCTCGAACAGGCGATCAAAAGCGGCCTCGTCCCCGCCGCAGTTTCAGTTATGCCCTCAGCGAGCCGGTCCTTCTACATGGACTACCGCGACGGCTCGCAAATGTGGGAGACGTTCGTCATCACCGACCTGCTCGGCCATATGCGCGCTGGCTATAACGTCCCGAAGACCCGTGAGGGCACCTTGATCACCGGCATCTCCATGGGAGGCATGGGCAGCGTGCGCATTGCCTTCAAGCATCCTGACATCTTCCAAGCAGTCGCCAGCATGGAGCCCGGCATCGAACCCGCGCTCGAATTCAAGGACATCAAGCTACGCGACCGATTCTATCGCGATCAGGCCTTGTTCGAGGAAAAGTTCGGCAAACCGGTCGACGAGGCGTTCTGGGCCGCCAACAACCCAGCTTCGATCGTCGCGAAGGATCCCGGGAGGCTGAAAGATCTCGGCATCTATCTTGAGGTCGGCGATCAGGACATGTTTTTTCTCGATCAAGGCGCTGAATTCCTCCACCGAGCCTTGTTCGACAACGGTGTCGCTCACGAATACCGACTGGTGCGAGGCGGAGATCATGTTGGTCCTTCGATCATCCCACGCTTCATCGACGCGATGAACTATTTCGGCCGCGTCCTCAATCCTCCGGCCTGGATCAACGACAAGGTGATTGCGGCGCGCGGGCAGATCGATACAATGAAGCGCAAATCCGGCTACCCTGTGAAGCCGATTGACCCGCAACACATTCATTCCGAGTGACGCCTCCACGGCTTGGTAGTGCTCAATGTCGATCATCGTGTATGAGACACGCTTGCCAGTGGGCGCCTCAAATTCCCCAGCCGCGCAACCAGTGTGCGCCGACTCAGCTTGGTCTGGGTGCGCATCGCGTCAGTCGAGTGGCGCCGAGAGGCTCGTCGGGTTGCCTTGTCCGGCGCTCAGTGTGCGTTTAGGCTCAGCCTGAAGACGAGAGTGTTATACAGGGGGCCTTGAACTCGAATGGCAGACACCGCTTCGGCCTTGCCTTGGCACCTGCGGGACAACTGGGCGCCGGTTCTTGAGGAGCGAACAGCTTCTGATCCCCAGATCGAGGGGTCGATCCCGCCCGAGCTGAGCGGCACCTACATTCGCACCGGGCCCAATCCGAAATCGGGAAACTCGCCGCACTGGTTCCTGGGCGACGGGATGGTGCACGGCATCCGCCTCAGGAATGGCAAGGCGGAGTGGTATCGCAACCGTTTCGTCCAGACTCCGAACATAACGGACCCGGCAGAGCGTCCGGTTACTGCGCCACGCGAACTCGCGCGAGGCACCGCCAACACGCACGTACTGTTGCACGGCAAACAAATCCTTTGCCTGAACGAAAGCTCTTGGCCATGGCAGATTGACCAGGATCTCAACACGCTGGGCTGCCAGAACTACAATGGCGCGCTCACCTGCTCGATGACGGCGCACCCGAAAGTTTGCCCGGAAACCGGCGAGCTGCTGGCATTTTCCTATTTCGCGTTCGCGCCGCCATTCCTGCACTACATCCGCGTGGGCGCTGACGGACAGTTGAAACAGATCGAAGGGATCGACATCCCCAACATGGTCATGATGCACGATTTCAGCATCACTCGGAACCACGTGATCTTCATGGACCTGCCCCTGCTGTTCAAGCGGGAGCTGGTCGCCTCCGGCATTCCCTATCAGTTTGACGGGTCAGCCGGCGCGCGGCTGGGCGTGATGCCGCGCAATGGCGGCAATCGCGACATGCGGTGGTTCCCCATCGAGCCCTGCTATGTTTTCCATTCGGTGAATGCGTTTGAAGATGGCAATCGCATCATAATGCATGTCTCGAAAATGGCGTCCGCCTTTGGCGCGGATTCAAATGACTACTCGAACGTGGCGAGGCTCTGGCGCTGGACCATCGATCTCGACGCCGGGACTGTCTCGGAGGACCAGGTCGATGACCGGGCCGGTGATTTCGGGCGTGTGAACGACAGTCGCGTGGGCCTGAATGCCCGTTATGGCTATCTCATGTCGCTGAAAGGTGAAGGCAACTTCGAGGAGCCCATCTACGGTCCGCAACTGTTCAAGTACGACCTTCGCGACGGCTCGCGGGTTACCCATGAACTCGGAGCGAACGTGCGCGGCGGTGAGCCCGTGTTCGTGCCCGGTGGCGCGGGTGAGGACGAAGGCTGGGTCATGACCATCTGCCATGATGAATCGAGCGGGAAGTCGAAGTTCGTGATCGTGGATGCACAGAACTTCGATTCACCGCCGGTGGCGACCATCCATCTGCCGGAGCGCGTGCCCTATGGCGCACACGGCAGCTGGATACCATTGCAAGTCTAGATGCCGGGCTGTTCGGCTCAAAGAACCGCATGCCGATCTCGCCTTGGAATTCGGGATCGGCGCCGGAACCCATCTCCCTCATCTGCGAGCTTTCACAGCACAAAGAGTTCTCTAGACTGCGTCGCGCTCTCGGAGGTGCAGGGGACCATACGAATGGCTGCAAAGTCCCCGAGTTCGCTGGCACTCGGAATGTGGCAATCAGGCTGAGTCTTTCCAAAGCCGCCACTCATCCTGCCCTACCGAACGCGGCGGGAGTCGCCTCATTCGAGACATTCGTAATCCTCGCCCGCAAGTTGCCCGCTGAGCCATAAGCGGGCAAAGCACGCGGTTCGGACTGAAGGGCCCTTGCGGCCTGGCTATTCATCCGCCATTGCAGCACGGAGCGGGCGAAAAAGGC
>JANMWT010000610.1:0-2438 GCA_031394145.1 Alphaproteobacteria bacterium | reverse complement strand
GACGACGACCCGGCCGGGCGTGTAGTTCGCCTCGGCAAATCCGAACAGATCATTGCGAGTAATTCTCTTCAGTGTCTTTTCGACCCCAAGCACTGGACGCGCGAGAGCGTGGTCGCCGTAACTGGCCTCCTGGGCCAGCTCGAACACCAGATCGTCGGGCTGGTCAGCCGCCTCGCCGATCTCCTGCAGCACGACGCCCTTTTCGCGCTGGATCTCGGCCTCGGGATGCTCAGGGGCAAACACCAGGGACAAGGCAATGTCGAGCATGTCGGCGGCGTCATCGCCAAGACAACGCACCGTATAACTGGTGCGCTCATAGTCGGTTGCCGCGTTCATCACGGCGCCGCACGCCTCGACCGCTTCGGCAATCTGCATGGCGTTACGCCCGCCGGCCGCTTTGAACGCCATGTGTTCGAGAAAGTGCGCAAGCCCGCTGAGCCGCGCCGGCTCGTGGCGCGCACCCGCCGCCAGCCAGACGCCGACCGCGGCAGTGCGCAGCGACGGCATCGGGTCGAAGACGATCCGCGCGCCATTGGACAGCGTGACGACTTCGCGCGCGATCACGTCCATGCTCAGCGACCCCGCACGAGCGCGTCGATGCGATCACGAACGAAATCGATGCTCATCGGACCGGTGTCGAAGACCTCCGGCCGTGAGGTGAATTCAGCGGCGCGCTCCGGCAAGCCGATCTTCAGTCCAAGCGCCCGCTCCACCGTCTCCGGAAATTTGGCCGCGTGGGCGGTTGCGAGCGCGACGATTGCGGCGTCCGTGGGCTTGCCCCGGCGCGCGGCGGCGAGGCCGACGGCGGTATGCGGACAGACGATCCAGCCCGTCTCTGCGTGAGTGCGGCGCATCTCCGCGAGTGTCTCTGCATCGCTTACGCACTCGGCCGACAGACCCATGTGCGGCAGGTCTTGAACCGCCTTTTCCGGAAGCGCTGCCTCGCCCTTCGCTGCGAGCTGGCCATAGACCTTGGCCACTGCCGCGCCGTCGCGGCCCCCAGCTTCGAACAACAGGCGCTCGAAATTGCTCGGAAGCTGGATGTCCATCGCCGGGCTAAGCGTCGGGTGCGTCGCGCCCCGGGTGAGAGGCTGGCCCGAGACAAGGCGCGCCAGGGCATCGTTTGCGTTGACCGCCGCGACGAACTCGAAGTTGGCAAGCAAGCCGCAACGGTGAGCAACATAGCCGGCCAGCGCATCGCCGAAATTGCCTGTCGGTACGATGAAGCGGATCGGCGTCGTCGCACCGAGCTGGGCCTGCGCCTGCGCAAAATAGACGGACTGGGCGGCGACACGCGTCCAGTTGATCGAATTGACCGCTGCAAGCTGGGTGCGCCGGCGGAACTGCTCGTCGGCAAGCAACTGCTTCAGGATCGCCTGTGTGCCGTCGAAATCGCCCTCGAGAGCAAGATTGTGGATGTTGTCGGCGCCGGTGGCGGTCATGAACTGGCGCTGGGTGGGCGAGACGCGGTTGAGCGGGTGGAGGATCACCAGGTCGACATGCCTCGAGCCCGCAAACGCTGCGGCCGCCGCCCCGCCGGTATCGCCAGAAGTTGCGCAAAGGATGGTCATGCGTTCGCCGCGCTGGCCGAGGATGTGGTCGTAGAGCTGCGCGATCAGGCGCATCGCCACGTCCTTGAATGCGAGGGTAGGACCGTGATGGAGCTCGAGCATCCAGCGGCCGGGACCGACCTGGGTCAGCGGCGCGACGGAGTGATGGGCGAACGGGGCGTAGGCTTTGGTCGCGAGGTCGCGGATCGTTGGTTCGCTCAGCGTGTCGCCTGCGAACGCCTTGAGTATGCGCGTGGCGATCTCGACATAAGGGGCGCTTGCCGCCGGCCGGGGGATTTCAGGGTAGGCTTCAGGACTGTACAGGCCGCCGTCCGGCGCGAGGCCGAGAAGGCTTGCGGAGAGGAAGTCGACCGCCGGGGCGGCGCCGCGTGTCGAGATGTAGTTCATGCGTTGTCGAGGCCTTGTTTGCGGAAGCTGAGACGGCCGGCTCGCGTGTGAAAGACGCCGTATATCACCAACAGACCGACAGCGAGGCCGAACCAGGTAACGGCGTAGCCATAGTGTTGGGCGGGCGGGACGCGGGTCAGGTCGTCGGGCTCGCCGTCAAGCCCGGTCAGGTAAAACCGGGTTTCGAGCCGGGCGATGTGAAAGGCGGACGCCAGGGCGGAGGGATCGAACCAGTGCCAATCGTTGGTCGAAGGGGCGTTCTCCGGCGCGAAGGCATTGTGGGCCGGGAAGGCGGCGAGGACATAACGGCCGGGCGAAACCCAGGCGAGCGCTCCCGGCTGGGGCTGCAGCGGCTCGAAGCCCGCCTCGACGAGGACCGGATCATGCGATCGCGCGCAGGCGGGCGGCTCGATCGGCCGCAGAAGGGTCCAGCCCGCATCGCCCGCGGAGTTGTGGCCAAACATGCGGACGGGAGGCGGG
>JANMWT010000568.1:0-1503 GCA_031394145.1 Alphaproteobacteria bacterium | reverse complement strand
GGCGATCGGCAGATCGATCTCGCTCCAGCCATCGGCCGTCGACGATGGCACAGGATGACCGGCGACCACCGCCACATAGCGCTTGCTCTCTTCGCGCTGCGCGAAGGCGGCGCTCGCCCGGCGCTGCATGTCGGTGCCGCGTGCCATCAGGACGATGCCGGAGGTCGCCATGTCGAGGCGGTGCACCACCAGCGCGTCGGAAACCACCGCCCGAACCCGCGCAGACAGGCAGTCGGCCTTGTCCGCACCGCGCCCCGGCACGCTCAGCAGGCCGGCGGCCTTGTCCAGGACCACCAGGTGGGCGTCGATGTGAAGCACGGAAAACGAGGACATCGTGGGCGCAGCGTATTTCATTTGCTGAACGGCCCGGTGCATGGCCGCAGTTACACTCGCCGCAGTTCCCCATCGTCACATTCCAGGAGCCAGCATGTTGTTTGGCAAGTTGCTGCCGCGCGAAGGCAATTTCTTCGAGATGTTCAACCAGCACGCCGAGCGCATCGTCGCGGCGGCGCGGGCTTTTTCCCAGCTGGTCGCGAACTACAACGATCCGCACCTGCGCGAGCAGTACAACCGCGACGTGGACAACGCCGAGCGGGCGGCCGACCGCGTGACGCACGACGTCAACCGCATGATCCACAAGACCTTCATCACGCCGATCGATCGCGATCAGATCCACAAGCTGATTAATACGATGGACGACGTCTGCGACCTGATCCAGGATTCGGCGGAGACCATGGCGCTGTACGACGTGCGCCAGGTCAACGAGGAAATCACCCGGCTGACCGACCTGAGCGTCAAGTGCTGCGAGCGGGTCAAGGACGCGGTGGCTCTGATCAGCAAGCTGGCGGATCCCGCGAGCGCCGAAGCCGCGCTGAAGACCTGCGAGGAAATCGACCGGCTCGAGTCGGACGCCGACCGCGTGATGCGCTCGGCGATGAGCAAGCTGTTCGCGCGTGACCGCAACGATCCGCACCTCCGCGAGCAGTACAACCGCGACGTTGACAACGCCGAGCGGGCGGCCGACCGTGTCACGCACGACGTCAACCGCATGATCCACAAGACCTTCATCACCCCGATCGACCGCGACCAGATCCACACGCTCATCAACACCATGGACGATGTCGCCGACCTGATCCAGGACTCGGCCGAGACCATGGCGCTGTACGACGTGCGCCAGGTCAACGACGAGATCACGCGCCTCACCGACCTGAGCGTCAAGTGCTGCGAGCGGGTCAAGGACGCGGTCGCGCTGATCAGCAAGCTGGCCGATCCGGCCTGCGCCGAGGCAGCGCTGAAGACCTGCGAGGAAATCGACCGGCTCGAATCCGACGCCGACCGGGTGATGCGCTCGGCCATGAGCAAGCTGTTCCGCGAGGAGCCGGACGTGCGCGAAGTGATCAAGATGAAGGCGGTCTACGAGCTGCTGGAAACCATCACCGACAAGTGCGAGGATGTGGCCAACGTGATCGAGGGCATCGTCCTCGAGAATTCCTGAGCGGGCGC
>JANMWT010000565.1:0-19325 GCA_031394145.1 Alphaproteobacteria bacterium | reverse complement strand
CGCAGCATTGGTGATCGCCTTGGCCATGGTGATGATGTCGGGCTTCACGTCAAAGAAGTGGGAGGCGAACGGCGCGCCCAGACGACCGAAACCGGTGATCACCTCGTCGAAGATGAGCAGGATGTCATGTCGGGTGCAGAGCTCGCGCAACCTGGCGAGATAGCCCTTCGGCGGGATGATCACGCCCGTCGATCCGGCCACCGGCTCGACAATCACCGCTGCGATGGTCGAGGCGTCGTGCAGCTGCACCAACCGCTCGAGCGTGTCTGCGTATTCAAGGCCATGCTCTGGCAAGCCGCGCGAGAACGCGTTGCGCGAGATGTCGAGCGTGTGTGGCAGATGATCGACGCCGCCAACCAGGGGCCCGAACCCTGCGCGGTTGCGGCCGATGCCGCCGACTGAAATGCCGCCGAAATTGACGCCGTGATAGCCGCGCTCCCGCCCGATCAGCCGGAATTTGCCCGGTTTGCCTTTCGCCTTCTGATAGGCAAGCGCGATCTTCAGCGCGGTGTCTGTGCTTTCGGATCCCGAATTGGTGAACGCAATGCGATCGAGCCCGCTCGGCAGGATGCTGGCGAGCCGATTGGCAAACTCGAAGGCAAGGGGATGGCCGAGGTTGAACGTCGTGGCGTAGTCAAGGTCCGCTGCGGCGCGCTGGATGGCCTCAACGATACGCGGCCGCCCGTGGCCGGCCGCGACGCACCACAGACCAGCCGTGCCATCGAGAATCGGTCGCCCGTCCTCGGTGTAATAGTGCATGCCCTCGGCACGCACGATGATGCGTGGGTCGGCCTTGAACGCCCGGTTAGGGGTGAACGGCATCCAGAAGGCATCGAGGGAATTGGGGCGTTCGGTCATCGCTCAAGTCTGGGTCGACTGCCAGAGCGAGGCAAGTGGCAGGACGATCGGCCGGCGGGCTAGATCCGGCACACATGAAGCGGTGGGGAACGGCTGGCCCACGACATCTCCTGCTCCAGGACGCGCGCGAGCTGAAGCACGACGTGATCGTCAGCCGGCCGGGCCGCAAGCTGCACCCCAATCGGCAATCCGTTGGAGTGCATCGCCAGTGGCAGGGAAATCGCTGGCGTTCCCATCAGGTTGTGAGCGAGCGTATACTGGATGACCGGCGCCATGACCTGCTCCCCAAGATTGTCGAAGTCGACGTCGGTGCGAGACAGGCCGTAACGCCCCCATGGCGCCGCCACGCCCGGCGTGGTCGGGGTCAGCCAGATATCAAACGCTTCAAAGAACGCGCCGAGCGATCGGCGCGCGGTGTTAGCGTCGCTCCACGCTGTGGTGAACCGCGCGGGGGTGATTTCCTTCGCGCGCTGATAGATTGACCAGATAGTCGGCTCAAGCGTGTCGGGGCCAGGTTTAAGTCCAGAACGCCTTGCATAACCGTCGAGGCGGTTATCGAAGTCGAAAAAGAACAGGTCGCGTGACACCCGCGACAGGTCGATCCCGCCGGCGCTGACCGTCGCGAGCTCGACGTGGTGACCAAGCCCGGCCAGCGTTTCGCCGACGCGGTGCACCGCCGCAACGATTTCTGGATCCGGCGCGACGCCCATCAGGTTGTCAAAGACGATGCCGATGCGGAGGGGTTTGGGCGCCCGTTCGGTCAGCGTGGCGTAACGCTCGGTCGGCTTCGGGATGACAAAGGGGTCGCCCGGAGCCGGGATTGAGATCGCGTCCAGCATCGCGGCGGCATCACGCATCGTGCGCGTTTGAACGAAATTGATCGACCAGCCCCAGCCCACTTCGTCGACGACCGGTCCGAGCGACACGCGCATGCGCGATGGCTTGAATCCGACCACGCCGCACATCGCGGCCGGGATACGGATTGAGCCTCCAATGTCCGAGCTGTGCGCCAGGGGAACGACGCCCGCCGCCACCGCCGCCGATGCGCCGCCGGAGGATCCGCCCGCCGAGTAACCCTTCTTCCAGGGGGTCGAGCAATTGCCATAGAGTGCGCCCTCGGTGGTGGGGGCCATCGAGAACTCCGGGGCCGATGACCGGCCCAGGTTGTTGACGCCTGCCTGGCGCAAGAGAACCATCAGATTGGTGTCAGCGGTCGCGACCATGCCCTTGCACAGACGCGACCCGAATTCGATCCGACGCCCTTTTTCGTGGCCGAACACGTCTTTGATGAGGAACGGCACGCCGCGAAACGGGCCGTCTTCCAGCGTCGTCTCGTCGAGCACTTCGATCCGGTCAGGATAGGTTTCAACAACCGCGCCGAGGACCGGGTTGGCCTTCGCGATCGCCGCGGCCGCTGTCTGCGCCAGCTCGCGGGGACTGACCTCACGTCTGGCGACGAGCTCCGCCAGACCCAAGCCGTCGAACGCCGAATACTCGACCAGATTCATGTCGCGCCTCGCTCGACGTCCGCCGCTCCGTTCAGGACGGGCGACAAATCCTAGGCGAGGTTCATCGCGAACGGAAGAACCCAATCGGATCTCACAGCGATCTGGTCGACAATCGCCCGACTAGTTGCGAGTTCACGCTCACCGGCAGCGCCGGGAAGTCTGGGACACGGTATCGGCCTGAACACAAGTCTGCCAGGCGCTGAATCATGCCGTCTGTCAGGCGGTCGGAAGGCGGTCGGAAGGCGCCATATCGCGCCCATCGCCCTGTTTGTGACGGACGCCGCATCTCGCCGGAATCGATCCCCAGACGCGCGAGGGCGGGTCAGAGGGCGGGTAGCGGCGCTTGCTGTCGTCAATGGCTTTTCGAGACTCGGCGCACTTCAAGTCGCGTGCCTTGCCGCCGACTGGACTGCTCATCCAGCAACGGTGCAGGTTTTCCATTCAGATAGTGAGCGAAGAAGGCGAGCGTGTAGGCGTTGGTTTCGGTGAAACCCCGATAGGGATCGATCGGACCGGCAAGTCCCATCCAGCGCACGACCGGTGACCAGATCGGAGCATCGGTCCAGTTGACGTGAAACATCCCATCGATGGTGACGTAGTAAGCGTCTGCCCGGTTGTGCTCGAACACGGCGCGCTGCGTGTTGATGGTGTGCGCGATCTCTGGCTCGGGCCAGCCGCCGGCCTTGCGGCGCTCGGCCCGCATTGAGTCTGCGCCGCGACCGATGATCATGAGCGGCTGCGCCAGCCCATCGCGCGCTACGGCCGCTGTCTTTCCAGCGTCGACCGCCAGGCACGCGCGGAACCGCGCGTCGCGATAGCATGCTTCGGGAACGCCATAACCACCCAGGGACATGCCGAACGCACCGGTTCGCCCGGTGTCGAGTTGACCGGCGAGATCGGGGTCCTGCTGATCCATGATTTCGAGTTGATCGAGAACAAAGCGCAAGTCATCGGCCAGGAAGGGTATGACGCCGCCTGGAAGCGCAACGCCATTCAGGGTCGGCGATTGATCCCTCGCCCGTGACAATGCCAACGGCATCAGCTTGTCGAAGACCGGCTTGTCGATGACCCGAACAACTTTCCCGTTGGAAAGAATGGTCGCTGCCGACGTTCCCGGTTGGTCGAGGCCGACAACAACATAGTCGTGCGACACAAGCTCCTCGATCCAGAACAGGCTTGCGCCCCGAAACGCCGAAAACCCCGCCGGATTGACCAGCACGGGGAAGCGGCCGTCGGCGGCAGGTGCGTCTCGTAATGCGTGAGTTGGCGCGCGCGCAATGTTTCGCAACAAGAAGGCCGGCAGACGGAAAGTCTTTGCAAGCACCTGAAGCGGTTCACGCGAGTCCATGTAGGTTTGCGTCGCGCCCTGGGCGTTTGTCGGGTACCAGACCTGTGCGACGAGTTCGCGATTGTCGCCGGTGTCGGGCGTGAATGGCTCGAGCCGCGTCCGGTCTGTCCATGAATAGTCACTCGTCGCGACGCCATAGGGGCCGGTCGGCCGAGGCAAGCGCGGCGTTGGAATGAGGACCCGCCACACCACGAGGCTCGCAGCTGACATAGCAAGCATGACGATGAGAGCAACTCTGATAGCCGGGACCACCACAAACTCCAGGCCGCCGTCCTCACCGATCTTTGCGGTCGCCCGCCTGCCGCGCGGCGCCTTCGCGCCAGTCCCACTCCTGCGGGCCGCAGCGTGCGACGCAATTTGCGGATACCCGAGAGTGGCAGATTGACCGACGTCAAGCACGCCCCTCTATCTGCGGATAAGGCTGGGCGCCGAGCCAGCTAAGGAAGAGCTACCCTGGAAGCGCGCGGCGAGGCTAAGGCGCGCTGGCCGGCGGCCCTTGCGGACATGATGCGCCAACGCCGCTCGGTGCGTGCATACCTGCCTGAGCGGATTCCGGATGTGGTGCTCGATGCCTGCTTTGATCTAGCGATCCTTGCACCCACATCGCACAATCTCGAATGCTGGCAGATGATTGACGTGCGAGACACAAATCGGCTGGCGGCGCTGAGGCGCCTGTGCCTCGATCAGCCAGCGGGCGGTCGCGGCTCCGCATCTCATCGTTGCGGTTGCACGACCCGACTTGTGGCGGCGCGGCCGCGTCATGATGCTTGAGCGCATCAAACAGATGAAATCCGACCCCGCACTGCCTGGGACGTTGCGGGAATTCCTGCCGCTTCGAACTCAAGTACAGGTTACTCATCCCCTTCCTCTTCGAGGACGGGCCATTGCACATTCTGGCGCCGTTCAAACGCTTTCTTGTTGGGTGCCGCGCCTGGTTCAAGCCGATGATGCGCCTTTCGGTCGTCATGAGCAGGCGCTCTGGTCAGTCAAGACGGCTGCGCTTGCTTGCGAGAATCTGATGCTGGCGCTCACCGCCTATGACTTCGATTCCTGCCCAATGGAGGGCTTCGACGAGCCGAAAGTAAAAAAGCTACTTGGTCTGCCGGGTGCGGCAGAAATCGTGATGGTCATCGCTGCGGGTCGGCGCGCCGAGGGCGGCGTCATTCCCCAGATCCGCTTTGGTCGGCAGCACTATATCGCTTGCGCCTGAGCCAAACACGAGCTTGAGCGAATGGCGGGGAAGGGTCGGGTAGCGGTCGGCCATCTCACGGGCGGGTTGAACAACCATACCAATGGCCTCCCCACTGCGGGGCCTGGCGCACCTGTCCGTTGAACATCTGGCTCGCTTCGGCGAGGATCGGCGCCTGGGCTGCGTCCGGCGGACGAGCGTGGCCGCCATAGTCGACGCCGTGGATAACGTCCGTGGCGTCATAGCAGGCGCCGCTCCAGTGCGCGCCCTTCCCGCTCAACAGGAACGCCACGCGCAGAGGCGCGCGGGATTCGATCAGACATGGCGTCTTGCAGTCCGCGCCCTGCGCCACTGCTTTCGCCTCGCGCGACAGCGAGATGCGAAGATCCTCGAACCTGCTGCGTTCGGCCAGCCCTTCGCCCAGAAACATGGCGAGCGCAGCCGCGACGGTCGCCACACTCGACAGCCATCGCCAGAGACCGCGCGGAGCGGCCACGACACCGATCATCGCCACGATCATGCAAGTTGCGCAGACGAGCGTCACCGGCATGAAGGGGCGCTGCTGCGGCCAGAATTGGCCGCCCGCAATCCACATGACCCAGACGAGGCCCAGCCCCGCCGCTCCGACCAAGGCCGGCGCCAGACTTCGACGCCGGCGCTTCTCAGGTGTGCTCGTCAATCTCAGGGCTCCAGGCTCAGGGCGCCAGGCTCAGGGCGCCGGAAGATTCGCCACGAACCAACATTTAGCGTTCTGCTTGATCATGCGTTGAACGCAACCCCACACTCCTCCCTGCTCGTGCAAGTTAGCGTCGGGAGGGGTGAAGAGCACGGACGCTGCGGCAATCGCCAGTGAGTTGGTCGCCGACAGCGGTCACGGGTCACGTCAATTCGCGCGGTCGCGAAGGGGCGACGGGCTGGGGCACGCTGCAGCGCTCAAATTGACAGGCGCGTGCGTCTGCCCCCAGAAGTCACCGGGGGGCCGTGCGCAGCAAGCGTTGAGCAATGACTACCTCGTGGCCAGACGCTGGTTCGATCGCGGCGACAACAAGGAGGCGTGCGGCTATTATCAGAAGGCGATGGCCCGCTGGCGCGCACTGGAAACCTTTTATTCAGACCTGAACCGCGAGACAGGCGATTCCGCCTACAGCGCCAACTTCAGGGAGATGAAGGGCGAACAGGCCAAGCTTCTCGAAAACAACGGCGTCATGTGCAAGGAGGCGGGCCGGGGCCCGTATTAGAAGCCCCGCGCTCAGATGCTGGCACGCTTGCGCGGGGCCAGAACGCGACCTGCTGGACCAAAGGTCAGCGGCGGCGCGGTCGCTCTAATCGAACCGCCGTCCCCAAGTACCGATGCGAACGGCCCGGAGATCGCCAATGGCGGCACGCTGCAGTCGTCCGCAATCTGCCCCCACCAACGCCCGAATGTCGGTGCGGATCGGCAGGAAGCCCACATGGGAAATCAGCGTTCACTTTCCGGCCGCATTGAACTGGCTCACGGTCTTGGTCATTCCCCAGTGCAGGCCCACGCGGTTCTGGAACCATTTTGGGCGGTCGGCGATCAGCGGCGTCTCCAGCCACAGACGCTTGAGATGGCGCACCTGGCCGCTCGCCTTGTCATCCTTGTAGGCGGTGCGTGAGTGGAGCACGTGGTAGTTGTTGACAAACTGCATGTCGCCCGGCTGGAAATCCATCGTCACGTTGAACTCGGCCTGCTGAGCCATCTCGTCGATCAGCTCCAGCCCCTCGAGCGCCAGGGGCGACAGGCGCGGCGCCGCTGCATGCTGCTGTGATGCGGTCATGTAGCGGCCGATATAACGCACGAACAGACGGTCCGACTGCTCGGTGAACACCGGCATCATGTACCAGGGCTTGGCGCCCGGCGCCTCCTCGCCGCGGAAATCGTGCGGCTGCGGTTTGTAGAGCTCGGCTGCAATCTCCGAGCGGCGGCGCACCAGCTCATTGTGGATCTTCACCGAGTTGGCGACCTTCGACAGCCCGCCCGAGGCCGGCCGCACCAGGCAGAGCAAACCGACGAGGTCCGACCCGTCGCAATGGTAAGGCAGCGCCTCCTCGCCGATCTCGTTACCGCGCGCGGTCGGATCGGCGCCGCGCTTGCCCTGGTCGGTGACGTCACCGAGCAGATGGCCGTGCTTGTTCTGCGCCCACGGGCGGCCGAGATGCATGCCGACACCCCAGTAGATCATGGACATTTCGTCGTTGGTGTAGCGCGAACGATCGACACCCCGGATCAGCCCGAAACCACGACCGTTGATCAGTTCCTGGTTGAATTGGGCAAGGCGCGGGCCGAGCACGGGCAGCGGGAACTGATCCTTCGTGATATCCAGCATGTCATGGCTGATGGCGAGCGCGTGGCGCAACGCGCGGTCAATGTCGGTCGTTTCAGCGTCAGTAAGAAGCAACGTCCAGCCGGCTTGATCGGCGACGTCCGCCGACGCCCACTCGACGTGCGTCTCCAGGACCCTCGGCTTCGTCTCGACAACCGCGCTCATGTCTTTCACTCCGCAGCTTTGAGAAATGGCGCGGCCTGAGCGCCGCGCACCAGGCGGCCGGGCAAACGGCCAGTCGCCTCGCCGTTCCGGTAATTGATTTCACCCGCCACGATGGTCGCCGTATAGCCCTCGGCCCGCTGGATCAAGCGGCGGCCGCCGGCCGGCAGGTCATGCGCCACTTCCGGCGCGCGCAGAGTGAGGTGATCATAGTCGATCACGTTGATATCGGCGCGATAGCCGGGGGCCAGCCGCCCGCGGTCCATCAAGCCGATGGCGCGCGCCGTCTCAGCTGCGTGCGCCTTCACCACCCATTCTACCGAAAGCTTCGGACCGCGGACGCGGTCGCGTGTCCAGAAGGCCAACATGGAGGTGGGGAAGGAAGCATCGCAGATCGTGCCGACATGTGCGCCGCCATCGCCCAGGCCCAGCACGGTGTTGGGATGGTTCATCATCTCGTAGCTGGGATCGAGTGAATACTGTGCGTAGTTGAGGCTTGGAAAATAGAGCAGGCCCCTGCCCTCGCGCTCCAGCATCGTGTCCAGCGCGAGCTCCGCCGCGTCGACGCCTCGCGCGCGGGCCTGCGCGCCGATCGAGTCCTCCAGTCGCGGTTCGTAGTTCGGCGGATCGTCGAGCGCGAACATCCGGTCGAAACGCCAGAGATAGAGTTTGGCGAAGCGGTCCTCGCCTTCCGGCCTGGCGGCTAGCAACTGCGCTCGGAAGGCCGGTTCGCGCAGCCTGGCCACCTTGCCCGCCAGAGGCAGTGCAGCGATCTCGCGCCACGCAGTGTGGGCGGAAAACGGGTTGTTGGTCAGCTCCATCCCGAACAGAAGGCCCACAGCACGGCCGCAGACCTGTGCACGCATGGTCAGCCCATCGGCGTTGGCCGCGTCGATGTCCGCGAGCAGCTTGCGCCAGCCCTCAGGGTTCATGTCGTTCTGCACCACGGAGATCGAAAGCGGTCGGCCGCTCTCGCCAACCATGCGGCGGAACATGGCGAACTCGGCGCGGCGATCCTTGAAGTCGGTCACCACTTGCAGCACACCGCGGCCCGCCTCACCCAGCCCGCGGGCGATACCCACCAGCTCGTCGGCCTCGGCGGTCAGCGTCGGCGTCGGCTTGCCGTCCGAGGTGCGGTGATTGAGTGTCCGTGACGTGGTGAAGCCGATGGCGCCGGCCTCCACCGCCTCCCTGGCCAGGCGGCCCATCTCCGCGATCTCATGCGGCGTCGCCGGCTCGCGGTTGGCGCCGCGCTCGCCCATCACGTAAACCCGCAGCGGGCCGTGAGGCGCCTGAACCGCAAAGTCGATATCGTGAGGTTGACCTTCCAGGGCAGAGAGGAATTGGGGAAAGGTCTCCCAGTTCCAGCTGAGGCCTTCGGTCAGCACGACGCCGGGAATATCCTCGACGCCCTCCATCAAGCGGATCAGCGTGTCGTGATCATTCGGCCGGCACGGTGCGAATCCGACACCGCAATTGCCCATCACCGCCGTCGTGACGCCGTGCCAGGAGGACGGTGAGAGTTGCGCGCCCCAGCTCGCCTGCCCGTCATAGTGCGTGTGAATGTCGACGAAGCCCGGCGTGACGATCTGGCCTTTGGCGTCGATCTCTTGCCTGCCGCGGCCAGACACTTTCCCCACTGCGGCGATGCGCCCGTCGCGCACGGCGACATCGCCCTCACGGCCGGGGTCGCCCGAACCGTCGAAAACCGTTCCGCCCCGGATAACCAGGTCAAAGTCAGCCATGACCATCCTCCCGGCCGCTCTGCTAGCGGCCCGAGACCTAGCCTGTCACGATGCGGACGAGGGTCAATGCCGGCCAGGGCTGCGCTGATTTCTGAGGGCAGCCTCCGTGGTCACGTGCTGCGAAATCAACCCGATGGCATGCCGGACGCCATTTCCCGCGGCCAAGTCGAACGTTCGTCTCGCCGGTTGTGATGGGCCGAACATCGCCGAGGACGGTCACACGCAGTCCAGTCCGATTTCATCGACCGGCGCCTGCGACCGATTCCGTGTTGCGGCCTTTTTGAGCGTTTGATCCAGATCAATGCGGCCGCTCAAGGATTGTCTCCGCTGTACGTCTACATGGGAGACGCGCACATGAAAATCATCTCGGTTATGGCCGTTGGCGCCGTGCTGGTCAGCATCAGTTTGCCGGCATGGGCGGAAGACCCCGGCGACGCTTTCCGCGGCAACGCCTATGCGCAGGGGATGTGCCAATCCTGCCATTCCGTCACGCCCGATGGAGAGCCATCTCCGAACCCCGCCGCGACGCCCTTCAAGAAAATAACGGCGACATTTGCCGCAGCCGAGGATTTTGCGACTTGGTTCAATACCAAACATCCGCCCACTCCCAACTCTTCGATCACCCCAAGTCAGGCAAGCGACATCGCGTCCTATCTTGCCAGCCTCAAGGTCGGGGCCAAAGCAGCCAGATAGATCGCACGGCACTTGGTTTGATTCCTGCGGTTCGCCCCCAGCGAATTACCTCAGCGCCCGTTCGCGTCTGCATTCGCAAACACGATCGCCGTCAAAGCAACGGCGGAACACCCAGTTCGGACCGTGAGAGTTCGGACGGTAAGTTCAAACGGTCATCTGCGTTGATGTGTTAAGCCGAATTCGCGACTTTGCCCGCTACCGTAGAAAACCGGCGGTAATTCGCGGTTGTCTCGGTGGCCGACGGGTGCCGCGCGCTGGCGCCTCAGCAGTGCTCGTCGTCGGCTGGATGTTCGCCCATGCAGGCAAAGTCCTGTGGGTCGCGGAGCCAGCCGCCCGAACCGTTGGCGCGCTCCACACGCACCCACATGACGCGCGACGGCGCGTCGAGCCCGGGGTCGCCCCAATCGATTTGCGGCGTTTCGGCCTCGGTTTCGATCGTCACGCGCTGGCCATTACGCCAAAGCTGCTCGTGGCCCTTGTCGTCGCTCGGAAAGGGTCCGTAGACGACATCGCCAACAGATAGTCCCCCGCCCGCTACGCGCACAACGCCGTGTAGGGGCGTATACCGGGTTTTCTTCTCGACCGCATTCAGCCACTCGTCGGCGAGGCTGTGCGCGATGATGGGGGCCGCGCTGTCGGCCTGCGCGTAGAGATCGACAGCCGCGGTGGCGCGCCAACGGCCAGGAATATTGTCACAGTCGTCCTCGCCGCAAAGCCGGCCTGCGACCCAGTACGGGCCGGGCGGATCGGGGGAAGGCGACGTTGCCGGCACACGCTGAGCTGCCGCCGCCGGAGGAGCTGTGACCGGGGCAGACTGGGCGCGATCAACTTGCTTGGTGCAGGCCGCCAAAGCCGCCAAAGCCGCAAGAGATATGTATCTGAAAGTCACGCTGCCCACCCCGAGGTCCTCTCCGCGCCAGCAAACCGCCTGCATTCCCGGCATTTCCAGGAGACGACGGACATGAACGCAATCCATCCTAACTGAACCATGAGGAGATCGCCACGTATGGCGCCCACGCCGCGCTCGCATAACCAAGCGACCTGTCGGCCGCCAGCTCCACGCACTGACAGGAACGGGCCACATCCGGCCAAAATGCCTGCCCTGCTCAACCGGCTGCAGCTCGCCGAGAACGGTCGCAGGCTCTCGAATAGTCGATGCTGTCTTCCTGGTTTCCGCCGGTGTCCCAAAAGCGCCACTCTCCGACTTCGACCCCGTCCTGATCTTGCCCTTCGGCGGCGATCTGCCCGGCGGCGATCTGCCCGTTCGAATCGAAATCCCGCCAAACACCGTGCTCAAGACCGTGTTGATAGGCGCCCTCAGATTTGAGCGGGCCTCCCGGATAGAAGGCTTGAAACAAGCCGTGGTGCAGCCACCGCCTCCCGTCGTCCGCGGGATACCGAGCGTAGCAAAATTGAAGTTCGCCATTCTCGAAAGGGATTTCCGCGATGCTCAGCTCGTCCATGTCGGCACACCTGCAAATGTGTTGGACGAAACTCACCATTCAACTTGATCAGTCAACGATAGGTTTGGGCCGAGGGGTTCTGAGGACGCGCCTTCCACGTCACCGCTAGGACCTTGCCGGAAGCCGTCATCGCAAGCCTTCGAACCCCCAATCCAGCATTGGACGTTTCGGCCTCCGTCCTGTAACCTTGCCGGCCATTCCAGCGGAGATCGGGCGTGCCAGATATCTTTCTCTCTTATAATCGCGAGGACCAGCCGCGCGCGAAGTTTTTCGCGGAGGCGTTCGATGCGCAAGGCTTCAAGGTTTGGTGGGATGTAGGCCTAAAGGCTGGCGAAGCTTACGACCAGGTCACGGAGAAAGCGCTGCGCGAGGCCAAGGCTGTCGTTGTCCTGTGGTCGAAGAAATCGGTTGAATCTCGCTGGGTGCGCGCCGAAGCAACCCTGGCGGACCGCAACCGCACGCTGGTTCCGTGCATGATCGAACGTTGCGAACGGCCGATCATGTTCGAACTGACGCAGACCGCGGAGCTGAGCCACTGGCAGGGCGATGCGAGCGACAGTGCGTGGCGGTCTTTCCTCTCGGATGTCTACAGGTTTGTCGCGAAGGGCGGCCCGGCCCCCGCAAGCGCGCCGCCGGCGGTGACCGCAGATGCGTCAGCGCCGACGGCACGTCCCGCCGCGCAAGGCGGAAAGCCACAGGGCGTGCGCCCATCCATCGCCATCCTCCCCTTCACCAACCGCTCAACCGAGCGCGCCGACGAGGTGTTCGCGGGCGGGATGGGCGAGGACATCGCATCAGCCCTGTCGCTTGGGCGTGGCCTGAAGGTGATTTCGCAGAGCGCCACTGCCGCCTACCGCAAGAATACCTCCGACCTGCGAACAATCGGGCAGGAGCTGGGCGCCAAGTACATCCTGGAGGGCAATGTCCGTCGGGTGGGGACCAGCTTGCGGGTCACCGCACAGCTGGTCGAAGCCGAGACCGGCGCCATCCTGTGGACGCAGAAGTTCGACCGGCCGCTGGCCGAGCTGGCGGAGCTGCAGGAAGAACTGGTCAGCGAAGTTGCCGCGCACCTCGGCGTCCAGATCCATAGAGTCGAGATGGAACGCGCGCTGAGAAAGCCCGGCGACATCACGGCCTGGGAGGCGGTGATGCGGTCCTGGGCGGCCTATGCGCGGCTATCACCCGAAAGCATGGCGGTCGCCGTGGTGGAGGCGCGTCGGGCGGTCTCCCTCGCGCCGGACTATGCGGTGGCGCGCGGAACGCTCGCCATGGCCCTCGCCCTCGCGTTCAACGAGACGGGATATCGAGACCGGAAACTGATCGAAGAAGCGATCGAGCACGCCGAGGCGGCGCTGCAACTGAACCCAAACCAGGCGACCGTTCTCTTTCAGGTGGCGACCACGTTCAGCCACGCCGGACGATGGGCGGAGGGCCTCACCCTCGCCCAGCGCGCGGTCGACCTGAACCCCAGCATGGTCGATGTGCAGCAGGCGCTGGCAATAATGCTCAATCATTTTGAGCGCTACGAGGAGGCGCTCATCCACCTCGCGGAAGCCGAGCGATTGGCGCCGAGGGCGTTCCAGCAGGTGTTCACCTATTGCCACCGGTGCTGGGCCCTTTATGGGCTGGGCCGCCTGGAGGAAGCGCTAGAAGCGGCCAACGAGGACACCCGCGTCGATCCGACCGCGAAATACCAGCTGATGACGCGCACAGTTTTTCTGCAGGCGCTCGGTCGCACGGAGGAAGCGCAGGACATGATGCGAAAAACGCGCAAGGCCCGGCCCGGCGAGGGGCTTGAGATCTGGGTCGGTTTCGCCCGCGGCAGCTACATGTCCGAAACGATGTTCAAGTCCTATTCGCAGCATTTCATCGATGCGTGGAACGCGACGGCTTTGGAAACCTGACGCGCGTGCGCGGATCTCTGCGCCACCCCAAGCAGGCGGCCGGATCTCGCTGGACGCTCGCCTCGTGCTCGCCGATCGCCCTCGCGCAGTGGCTTGTTGACGTCGGGACCCGCCCGGAGTTCGTCGGCCACGTCTTTGGTCTTTCGCGATCGGCTTTGCGGGACGACAACCGGCGAGGAGCGGTTCTCCCGGTTGAAAGCAATAAAAAACGCCTCCCCTTGGGGAGGCGTTTGTCGATGCTCAGGTCTTGCTGGTCCGTCCTCAGACCGGCTTCTTGGTGAGGAACATCGCCACATCGGCTTTGTCCTCGGCGCTGAGGGCCGCGCCCATGCGCGCCATCTTGCCGGTTGTCAGCGCTTCAATGATCGCACTCGGCGCCTTCGCCGCCAGCACGCTCACCGCCGGCGCGCCGTTGGCCCCGACCCCATGGCACCGGTTGCAGCTCGTATTGAAGATCGCCTCTCCAGGCGCCTGGGCCGCAGTCACCGCTGCCGACATCGCGGGCGCGGAGGGCGCTGAGGGAGCAGCAGGCGCAGTTACGACCGCCGGCCTTGGTTTTTTTGTCGGCGCCGTTGCGCAACCGGCTGTCACAGCTGCGAGGGCAAGGCCGCTCGCGATCATCACGTTACGAAACACTCAGTTCCCCTTTTTTGTCTTCCGTCTGGATTGACCGACTGCCTGCCTGCGCCCCCGGTGGATTGGACTGGCTCGAACAGTCTGCAGGAAACCGGCGCCTTGCGCAAACAGAGAGCAAGGCGCCGCTTGCTGTTTTCGGTCGGCCTGAGCGCCCTCCGCGAGATTTCAAAAGCCGCCGGTCGCACGCCATCGAGGTCGCCAGGGAGGTCGCCAGGGAGGTCGCCAGGCCGCGCGCCTAGCCTCGCGCCGAATCCTTCAGCAGCTGATCGACCATGAAGCCAAGCTTGGCGCGCTTGCGGCGGATGCGTTCGGCGATGAGGATGGCGCGCAGTTCGGCAAAGGCGCTGTCGAGATTGTCGTTGACGATCGCATAGTCGTATTCGCCCCAGCGCAGGATGTCTTGCCCGGCGCCAGCCAGACGGCCGGCGACGCTGGCCTCGCTCGCGCCGGGTCGACCTTCGAGGCGCTGCTTCAGCTTGTCGATCGAAGGCGGCAGGATGAAGACGGAGATCACGTCGCCTGCACGGATCGTCTTGAGCGCGCGCGCGCCCTGCCAGTCGACGTCGAAGATGACATCCGTTCCAGCCTGCAGGCGCTGTTCAACATGCGCGGTCGGCGTGCCGTAATAATGGTCGAACACCTGGGCCCATTCGATGAAGGCGTCGGCTTCGATCATCGCCTTGAACTGCTCGACGGTGCGGAAATGATAATCCTTGCCGTCGACTTCATTCGGCCGCTTGGCGCGCGTCGTCGCCGAGATCGAGAGTTCGACGCCGGGCTCGGCAAGCAGACGATGGCACAAGGTCGTCTTGCCCGCGCCCGAGGGACTCGAGATGACGAACATCAGCCCGCGTCGCGGACGTTCGGTGGAGGCTCGCTCACTCGACATTCTGGACCTGCTCCCGGAACTGGTCGATCACCGACTTAAGCGACAAACCAGCGTTCGTCAGCTCCAGACTGGCGGATTTCGAGCAAAGCGTGTTGGCCTCGCGATTGAATTCCTGGCAGAGAAAGTCGAGTTTCCGGCCCGCCGCATCGGGAGCAGCGAGGATTTTCCGCGCGCCCTCGACATGAGCAGTGAGGCGGTCGAGTTCCTCGCGGACATCCGCTTTCGCCGCCAGCACCGCCGCTTCTTGAAGCACCCGGTCGGGATCAACCCCGCCATCGCGGGCAAGCTCCGACAGCCGCGCTTTGAAGCGTTCGCGGACCAGCAGGGGTTGGGCTGCGGCCAGCCCGGTTGCGTGCGTCACGGTGGCGGCGATCTCTTCGAGCATACCGGCAAACAGCTTCATCAGCGCCTCGCCTTCGGCCTGGCGGGCAGCCTCAAGCCCGTCGAGCGCCTTCTCGAGGCCGGCCAGTATGTCCTTCGCCATGCCCTCGTCCACCACGCTGGTCGTCCGCGCTCCGCCACGGATGACGCCCGGAGCGGTGAGCAGGCCATCCAGCGACGGCTTGGCGAGCCCGGCGGCGGACCACAGGCGGGCGGAACGCGCCAGACGGTTGAGGGCCCGCGTGTCGAGGGCGGGACCGCCGGTCTCGCGTGTGAAATCGACGCGCAGCTGGAGCTGGATACTGCCGCGCGCGAACCGCTCGCGGACGCGCTTCTTGGCTTCGAAGTCCACCGCATCAAAGCCCGGCGGACCCGCCATCCGCACATCCATCGCCTTGCCGTTGACCGAGCGCGCTTCCCACGCCCAGGCGCCCCATGCAGCAACGCCTTGCGCGCGGCCAAACCCAGTCATGCCCCGGATCATCGCCGCACCCCCATCAACCTGCCCCTCAACTCGCCTCGCCCGGCTTGGGCGGCGCCGGCAAAGACGGTTTGACCGGTTTCGGCGGCGGCGTCGACGCCTCGAATTTCGGCGCGGCGCCGGAAATGTCTGGCACGGCGCCATCGCCCTTGGCCGCATTGCGCTCCCAGGATCGGAGGCTGGCGACGTTCTTCATGTGCTCGGCATAGGTGGCGGCAAACGCCGATCGGCCGTTTGCCCCGCCCTGGGCGACGAAATAGAGCGCATCGGACACCGGCGGGTTGAGCACCGCTTCGATTGCGGCGCGGCCGGGATTGCAGACCGGCGTCGGCGGCAAGCCGGCAATCTGGTAGGTGCTCCAGGGATTTGGCTGGTCGAGTTCACTGCGCGTCAGGCCATGGCCAAGCGGCTCACCGCGGGTGAGGCCGTAGATGATCGTCGGATCGCTTTCGAGCTTCATGCCGCGTTTCAACCGGTTGACGAACACGGCGGCGACCTGGGGTCGCTCCGCGGGAAGGCCGGTCTCCTTCTCAACCACCGATGCGAGGATGAGGGCCTGTTCCTGGGTCTCGAACGGCAGGCCGGCCTGACGACGCGGCCACAGTTCGGCCATCAGTTTTTGCTGGGCGGAGACCATGCGGGCGACCACATCGGATCGCTTTTGTCCGCGCTCCACCATGTAGGTGTCCGGCAGCAGCACGCCTTCGGCCGGCTCGACGCTCGGCAGCGGGCCGCTCAGCAGCGGCTCGTCCTTCAGCCGCGCCAGGATCATCGCGCTGGTGAGGCCCTCGGGCGCCGCGACGCCATGGAGCACGACCTTATGGGCGATCAGCTGCTCGACGACCGCCTTCATGGTTTCGCCGCTGTCAAAGGCGTATTCGCCGGCCTTCAGCCGCATCGTCGCATTGGTGAGACGCACCGCGCCGCGGAAGACTAGATCGTTGCGGATGGCGCCGGCCGCGACCAGCTTCCTTGCGATCACCGGGACGCTTGAGCCTGGCTCGATGATGATCGTCCGCGGAGAGCCGTCGGCCGTCGTCGGTCCAGCTTCAGCGTAGAGGGTCTGGGCATAGAAATATCCGCCGCCGGCGGCGGCGGCGAGGAGCGCCAGGAGAACCAACAGAAAGCCGAAAAACTTTCCCAAGCCATCGCCTTTCTTGTCTGCGGGCGATCCAGCCTAACCGGTTTGCGCGCGCTACTCAGCCTGTTTCAGCACCAGCGCCGCGTTGGTTCCGCCAAAACCGAACGAGTTGCTGAGCGCTGCCCGGATCGGTTTTTTCACCGCCTTGTGGGGGGTGAGATTGATCGGCGTCTCAAAGCTCGGATTGTCGAGATTGAGCGTCGGCGGAACGATGCTGTCGCGCATCGCCAGGATGCAGAAGATCGCCTCGACGGACCCGGCGGCGCCGAGAAGATGGCCGATCGCCGACTTGGTCGAAGACAGGTGAGTGGTCGAGGCGGCATTGCCAAGCACACGCTCGACTGCCCGGACCTCGATCTCGTCGCCGGCGGGCGTCGAGGTGCCGTGGGCGTTAACATAATCGATCTCGGAGGCGTCCAGACCGGAGCGCTGCAGGGCGGTGCGCATGGCGCGCTCGCCGCCATCGCCGGTTTCATCGGGCGTCGTGATGTGGAAGGCGTCGCCGGTGAGGCCGTAGCCGACGACTTCGGCGTAGATCTTTGCCCCGCGCGCCTTGGCGTGCTCGTACTCTTCAAGCACCACCACGCCTGCGCCTTCGCCCATGACGAAGCCATCACGGTCCTTGTCGTAGGGACGGGAGGCGCGTTCGGGGGTGTCGTTGAACGACGTCGACATGGCGCGGCAGGCGATGAAGCCGGCAACCCCGATGCGGCAGACCGAGGCCTCGCAACCGCCGGCCACCATCACGTCGGCGTCGCCCCACTGGATCAGGCGCATGGAATCGCCAATCGCGTGGGCGCCGGTTGCGCACGCCGTCACCACGGCGTGGTTGGGGCCCTTAAACCCGTGCTTGATCGAGATCTGGCCCGAGGCGAGGTTGATGAGAGCGCTCGGGATAAAGAACGGACTGATCTTGCGCGGGCCCTTGAGATGCAACTCGACCGCCGTCGCAGCAATCGTGGCAAGCCCGCCGATGCCCGAACCGAGCAGCACGCCGGTGCGGCACTTGTCCTCGTAGCTTTCCGGCTTCCAGCCGGAATCCTCGATCGCCTCGTCAGCAGCGGCGACGCCATAAAGGATGAATTCATCGACCCTGCGCTGTTCCTTCGCCGACATGGTTTTTTCGGGATTGAACGATGCCGGGTCGTCGGCCGAGCCGCCGCCGCGTCCGCTGGTCCACGGCACCTGGCCCGCGATCTTGCAGGCAAGGTCGGAGGTGTCGAAGATATCGATCCGCTTGAGGCCGGATTTGCCTGCGATCAGCTTGCTCCACGAGGCCTCGCGCCCGTTCGCGAGCGGAGTGACCAGGCCTATGCCGGTGACGACAACGCGCCGCATGAGAGGGCTCCCGTTAAAGCGGGGTCAGCGTCTCAGACACGTTCCTTGATGAAGCGGACCGCGTCGCCAACCGTGCCGATCTGCTCTTGCACATCGTCCGGGATTTCGATCCCGAACTCTTCTTCAAAAGCCATCACGAGTTCAACCAGGTCCAGCGAATCGGCGCCCAGGTCATCAATGAAGCTGGCTTTCTCGGTCACCTTCTCGGCGTCCACCTCCAGGCGTTCGACCACGATCTTTTTCACGCGCTCGATAACGTCGGACATATCAATCCCTTCTCAGTATGCCGCCCGCAGATTTTGCGCCGCGGGGGTACGTTGCGGCGCGTTAACACGCCTGATTTTGATTGACCATAGGCAGCGATAGGGGCGCAAGACCCCGACCAGCCTCAGATCATGGCCAACCCGCCATTAACATGCAGGGTCTGGCCCGTAATGTAAGCGGATTCATCGCTCGCGAGATAGGCTGCCGCAGACGCAATGTCAGCCACCGAACCCAGCCTTCCTGAGGGGATATTCTTCACCAGGGCTTGTTTCTGCTCGTCCTTGAGGACGTCGGTCATCGGGGTCGAGATAAACCCCGGGGCGATGCAGTTGGCGGTGATGTTCCGGCTGGCGACTTCGGCGGCCAAGGCCTTTGTAAACCCAATCATTCCGGCCTTTGAGGCGGCGTAGTTCGCCTGTCCAGGATTGCCGGTGACCCCGACCACCGAGGTGATGCCGATGATCCGGCCGAAGCGACGCTTCATCATGCCGCGCAGGGCTGCCCGGGTCAGCCGGAAATAGGCGCCGAGATTGACCTCGAGAACGGCCTGCCAGTCCTCGTCCTTCATCCGCATCAGCAAGCCGTCGCGGGTGAGGCCTGCATTCGACACAAGAATATCGAGGCCGCCTAAAGCCTCCTCGGCCTGTCCGACGAGGGCGGCGGTCGCCACCGGGTCTGCAAGATTGCAGGTGAGGATCACCGGCGAACCGCCAATCTCTTGAGCCGTCGCCTCGAGCGCCTCCAGCCGGGTTCCCGAGAGGGCGACCCGGGCGCCTTGCGAGGCCAGCGCCTTGGCGATGCCCGCGCCGATGCCGCCCGAAGCGCCGGTCACCAGGGCCGTGCGGCCTGCGAGACTGAACATGCGTGGCTCCTAACCCTGCCCTGGATAACTCTGACCTAGAGCGTTTTCTGCCCTGATGGAATCGGAGGATTCCCAGGCGCCGATGACTGGGCGAGTCTAACCGGGTGATTCGAGCCCG